>JBNPEA010000024.1:39876-45923 GCA_051117315.1 Salinarimonas sp. | reverse complement strand
CCGATCTAGCCCGTCCTCCCGGACGCGCTCGGCTTCATCCGCGCCCTGACGCATAAGATGGACCGGCTGATCAACGCCATCCTCAAGCTCTCCCGCGAGGGCCGCCGCGTGCTCTTGGCCGAGCCCGTCGAGCTGACGTGCCTGGTCGAGACGCTGCGCGAGAGCGTCGCCCACCAGCTGGTCGAGCGTGGCGCCACGATCGAGATCGGCCCGCTGCCGAGGATCGTCTCGGACCGCCTGGCGCTGGAGCAGATCCTCGGCAACATCGTCGAGAACGCAGTGAAGTACCTCGATCCGTCGCGGCCCGGGCTCGTTCGCGTGCAGGCCGAGGACGCCGGTCCCCTCATCCGGCTCGCGATCTCGGACAACGGCCGGGGCATCGCGCCCGGGGACTTCGAGCGCATCTTCGACCTGTTTCGCCGCGCCGGCCGCCAGGACGTGCCCGGCGAGGGGATCGGCCTCGCCCACACCCGCGCCCTGGTGCGCCGGCTCGGCGGTTCGATCGAGGTCGCATCGACGCCCGGCGAGGGGTCGACATTCACCGTTACCTTGCCGAAAGTGCTCGACGAGGCCGAGACGACGCGTACGCACGAGAAGGAGTCAGCGGCATGAGCCCGCAGCCCGTCACCATCATCATGGTCGAGGACGACCAGGGCCACGCCCGCCTCATCGAGAAGAACGTGCGCCGCGCCGGGGTGAACAACGAGATCCGCCACTTCGTCGACGGCACATCGGCGCTCGCCCACGTCATGCAGGAAGAGGTCCGCGCCAACGGGCCGCTCCTCGTCCTGCTCGACCTCAACCTGCCGGACATGAGCGGCATCGACATCCTCGCCAAGCTCAAGGCCGACGAGCGGCTGCGGCGGGCTCCGGTCATCGTGCTGACGACGACCGACGACCAGCGCGAGATCCAGCGCTGCTACGATCTCGGCTGCAACGTTTACATCACGAAGCCGGTCGAGTACGAGACCTTCGCCCAGGCCATCCGGCAGCTGGGCCTCTTCCTTTCCGTGATGCAGGTGCCAGAGGCCTGACGACCGTGCCCGACCAGCTCGAAGGCGTGCGCCTCCTCTACATCGACGACGACCCCGCCTTCGGCCGCCTGGTCGAGCGGACGCTCGCCCGCAAAGGCATCGCGGTCACCTTCGCGCTCGGGGGCGAAGACGGCGTCGCCGCGCTCGCGGCGGGCGGCTTCGACGTCGTCGCCCTCGACCACTTCATGCCGGGCAAGGAGGGGCTCGAGGTGCTGGCCGACATCCGCGCGCTGCCGGACCCGCCTCCCGTCGTCTACGTCACCGGGGCCGACGAGGGCCGCATCGCCGTCGCGGCGCTGAAGGCGGGCGCGGCGGACTACATCGTCAAGGACGTCGGCGGCGCCTTCTTCGACCTGCTGGTCGCCGGCATCGGCCAGTCTTTGAACCAGGAGCGCGTGCGGCGCGCCAAGGAGGCGGCGGAGCGCGAGGTGCGCGAGCAGCGCGACCGGGCCGAGATGCTACTGCGCGAGGTGAACCACCGCGTCGCCAACTCGCTGCAGCTCGTCTCCTCGCTGGTCTCGATGCAGAAGTCGATCGTCACCGATCCCGCGGCCCGCTCGGTGCTGGTGGAGACCCAGTCGCGCATCACCGCCATCGCCCAGATCCACCGCCGGCTCTACACCTCGCCCGACATCCGGGCGGTCTCGATGGACGCCTACCTCAAGGGCCTGATCGAGGAGCTCGCCGCCGCCCTGCAGGCGCAGGGCGAGCGCCACGAGCTGAAGGTCCGAGCCGACGGCATGCCGATGCCGACCGACAAGGCGGTGTCGCTGGGCGTCATCGTGGCGGAGCTCGTCACCAACGCGGTGAAGTACGCCTATCCCGCCGGCGCCGGCGGCGAGGTGCGCGTTCTGCTCGTGCGGGAGGGCGCCGGCATGGCGCGGCTCCAGGTCGAGGACGACGGCTCCGGCTGGCGCGGGGAGGAGCCCGCCACCGGCAGCGGGCTCGGCACGCGCATCATCAAGACCATGGCTTCGTCCCTGCAGTCCAAGCTCGAGTTCGATCCATCCCATTGCGGTACCTGTGTGATGCTGCGCTTCGCGGTGGAAGACGAATCGGAGACGGACGCGACGCGACGCGCCGGATGAGCCGCCGCACGGAGGCGTGCGAGGCGCCGGCATGGAGCCGCTACCTCCCCCTCGGGGAGGTCGGCCGCGCAGCGGCCGGGTGGGGGTGAGCGGTCGTGATGATCCGCCACCGTTCGCCCCCACCCGTCGCCCTTCGGGCGCCGACCTCCCCGAGGGGAGGTGTCGGCCTCGCCGCCTGCACCGACGTTTCCGCGAGCTCCTCGTTGCCGAGCTGCGCCGCTCACGGTGAACGCGCGGGGACGGCGTCGCTGAGCCGATCGAGGGCGGCGCGGATCTCCTGCGGGATCGGCACCGGACGGCTGGTTTCACGTGAAACGAAGACGTGCGTGAACCGCCCCGCGGCAGCCGCCTCCGCCGCGCCGACCTTGAAGATCCCCAGCGCGTAGGTCACCGACGACGTGCCCAGCCGCGCCACCGAGATCCCGACCTCCAGCGCGTCCGGGAAGGCGACGCTCTCGAAATAGGCGCAGGACGTCTCGACAACGAGCCCGATCGACGGGCTCCCGGCGACGTCGAGCAGGCCCTCCTCGACATACCAGCCGTTCACCGCCGTATCGAAGTAGCTGTAGTAGACGACGTTGTTGACGTGGCCGTAGACGTCGTTGTCCATCCAGCGCGTCTGCAGCGGCCGGAAGACGGCAAAGGCGTCGCGAGGGGGGCGCTGCTGGCGGGTCATCGGCGTCCGGGGTCGTTGAAACGCCCGCATCCTATGCCGAGCGGGAGGAGGGTCGCCAGAGCGGAGGTCGTCGGCCGACCGAACCGATCGCGGCCGATGGCGCACTGACACCTCCCCTCGGGGAGGTCGGCGTCCGAAGGCCGACGGGTGGGGGCGAACGGCGGCGGCGGATCATCACGAACGCTCGCCCCCACCCGGCCGCTGCGCGGCCGACCTCCCCGGTGGGGAGGTGGGGCGCATCACCCGCGGCGCAGCGTGCGGCAGAGCATGTCGAGCTGGTCGAGGCTGGCGTAGCGGATGCGGAGCTCGCCGTTGGGCGCGCCGGGCTTGGCGGCGATCGTCACGTCGAGGCCGAGAGTCTCGCCGAGGGCCTGCTCCAGGGCGCGGGTGTCGGCGTCCTTGCCGGCGCGGGGGCGGCCGCCGCGGCTGCCGGGCGCGGCGTCCTCCTCGCGGGCGAGGCGCTCGACGTCGCGGACGTTGAGGCCCTTCTCGACGATGCGCTCGGCCGCGCCCTCGGGATCCTTCACCGCGAGCAGGGCGCGGGCATGACCGGCGCTGATCACACCGGAGGCGAGCTTGTCGCGCACGCCCTGGGGCAGCTTCAGGAGACGCAGCGTGTTGGCCACGTGCGAGCGGCTCTTGCCGATCACCTGGCCGAGATCGGCCTGCGAGTAGCCGAACTCGGCGATGAGCTTGTCGTAGCCGGCGGCCTCCTCCAGCGCGTTCAAGTCCGTGCGCTGAACGTTCTCGACGATGGCGTACTCGAGCGCGAGGCGGTCGTCCGCCTCGACCACGACGATCGGCACCTCGTGCAGGCCGGCGCGCTGGCCGGCGCGCCAGCGCCGCTCCCCGGCGATGATCTCGTAGGCGTCATCCAGCCCGCGCAGCGTGCGCACCACGATGGGCTGGATGATGCCGCGCTCTCGGATCGACTGGGCCAGATCCTCGAGGTCGCTCTCGCCGAAGGCCTTGCGCGGGTTGCGCGGGTTCGGGCGCAGGAATTCGATGGGCACGCGGCGCGGGCCGCGCCCGCGATCGACCACGCCCTCCTCGTCCTCACCCATGTCCCCGATGAGCGCGGCGAGGCCTCTACCGAGCCGCAGGCGCTGTCCCTCTTCCGCCATGTCCGTCTCCGGTCCTTGCCTCAGGCCGCCTTGAGCGTGCGTTCGCGCTGGATGATCTCGGACGCGAGCCGCAGATAGGCCTGGCTGCCCGAGCACTTGAGATCGTAGAGGAGGACCGGCTTGCCGTAGGACGGCGCCTCCGAGACCCGCACGTTGCGCGGGATCATGGTCTCGTAGACCTTGCCGCCCATGAAGGAGCGCACGTCCGCGACGACCTGGTTGGAGAGATTGTTGCGCGGGTCGAACATGGTCAGCACCACGCCTTGGATCGTGAGGCGCGGGTTGAGGTTGTCGCGCACCTGGTCGACGGTCTTCAGGAGCTGGCTGAGGCCCTCCAGCGCGAAGAACTCGCATTGCAGCGGCACGAGCACGGAATCCGACGCCGCGAGCGCGTTGATGGTGAGCAGGTTGAGCGAGGGCGGGCAGTCGATCAGCACGTAGGTGAAGGGCTCGGCGCGCAGCGCATCGCCCAGCGCCAGCCCGTCGACGGCGAGCTTGAGGCGATGGGCGCGGTTGCGGGCCGAGGCGATCTCCAGCTCGACGCCGAGCAGGTCGAGGGTGGAGGGCGCCAGATACAGGCGCGGTACCGCGGTCTCGCGGATGGCCGAGCGCAGCTCCGCCTCGCCGGTGAGCACGTGGTAGGTCGAGACGCGGCGCTGCTTGCGCTCGATGCCGAGGCCGGTGGAGGCGTTGCCCTGCGGGTCGAGATCGATGACGAGCACCTTCTCGCCGATAGCCGCGAGGGCGGTGCCGAGGTTGATCGCCGTCGTGGTCTTGCCGACGCCACCCTTCTGGTTGGCCAGCGCGAGCACGCGGGGGCGGCCGTGGGGGCGACGGGCCTCACGCTGCGGCACGGGCCCGCTGCGATCCGCGGCCTCGACGCGGTCCGCCGCGTCCGCGATCTCGGCGGCGTCGTCCTCGTCCACGAAGGTGTCGCTGGTCATGGTCGGTCGGTCCTGGTCAGTCGATCCTGGACGCGTCGTCCCGAGGGAGCCGGCGGACTCGCAGGACGCGTGCGCGCGAATCGGTCCGGCTCGGGATCTCTTCGATGGCGACTGTCCGGGATTTCCCGAGAGCGGTCAATTCGCTCTCGACGCCCGCGCCCTTGGGAAACAGGCCGACGGCACCGGTTTTCAACAGGTCCTCGGTCCAGCCGAGGAGCGTCGCGAGCGGGGCGAGCGCCCGCGCGGAGACGACGTCGGCCTCACCGACGAAGCCGGGGACCACATCCTCGATGCGGGCGTCGTGGACCCGCACCGGCGCCTCGGCGAGGCGCGCCACATGGCGCAGGAAGGCGCATTTGCGTGCGTTCGCCTCCACGAGATCCATTCGGAAGCCAGGCCGGTCCGCGAGTGCGATCGCAACGACGAGCCCGGGGAAGCCGGCTCCAGAGCCGAGGTCGACCCAGCGTGTCGCATCCGGCGGCGCGAGGTCGACGAGCTGGAGCGAATCCGCCACGTGCCGCGTCCAGACGCTGTCCAGCGTCCCGGGCCCGACGAGGTTCTTCACCGGCTGCCAGCGGCGCAGCTCGGCCACGAGGAGCTCGAGGCGCGCGCGGGTTTCACGTGAAACCGCGTAGGGGGCGA
This sequence comes from Salinarimonas sp., assembly GCA_051117315.1. Classification (GTDB taxonomy): domain Bacteria; phylum Pseudomonadota; class Alphaproteobacteria; order Rhizobiales; family Beijerinckiaceae; genus Salinarimonas. Next base: position 40,415 of record JBNPEA010000024.1, on the reverse strand, counting down.
GGGCGGCATCGGGTGATTCGGGTGCGGGCATGGGTGCTATGTGCCGCGTGATGGCGGCGCGGTAAAGGCCGATGCCGGCCGATACCTCCCCCCGGGAAGGTCGGCGGCCGAAGGTCGACGGGTGGGGGCGAACAGTGGCGGGTCATCACGAACGCTCGCCCCCACCCGGTCACTGCGCGACCGACCTCCCCGGGGGGAGGTTGGGGGCGTCGTGCACGGCACGAACGTCGGTGCAGGCCGCGAGGCCGACACCTCCCCTCGGGGAGGTCGGCGGCCGAAGGCCGACGGGTGGGGGCGAACGGTGGCGGGTCATCACGAACGCTCGCCCCCACCCGGTCGCTGCGCGACCGACCTCCCCGAGGGGGAGGTAGGGGCGTCGTGCACGGCACGAACGTCGGTGAGGGCCGCGAGCCCGACACCTCCCCTCGGGGAGGTCGGCGGCCGAAGGCCGACGGGTGGGGGCGAACGGTGGCGGGTCATCACGAACGCTCGCCCCCACCCGGTCGCTGCGCGACCGACCTCCCCGAGGGGGAGGTAGG
>JBNPEA010000024.1:0-39776 GCA_051117315.1 Salinarimonas sp. | reverse complement strand
AGGCCGACACCTCCCCTCGGGGAGGTCGGCGGCCGAAAGCCGACGGGTGGGGGCGAACGGTGGCGGGTCATCACGAACGCTCGCCCCCACCCGGTCGCTGCGCGACCGGCCTCCCCGGGGGGGAGGTCTGTCAGCCGCGCGGGCCGAAGATCGCGCTGCCGACGCGCACCATCGTCGCGCCCATCTGGATCGCGGCGGCGAAATCCGCGCTCATGCCCATCGACAGCGCGCCGAGGCCGTTGCGCCGGGCGATCTCGGCGAGGAGGGCGAAGTGGGGGGAGGGCGGGTCCTCGGCGGGCGGGATGCACATCAGGCCCTCGATCGAAAGCCCGTGGGTCCCGCGGCAGGCGTCGAGAAAGGCGTCGACCTCGTCGGGGAGGACGCCGCCCTTCTGCGGCTCCTCACCGGTATTCACCTGGACGTAGAGCCGCGGCACCCGGGCGCCGGAGTCGCGGGCGCGGGCGATCTCCTTTGCGAGGGCGGCTGCGAGCGACGGGCGGTCGAGGCTCTGGATCACGTCGAACAGGGCGACGGCGTCGCGCGCCTTGTTCGACTGCAGCGGGCCGATCAGGTGCACCTCCGCGTCGGGGTGCGCGGTGCGAAGGCCGGGCCACTTGCCCTTCGTCTCCTGCACGTAGTTCTCCCCGAAGACCCGGTGCCCCGCGGCGAGGACCGGCGCGATGCTCTCCGCGCCGTAGGTCTTCGAGACCGCCACGAGCGTGATCGCCGCCGGGTCGCGACCGGCGTCGCGCGCCGCGCGGGCGATCGCCGCCTCGACCTCCCGCAGCCGCTCGACGCTCGCCGCGCCGGCCGCGGCCCGCGCCGCCTCGAACGTCTCCGCATCCATCGCCATCCGCTCGCTCCCCGCTTATGCCCGAGGCCGTTGACCGGCGGGCGCATTCGTGCCCAATTGCCCCGGCGTCGCCAGCACCCTGGCGGCGCGCGATGGCGTGCGCCGCCTCGACGCGCCATCCTGCCACATCTCCCACAGGACACGCCAGATCGACCCGCGATGAAGGCCGAGCGCTACAATCCCAAGGACTCCGAGCCGAGATGGCAGGCGGAATGGTCGCGTGCCGACACGTTCCGCACCCGCAACGACGATCCCCGGCCGCGCTATTACGTGCTCGAGATGTTCCCGTACCCGTCCGGGCGCATCCACATGGGGCACGTGCGCAACTACGCCATGGGCGACGTCGTGGCCCGCTACAAGCGCGCCCGGGGTTTCAACGTCCTCCATCCGATGGGCTGGGACGCCTTCGGCATGCCGGCCGAGAACGCGGCGATGGAGAACAAGGTCCACCCCAAGGAGTGGACCTACAAGAACATCGCCACGATGCGCGGCCAGCTCCAGTCCATGGGCCTCTCGCTCGACTGGTCGCGCGAGATCGCGACCTGTGACCCGTCCTACTACAGGCACCAACAGGCCATGTTCCTCGACTTCCTCGAGGCGGGCCTCGTCGATCGCAAGACGGCGAAGGTGAACTGGGACCCGGTCGACCAGACCGTGCTCGCCAACGAGCAGGTGATCGACGGCCGTGGCTGGCGCTCCGGTGCGCTCGTCGAGCAGCGCGAGCTGACGCAGTGGTTCCTGAAGATCACCGACTATTCCGAGGACCTGCTCCAGGCACTCGACGGGCTCGAGCGCTGGCCGGACAAGGTCCGGCTGATGCAGCGCAACTGGATCGGCCGCTCCGAGGGCCTGACGGTGCGATTCGCCCTGGATGAGGCGACCGCCCCCGAGAACGCCGCCGAGCTCGAGATCTTCACGACCCGGCCGGACACGCTGTTCGGCGCTAAGTTCATGGCGCTCGCGCCGGACCATCCGCTCGCCAAGGCCGCTGCCGCGCGCGATCCGGCGCTCGCCGCCTTCGCGGAGGAATGCCGGCGCATGGGCACCTCGGCGGAGGCGATCGAGACCGCCGAGAAGCTCGGCTACGACACCGGCATCCGCGCGGTGCACCCGTTCGATCCGTCCTGGACGCTTCCGGTCTATGTCGCGAACTTCATCCTGATGGACTACGGCACCGGGGCGATCTTCGGCTGCCCGGGCCACGACCAGCGCGACCTCGACTTCGCCAACACGTACGGGCTCGGTGCGACGCCGGTCGTCTGCCCGCCGGACGCCGACCCCGAGACGTTCGCCATCGCTGACGAGGCCTATGTCGGCGAGGGGCGGATGATCAACTCGCGCTTCCTCGACGGGCTGTCCATCGCCGAGGCGAAGGAGGCGGTGGCCGCGCGGCTCGAGCAGGAGACCCGCGGCGGTGCGCCGGTGGCGACGCGCAAGGTGAACTTCCGCCTGCGCGACTGGGGCATCTCGCGGCAGCGCTACTGGGGCTGCCCGATCCCCGTGATCCATTGCGACGCCTGCGGCGTCGTGCCGGCGCCGCGCGAGAGCCTGCCGGTGACGCTGCCCGAGGACGTCGCCTTCGACAAGCCGGGCAACCCGCTCGACCGGCACGCGACCTGGCGCGACGTGCCCTGCCCCGCCTGCGGGGCCGCGGCCCGGCGCGAGACGGACACGATGGACACGTTCGTCGATTCGTCCTGGTACTTCGCCCGCTTCACCGATCCGCATCTCGAGGACCGTCCGACGGACCCGAAGCAGGCGGACGCCTGGCTGCCGGTGGACCAGTACATCGGCGGCATCGAGCACGCGATCCTGCACCTGCTCTACTCGCGCTTCTTCACCCGGGCCATGCGCCGCTGCGGCCACCTGACCCTGGACGAGCCGTTCGGCGGCCTGTTCACCCAGGGCATGGTGGTGCACGAGACCTACAAGGACGCGGCCGGCCGCTGGGTCATGCCCATCGACGCGCGCATCGAGACGGTCGAGGGCGAGCGCCGCGCGTTCCACGTGAAAACCGGCGAGCCCGTCACGATCGGCTCCATCGAGAAGATGTCGAAGTCGAAGAAGAACGTCATCGACCCCGAGCACATTCTGGAGAGCTTCGGGGCGGACGCCGCGCGCTGGTTCGTGCTGTCCGACTCGCCGCCCGAGCGCGACGTGATCTGGACCGAGGAGGGCGCACAGGGCGCCTATCGCTTCGTCCAGCGCGTCTGGCGTCTGGTCAACGAGACGCCGCTCGACACGCCCGGCGCCCCGCGCCCCGTCGCGTTCGGCGAGGAAGCGCTCGCCGTGCGCAAGTCGACCCACCGTACGCTCGCCGCCGTCGGCGAGGCGATCGAGGCACTGCGCTTCAACGTCGCCGTGGCCAAGATCTACGAGCTCGCCAACGCCGTCTCCGCCGCCACGCCGAAGGCGGACGGGTCGCCGGACCCGGATCTCGGCTTCGCCCTGCGCGAGGCGCTCGGCACGCTGGTCCAGCTCGTCGCCCCGATGATGCCGCATCTCGCAGAGGAATGCTGGCGCGCCCTCGGCAGCGAGGGCCTCGTCGCCGACGCCGCCTGGCCCGAGGTGGAGCCCGATCTCCTCGTCGAGGACACGATCGTGCTGCCCGTCCAGGTCAACGGCAAGAAGCGCGCCGACGTGACCGTCGCCCGCGACGCCGATCGCGCGGCGATCGAGGCGGCGGCGCTGGCACACGAGAACGTGCAGCGCGCGATCGAAGGGCGTCCCGTGCGCAAGGTCATCGTCGTCCCGCAGAGGATCGTGAATGTCGTCGCCTAACGATCGCGCCGCAGCGGCGCCCACCCGACGCACGGTGCTCACCGGGCTCGCCTGCCTCGCGGCCCTGCCGCTGGCCGGCTGCCTGACGCCGCTCTACGGCACCTCCGCGTCGAACGCCGCGCTCGAGGACGCGCTGCGGCAGATCTCGGTGGACGCCGTCTCCACCGGTTCGGGCGAGGAGGTGCTCGCTCACTACCTCCGCCAGGAGCTGGTGTTCGCGCTCGACGGCACCGGCCGGGCGACGACGGAGGGACCGCGGGCCTACACGCTCGCCGTCGCCGCCACCGCGTCCGTGACGACGCCGATCGTCGATTCCGTCACCCTCCGCGCCAGCGTCGCGAGCCTCGTCGGCTCGGCCAGCTATACGCTCACCAGCGCCGACGGCACCACCGTCGTTGACAGCGCCACGGTGAACGCCGTGGTCAGCTACGAGCGCACGATCCAGCGCTTCGCCGCGGTGCGCGCGGGGCGCGAGGCGCGCATCCGCCTCGCGAAGCGTCTCGCCGAGGAGATCCGCACCCGGATCGCCATCGCCCTGAGGACAGCGCCCTCACCCGCCGTCGCCGCGGCCTCCGCGCCCGCCGGCTGAGGGCGGCATGGTCGCGGTCAAGGCCGCCGATGCGGACGGCGCCCTGGCGCGGCTCGATCCGCGTGTCGCCGTCGTCCTCGTCTACGGACCGGATACGGGCCTCGTCGCCGAGCGGGCGAAACGCGCCGCCCGCGGCGCCGTCTCCGATCCCGACGATCCGTTCCAGCTGGTCAAGCTCGACGGCGACACGATCGCCGCAGACCCCGGGCGACTCGCCGACGAGGCCGGCACGGTGGCGATGTTCGGCGGACGGCGTGCGGTCTGGGTGCGACCGACCGGCAAGAACCTGGTCCCCGCGGTCGAGGCCGTGCTCTCGATCCCGGTGAGCGACGCCCTCGTCGTGATCGAGGCCGGCGATCTCGCCAAGTCCGCGCCGCTGCGGACGCTCTGCGAGAAGGCGCCGCGGGCGCTGGCGATCCCCTGCTATGCCGACGAGGGCCGCAGCCTGGCGCAGGTCGTCGACGAGGTGCTGCGCGAGGCACGGCTCTCCATCGACCGGGACACGCGCACGCTCCTCGTCGAGAGCCTGGGCGGCGATCGTCTCGCCACGCGCTCGGAGCTCGACAAGCTCGTGCTCTACTGCCACGGCCGCGAGGCCGTCACCGCCGCCGATCTCGAGGCGGTGCTCAGCGACGTCTCCGGCCTGCAGACCAGCGTCGTCGGCGATGCCGCCTTCGCCGGGTCCGTACGGCAGGCGGACGAGGCGCTGCGGCGGCTGCGGCAGGAGGGGACGAGCACGTCGGCGATCCTCGCGGCGCTGCTCGGCCACGCCACGACGCTGCTGCCGCTCGCCCTCGACGTGGCCGCCGGCGGGGCGCCCGCGTCCGCGGTGGAGGGCTGGCGCGGGCTGCACTTCAAGCGCAAGCCGCTCGTCACGAAGCACCTCGCCCTGTGGACGCCGGACCTGCTGCGGCGCCTCGTCGGCCGCATCCAGGACGTGGTCCTGGCGACCCGCCGCTCCGCCGACCTGGCGGATTCGCTCACCGAGCGCCTCGTCATCGACATCGCCCGCACCGCCGCCCAGCGCGCCGGCCGCTGAGCCCCGCGCCCTCCCGTCGCAGGGCCGCCGGCGCCATCGCGCGGCACGGCCCTTGCCAAGCGTTGCGGGGCTCGCGAGGATGCGGGTCGATGCGGCGGGCATGCCCACGCTTTGAGCAATCGAACCGGCAGGGATAGGCAACGATGACGCTTTCTTCCACCGCGCGGCGCACGATCGCAGCCTCGACGCTCGCCCTCGTCGCCGCCGCTCCGGCGCTCGCCCAGGACGCGGACCTGCGCGACGTGCGCTTCGGCACCAACTGGGTCGCCCAGGCCGAGCACGGCGGCTACTACCAGGCCGTCGCGGACGGCACCTACGAGGCCTGCGGCCTCTCCGGCGAGATCGGGCCCGGAGGCCCGCAGGAGAAGAACCGCATGCTCCTGCCCGTCGGCCGGATCGACTCCTACATGGGCGGCAACATGATCCAGGCCTTCTCCGCCATCCAGGAGGAGATCCCGACGCTCGTGGTCGCCGCGAGCTTCCAGAAGGAGCCGCAGATCCTGATGTCGCATCCGGGCGTGCACGACACGTTCGAGAGCCTGACGGAGTCGCAGTCGATCTACGTCGGCCGCGAGGGGCTGGCGACCTTCTACCAGTGGCTGATCACGGAGTACGGCTTCACCGAGGAGCAGACGAAGCCCTACACCTTCAACCCGGCGCCCTTCATCGCCGACACGGACGCCGTGCAGCAGGGCTACCTCACCTCGGAGCCGCTGGCGGTGGAGCGCGAGGCCGGCATCGCGCCCAACGTCTTCCTCCTGGCGGACTACGGCTTCGACACCTACTCGACCACGATCGAGACCCGCCGCGAGCTGGTGGACGAGGAGCCCGAGGTGGTGAAGTGCTTCGTCGACGGCTCCGCCGTCGGCTGGTACAATTATCTCTACGGCGACAACGCCGCCGCCAACGAGATGATCAAGACGGACAACCCGGAGATGACGGACGACCAGATCGCCTATTCCATCGAGAAGATGAAGGAATACGGCATCGTCGATTCCGGCGACGCGGTGGAGCTCGGCATCGGCGCCATGACCGACGCGCGCATGGAGAGCTTCTTCGGCAAGATGGTCACCGCCGGCCTGTTCCCGGCGGATCTCGACTATCGCCAGGCCTACACGCTCGACTTCGTCAACGAGGGTGTCGGTCTCGAGCTGCGCCCGGCGCAGTGAGGGGCGGCCGACCCGCTCGACCCGTCACCTCCCCGCCGGGGAGGTGGGCCGAGCGTAGCGAGGACCGGTGGCGGCGAGACGCTGGCGGGTCATCGCCCGCCGCTCGCCCCACCCGCCGCTCGCCCCCACCCGCCGCCTTCGGCGTCGACCGCCCCGGGGGGGGCGGTGACAGGAGCACGAACTCGAGCCCATGAGCGCGACACAAGCCAGGATGTCACCGAAGCCGTCGGAGATCCGTCCCTCGAAGACCGCCCCGTCGGCATCCCCGTCGGCATCCCCGTCGCCCGGCACCCTCGTCGCCCTGCGCGGCGTCGACAAGACCTTCGCCAACGGCACAGTCGCCCTGTCGGGCCTCGACCTCGACATCCGCGAGGACGAGTTCGTCTCCCTGCTCGGCCCCTCGGGCTGCGGCAAGTCGACGGCGCTGCGGATCCTGGCGGGCCTGATCCCGCCCTCGCGGGGCGCGGTCGACTGGACCGGTGACGGCGCGGACGACGACCATCGCGGCGAGATCGGCTTCGTCTTCCAGGAGCCGACGCTGATGCCGTGGGCGAACGTCGCCGACAATGTCTACCTGCCGCTGCGCCTGCGCGGCGTCTCGCGCCGCGACGCTGGCGAGGCGATCGCCTCCAGCCTCGCCCTCGTCGGCCTGTCGACGTTCGCCGACGCCTATCCGCGCGAGCTCTCCGGCGGCATGAAGATGCGCGTCTCCATCGCCCGCGCGCTCTCGCTGCGCCCGCGCATCCTCTTGATGGACGAGCCCTTCGCGGCGCTCGACGAGATCACCCGCTTCAAGCTCAACGACGACCTGCTGCGGCTGCAGCGCGAGTTCGGATGCACCGTGGTCTTCGTCACGCACTCGGTCTACGAGAGCGTCTATCTGTCGACGCGCATCGTGGTGATGGCGGCGCGCCCCGGGCGGATCGTCGCCGAGATCCCGGTCGCGGCGCCGGTGCCGCGTACCGAGGCCTTCCGCACGACGCCGCTCTACGCGGCACTCTGCCGGCAGGCGAGCGCGGCGCTGCACGGGGCGATGGACGAGGGAGCCACGGACGACGCGGCGATGGACGACGGCGCGCCCGGCGCCGACGCGCATCTCTAGCGAGGGGAGGGAAGCCGGCATGAGCGAGGCGAACGCCGCGGCCGACGTCGGGCGCATCGCCGGCGCGCGCATCGCGACCGAGCGCGCCGCCCCGTCGGCCCCATCCACCGCCTCCGCGGCGGGCCGGCGCGATCCCGCACGGCTCCTGCGCGTCGCCCTGCCGCTCGGCCTGTTCGCCCTCGTCGTCCTCGGCTGGGAGCGCTACGTCACGGCCTACGACGTGCCGCACTACATCCTGCCGGCGCCGAGCCGCATCTTCGAGACGCTGATCACCGACTGGCCGGTCCTGTCCGCGTCGCTGCTGCAGACGCTCGAGACGACCTTCCTCGGGCTGGCGCTGGCGGTGGCCGGCGGGGTCGGGCTCGCGGTGCTCCTGTCGCTGTCGCGGCTCGTCGAGTACTCGCTCTACCCCTACGCCGTCGTCCTGCAGGTGACACCCGTCGTCGCGATCTCGCCGCTGCTGCTGATCTACATGCCGCAGGAGGCCGCCGTGCTCACCTGCGCCTGGATCGTGGCCTTCTTCCCGATCCTGTCCAACACCACGCTCGGCCTGGAGTCGCTCGAACGCAACCTGCGCGGTCTGTTCGCCCTGTACGGCGCAACCAAGCCGAAATGGGCCCCGCCCTGGCTCGGACGCTTCCTGTCGCGGGTGAAGGCGTTGTGGTACCTGCGCCGGCCCGCCGCCCTGCCCTATTTCCTCGCCGGCCTGAAGATCGCCGGCGGGCTGGCGCTGATCGGCGCCGTCGTGGCGGAGATCGCGGCGGGCTCCGCCGGCGCGGGCTCGGGCCTCGCCTACCGCATCCTGGAGAGCCAATTCCGGCTCAACATCCCCCGGCTGTTCGCCGCGCTGGCGCTGCTCTCGCTCACCGGGGTGATGATCTTCCTGGCCCTGTCCGCCCTCTCGCATCTCCTGCTGCGGCGCTGGCACGAGAGCGCGATCGGCGAGGAACGCTGAATGACCGATCCCTTCGCCACCCGCCCGGCACCGCCGCCGGCCACCCTCCCGCCGGAGATCGCCGGCGCGCGGGCCTGGCGCATCGAGAACGCCCGTGCGCCCCTGTGCCTGCTCCAGGCCTCCGGCGTCGCCGGGGACGCCGAGGGCTTCGCGCGCGTCGACCTCGTGGTGGAGGACGGCCGCATCGCCGGCATCGGGCCGGCCGGCGGCTTCCACCTCGACGGTGACGACCTGCCCCGGCTGGACCTCGCCGGCCGCATCCTGCTGCCGCGGCTCGTCGACGTGCATACGCACATCGACAAGGGCCACATCTGGCCCCGCCGCCCCAACCCGGACGGCAGCTTCACCGGCGCGCTCTCCGCCGTCGCCGCGGATCGCGAGGCGCGCTGGAGCGCACAGGACGTCGCCCGGCGCATGGACTTCTCGCTTCGCTGCGCGCTGGCCCACGGCACCGGGGCCCTGCGCACCCACATCGACACCAGCGGGCGGCAGACCGCGATCTCGTGGCCGGTCTTCGCGGAGATGCGCGAGACCTGGCGGGGCATCATCGCGCTCCAGGGCGTGTCGCTCTTCCCGCTGGACATGATCCACGAGGATCCGCACCAGTTCCACGAGATCGTCTCGACCACGGCACGCTACGAAGGCGTGCTCGGCGGCGTCAGCTTCCTCGGGCAGGCGCCGGACGGGAGGCTCGACACGGCGCTCGACATCCTGATGAAGACTGCCGCCGCCGAGGGGCTCGACCTCGACCTCCACGTCGACGAGAGCCTGGCGCCGCAGGCGCGGACGCTGGAGCGCATCGCCGAGGCCGCGATCCGCAATCGCTTCCCCGGCCGCATCCTCGCCGGCCATTGCTGCGCGCTGGCCACGATGGAAGAGGACGAGCGGGCGCGGGTGATCGACAAGGTGGCGCACGCCCGCATCGCCGTCGTCTCGCTCCCGATGTGCAACATGTACCTCCAGGACCGCGCCGCCGGCCGCACGCCGCGCTGGCGCGGCGTGGCGCCGCTGCACGAGCTCAAGGGCGCCGGCGCGCCGGTGATGGTCGCCTCCGACAACACCCGCGATCCGTTCTACGCCTACGGCGACCTCGACATGCTGGAGGTCTTCCGCGAGGCGACGCGCATCCTCCACCTCGACCATTCGGGGACCGACTGGCTCCGCGCCGTGGCGGCGACCCCGGCCGACATCATGGGCCTCGACCGCGCCGGGCGGCTGGAGGCGGGGGACCCCGCCGACTTCGTGCTGGTGCGCGCCCGCTCGCTCGACGAGCTGCTCGCCCGCCCGCAATCCGACCGCATCGTCGTCGCCGGCGGCCGGCCGCTCACGGCCGGGCCGCCGGACCACGCCGAGCTCGACGACCTGATGACGCGCTGACCCGAGACGATCGACGACGACCGCGAGACGAGCCCCGACAGGAGTGACCATGAGCGCCCGCTACGACATCGACGCCCTCGAGGCCCGGCTCGACGGCATCAGGACGGAGAGGAACCCCGCGCTCGTCAAGCAGAAGAGCCGGGACTTCTACTGGTACTCCCCCACGCTCAAGCGCCAGCTCGACGGGGTCGTGGGCGACATCGTGGTCTCGCCGAAATCCCGCGACGAGGTGGTGCGCACGCTGGCCGCCGCCCACGCGCTCGGCATCCCGGTGACGCCGCGGGGCACCGGCACGGGCAATTACGGGCAGGCCATGCCGCTGTCGGGCGGCATCGTGCTCGACCTCGCGGGGTTCAACGCGGTGGAGGAGATCCACAACGGGCGGGTGGTCGCGCAGCCCGGCGCGGTCATCGCCGAGATCGACAAGCAGACCCGGGCGGAAAGCCGCCAGGAGATGCGGCTGCATCCCTCCACCTACCACACCGCCTCGATCGGCGGCTTCGTCGCCGGCGGCTCCGGGGGCGTGGGCTCGATCCGCTGGGGCGGCCTGCGGGACGCGGGCAACATCATCCGGCTCGAGGTGGTCACCATGGAGGCGAGCCCGCGGGTGCTCCAGCTCTCCGGCGACGACCTGCACAAGGTCTCCCACGCCTACGGCACCAACGGCATCATTACCAAGGTGGAGATGCCGCTCGGGCCGGCCTATGCCTGGGTGGACGTCATCCACGGCTTCGACAGCCTCGCGGCGGCCACCGCCTTCGCCAATGCCGCCGGCGAGCAGGACGGGCTCCTCCTCAAGGAGCTCGCCGTCGTCGCAGCCCCCGTGCCGCACGACCATTTCAAGCGCCACCGCAAGTACCTGCCGCGCGAGAAGCATCTCGTGATGGCCATGGTGGCGGACTTCGCGCTGTCGTCCTACCTCGCCGTCGCCGGGCGCCATCGCGGCGCCGAGCTGCTGTTTCGCAACGACACGCTCCCGGCCGAGGACGTCAAGGGTCTGCCCCCGGTGTTCGAGCTGTCCTGGAACCACACGACGCTTCGGGCGCTGCGCGACGATCCGTCGATCACCTATCTCCAGGTGCTCTACCCGTTCCCGAACCAGGTCGATCTCGTCACCCGCATCCACGAGCGCTTCGGCGAGGAGCTGCCCGCCCACCTCGAATTCGTCAAGTTCGACGGCAAGGTCACCTGCTTCGGCCTGCCGCTGGTGCGCTTCACCAGCGAGGAGCGGCTCGAGGAGATCATGGCGATCCACGAGGAAATGGGCGCGCCGATCTTCAACCCGCACCGCTACACGCTGGAGGAGGGCGGCATGAAGCAGACCGACGCCGTCCAGCTCGCCTTCAAGCAGGAGGCCGACCCGCAGGGCCTGCTCAACCCCGGCAAGATGATCGCCTGGGAGGACCCGAGCTACGACTACCGCTCCGGCAAGACCTTCCTGTTCCGCGCCCTGGCGGAGGGGTGAGGATGGGAGCTGTCGAGAAGACGACGAAGGCTCTCCCCTCTCCCGAGATCAGGCTCTCTGGGAGAGGAACCGGGGGTCTGCGGCGTGCCCGGCAGCCGCGCCGGACCTCCTCCTTCCCTGTAGGGGAAGGTGGATCGGCGCGCAGCGCCGAGACGGAACGGGCGCGCGGCACGCGCGTTCGGCGAAGCCGAAAGGGACGTTCCGTGCCGGACACCGCGGCTTCCGCTTCGCGGAACGCGTCGCTTCGCGCCGCGCCCCATCCGTCACCGGCTTCGCCGGTGCCACCTTCCCCTACAGGGAAGGAGGAAGCGGCGGCATTCTCTCGCCCCCGGCCTCTCTCCCGTCCGGGAGAGGCGAGGACGCCCTGACATGCGCATCCTCGTCCTCTATGCCCATCCGGACCCGGAGAGCTACGTCGCCGCGCTCCACCGCACCGTCGTCGACACGCTCGCGGCGCGCGGCCACGAGGTCGACGATTGCGACCTCTACGCGGAGGGCTTCGACCCGGTGCTCTCGCGAGCCGAGCGGCGCGGGTATCACGAAACGCCCACGAACCGCATGCCCGTGGAAGACTACGTCCGCCGGCTCGAGGCGGCCGAGGGGCTCGTCCTCGTCAACCCGGTCTGGAACTTCGGCTTCCCCGCGATCCTCAAGGGCTTCCTCGACCGGGTCTTCCTGCCGGGCGTCAGCTTCGTGATCGAGGACGGGAAGGTCGCGCCCGCCTTGCGCAACATCCGCCTCCTGATGTCGGTGACGACCTACGGCGCCACGCGCTGGCGCGCCCTGCTGATGGGAGACCCGCCCCGGCGCTGCGTCATGCGCATGCTGCGCGTGCTCGCGGCGCCGACCGCGCGGGCGGCCTATCTCGCGCACTACGACATGAACAACGCCACGCCGGAGAGCCGCAGGGCCTTCCTCTCCCGGGTCGAGACGACGCTGTCGGGGGTGTGATGCGCGTCCTGCTGGTCTATTGCCACCCGGTGCCGGAGAGCTTCAACGCCGCCGTGCGCGACCGGGCGATCGCCGCGCTGGAGGCCGCCGGGCACGACGTCGATCTGCTCGATCTCTACGCCGAGGGCTTCGATCCGGTGCTGTCGGCGCACGAGCGCCGCGCCTATCACGAGGCCGGCGTCAACGAGGTCCCGGTGGCGGGCCACATCACCCGGCTGAAGGCCTGCGAGGCGCTGATCTTCGTGTTTCCGACCTGGTGGTACGGCCCGCCCGCCATGCTCAAGGGCTGGGTCGAGCGCGTCTTCGTGCCCCATGCCACGTTCGGCATGCCGCGGCCCGGCCGTCCGATCACGCGGGTGCTCACCGACATCCGAGTGCTCGGCGCGATCTCGACGCTGGGTGCGCCGCGCTGGTGGTGGTGGTTCATGGGCATGCCCGGGCGCCGCATGCTGCTCACCGGGCTCGGCGTGCTCTGTGCCGAGGGCTGCCGCACGTTCTGGATGGGGCTGCACGAGATGGATTCGGCGAGCGCCGCGGACCGCGAGCGCTACCTCGACCGCGTGGCCGCGCGGCTGAAGCGGCTGCGCTGACGCGCTCCCGCCCCCTCGGGGCGGGGACGATCCGCGAAGCGGATCAGGGGCGGGGTTCCATAGCTCCACGCGTGCAGTTTCGGCTTCGCCGAAGCGCGCCTTGCGGCGCACCCCCTCCGTCACCGGCTTCGCCGGCGCCACCTCCCCCGACGGGGGAGGAGCATCACGTGTTCATCGAATCGAAGAACTCGCCGTTCGACTTGGTGGCGCGCAGCTTGTCGAGCAGGAACTCGATCGCGTCCACCGTGCCCATCGGGTTGAGGATGCGGCGCAGGACGTAGGTCTTCTTGAGCTGGTCGGGGGGAACGAGCAGCTCCTCCTTGCGGGTGCCGGAGCGGGTGATGTCGAGCGCCGGGAAGGTGCGCTTGTCGGCCACCTTGCGGTCGAGGATGATCTCGGAATTGCCGGTGCCCTTGAACTCCTCGAAGATCACCTCGTCCATGCGCGAGCCGGTGTCGATCAGCGCGGTGGCGATGATGGTCAGCGAGCCGCCTTCCTCGATGTTGCGCGCCGCGCCGAAGAAGCGCTTGGGGCGCTGCAGCGCGTTGGCGTCGACGCCGCCGGTGAGCACCTTGCCCGAGGACGGCACCACCGTGTTGTAGGCGCGGCCCAGGCGGGTGATCGAATCGAGCAGGATGACGACGTCGCGGCCGTGCTCGACCAGGCGCTTGGCCTTCTCGATCACCATCTCGGCCACCTGCACGTGGCGGACCGCCGGCTCGTCGAAGGTCGAGGCGATGACCTCGCCCTTCACCGAGCGCTGCATGTCCGTGACCTCCTCCGGCCGCTCGTCGATGAGCAGCACGATGAGGTAGCACTCAGGATGGTTGTTGGTGATCGACTGCGCGATGTTCTGCATCAGCACGGTCTTGCCGGTGCGCGGCGGGGCGACGATGAGGCCGCGCTGGCCCTTGCCGATCGGCGAGACGATGTCGATGATTCGCGCGGAGTAGTCCTTGCGCGTCGGGTCCTGCTGCTCGAGCTTGAGCCTCTCGGTGGGGTAGAGCGGCGTCAGGTTGTCGAAGTGGACCTTGTGGCGGATCTTCTCCGGATCCTCGAAATTGACCGTGTTGACCTTCAAGAGCGCGAAATAACGCTCGCCCTCCTTCGGTCCCCGGATCGGGCCCTCCACCGTGTCGCCGGTGCGCAGGCCGAATCGGCGGATCTGCGAGGGCGAGATGTAGATGTCGTCGGGACCCGGCAGGTAGTTCGAGTCGGACGAGCGCAGGAAGCCGAAGCCGTCCTGCAGCGTCTCGACCACGCCCTCGCCGATGATCTCGACGTCGCGGGCGGCGAGCTGCTTCAAGATCGCGAACATCAGCTCCTGCTTGCGCATGGTGCTGGCGTTCTCGACCTCGAGCTCCTCCGCGAAGGTGGTGAGCTCGGTCGCCGTCTTCGACTTGAGATCCTGGAGCTTGATCTCCCGCATCGCGGGAGCGTCGTCCGAGGTCTCGCGGAGCGGGGCGTTGATGATGTCGTCTTCGATCATGGGGCGTTCGCGCTGAGGCGAGGGGACGGGTCGGCTCGGGAGAGTCGCTTCGCGGGACGGTTGCCGGCGAGAGGGCCGGGACCGGATCGCCCGATCGAAAGCGCGACCTGTCACTCGATGAGGAGGGTAGGGGGCTGCTTATCGCGTTTTCGCGCGACGCTCAACCCCTAAACGTCGTCACCACAGGATCGGTTTCACGATCACCAGGATGACGATGCCGATCATGAGCAGCGTCGGCGCTTCGTTGAAGACTCTGAAGAACTTGGAAGACTTCTGGTTCTCGTCCCCGGCGAAGGCCTTCACGTAGCGCGCCATCAGATGGTGCGAGACCAGCAGGCCCAGGACGAGCAGCAGCTTGCCGTGCAGCCAGCCCTGGCTCCACCAGCCGCCGAGGAAGGCGAGCCACAGCCCGGTCGCGACGGAAACGATCATCGCCGGCGTGGTGATCGCCTTGAGCAGGCGCCGCTCCATCACCTTGAAGGTCTCGGACTGCGGCGTGCCGGCCGCGGCGGACGTGTGGTACACGAACAGCCGCGGCAGGTAGAGCAGCCCCGCCATCCAGGCGATGATGGCGATGACGTGCAGGCTCTTGAGCCAGAGATACCCGTCGAACATGCCGCTCGTCAGCCCCCGCGCGAGCCGCCGCGCACGCGCGCGATCATCGCCTCGACATGCGGAATCGGCGTGTCCTTCTCGATGCCGTGGCCGAGGTTGAACACGTGCGGGCGCCCCTGGGTGGCGGCGAGGATGGCGTCGATGCCCTCCTCCAGCGCCCGCCCGCCGGCGACGAGCGCCTGCGGATCGAGGTTGCCCTGGCTCGGCAGCCCCGCCGGCAGCCGCGCCACCGCATCGCCGATGTCGGTCTGCCAGTCCACGCCCACCGCGTCGGCGAAGCCCGCCGCGGCGAGACGATGGAGATGCCCGCCGCCGCGCACGAAGACGATCACCTTCGCGCCGGGGCGCTGGCTCTTGACGCCCTCGACGATGCGCCGCAGCGGCCCCAGCGAGCACGGCTCGACGAAGGACGGCGGCAGGCTCGTGCCCATGCTCTCGAAGATCTGCACCGCGTCTGCGCCGGCATCGATCTGCGCCACGAGGTAGCGGATCGAGGTCTCGACCAGCGTCTCGATCAGCGCCGCGAGGAAGGCGGGGTCGCGATAGGCGGCGAGACGCAAGGGCGCCTGCTCGGGGCTCGAGCGCCCGGCGATCATGTAGCTCGCCAGCGTCCAGGGCGCCCCGCAGAAGCCCAGCAGCGTGGTCTCGGCGGGGAGTTCCGCCCGCAGGCGGCGGACGGTCTCCAGCACCGGTACCAGGTGCTCCAGAGGGTCCCTCCCCTCGCCGAGCCTCTTCACGTCGTCGACGGTCGCGATCGGCGTCAGGCGCGGGCCCTCGCCTTCCTCGAACCAGACCTCCTGGCCGAGCGCATGGGGGACGACGAGGATGTCGGAGAACAGGATCGAGGCGTCGAAGCCGAAGCGCCGGATCGGCTGGAGCGTGACCTCCACCGCGAAATCCGGGTTGTAGCACAGCTCCAGGAACCCGCCGGCCGTGGCGCGCGTCTCCTTGTACTCGGGCAGGTACCGCCCCGCCTGGCGCATCAGCCAGATCGGCTGCGGCCAGACGGCTTCGCCGTCGAGAACCCGCATCAGCTTGCGCGCCGGCTTGTCGGTCATCCGCGTTCCTCCCCTGTCCCTCTCAAATCAGAAATTCTTTCTAGAATCGAATCCTGTTTCTGCTTGGCAGGGGTACAGGGCTGCCGCAACGCCGTCCACAGGCCCTCCACACCGGCCGCAGGCCGACGAAGCGTTGAGGAAGCGTTGAGACGTTTCGCCAGCGATCCCAGAAGCGCAATCCTTAACAGGAGGTTAACGATCCTCCGCGGGTCGCCCGGCGGCACCGGTCGGTGCGCGACCCACGCTGTCCTCAGCATAGCCGCCGCAGGCTTCCCCAGAACATCCGGTGTTGACGGTATGAGGGCGCCCTCCACAGGCCCCCGGCTGGACCCGGGCGCCGGGGGGCTTTATCCACACTCATCGACTCCCCCGGCCGCCGGCCTGGGGACGGCGGTGCCGGGAGGCCGGGCCCGAACGCCGGGCCGGACCCGCGCGCCGAATCAGGGAGGCCCGCCTTGGCGCGCAGCTACTTCCACCTGCACCTCGTCTCCGATTCCACCGGCGAGACGCTGATCACCGTCGCCCGCGCGGTGGCCGCGCAGTACGAGGGCGTCTCCGCCATCGAGCACGTCTACCCGCTGGTGCGCTCCGCGACGCAGCTGGAGCGCGTCATCGCCGAGATCGAGGCGGCCCCTGGCATCGTGCTCTACACCCTCGTCGAGCAGGACCTGGCCAAGCGCCTCGAGGAATCCTGCCGCGAGAACGGCTCGCCGGCGCTCGCCGTGCTCTCCCCCGTGCACGCGCTGCTGCAATCCTATCTCGGCGCCGCCTCGACGGCACGGCCCGGCGCCCAGCACATGCTCAACGCCGATTATTTCAAGCGCATCGACGCGATGAACTTCACGCTCTTCCACGACGACGGGCAGCTGCCCGCGGACATCGAGGAGGCCGACGTCGTGCTCATCGGGGTCTCGCGCACCTCCAAGACGCCCACCGCGATCTACCTCGCCAATCGCGGGCTGAAGACCGCCAACATCCCGCTGGTCCCCAACGTGCCGCTGCCGCCGCAGATCGAGAACGCGAAGAAGCCGCTGTTCGTCGGCCTCGTCGCGAGCCCCGAGCGGATCGTGCAGATCCGCCAGAACCGGCTCCTGTCGCTCAACGCCTCGGACGAATCGGACTATGCCGACAAGGATCGCGTCACCGAGGAGATCGCCTACTCGCGCAAGCTCTTCGCCCGCAACCGCTGGCCGGTGATCGACGTCACCCGGCGCTCGATCGAGGAGACGGCGGCGGCGATCCTGGAGCACTACCGTGCCCATCGCATGAAGTTCATCGCCACCTGAAGCCCCGGGAGACGCCCTTGATCGAGACCGGTGCCGCAGCGACGACCGTCCCCGGCCTCTGGCGCGAGGCGACGGCCCTCGTCCTCGCCTCGACCTCGGCCACGCGCCGGGATCTGCTCGCGTCGACCGGGCTTCCGTTCGAGACGGCGCGGCCGGACGTCGACGAGCGCGCCGTCGAGGCGACGGCGCTCGCCGGTGGCGCCGGCCCCGAGGCGCTGGCCGTGACCTTGGCGCGCGAGAAGGCGCTGTCGGTCTCCGCCGCCCGGCCCGGCGCGCTGGTGATCGGCGCCGACCAGACGCTGGCTCTCGAGCGGCGCCTGTTCCACAAGCCGACCTCGCGGGCGGCGGCGCGCGAGCAGATCGCGGCGCTCGCCGGGCGCACGCACGCGCTCCATTCCGGGGTGGCGCTGGCCCGCGACGGCGTCGTCGTCACCGATTTCCTGGCGAGCGCGCGCCTGACGATGCGCCCGCTCGACGCCGCCGCGATCGAGCTGTACCTCGCGTTGGCCGGCGACGCCGCGACCACGAGCGTCGGCGGCTACCAGCTGGAGGGCGTGGGCGCGCACCTGTTCGCGCGGGTCGAGGGCGACCATTCGACCATCCTCGGCCTGCCGGTTTTCCCGCTGCTCGCCGCCCTGCGCGACCACGGAGCCCTGTCCCTGTGACCACCACCCCTGCGATCACCCCTGCGACCGCGAGAGAGACCGTGCCGCCGAGAGCCTTCGTCGTCGGGCATCCGATCGCCCATTCCCGCTCGCCGCTGATCCACGGCCATTGGCTCGACAGAAACGGCATCGCGGGCAGCTACGAGCGCGTCGACGTGGCGCCGGATGCGTTTCCCGGCTTCCTGCGGGCGCTCGGGCGCGAGGGCTTCATCGGCGGCAACGTGACGATCCCCCACAAGGAGGCCGCCTTCCGCCTCGTCGACGCCGCCAGCGCGCGGGCGCAGCGCCTGCGGGCGGTCAATACGGTCTGGCTGGAGCACGGCGTGCTGCACGGCGACAACACCGACGTGACCGGCTTCGTCGAGAGCCTCGACGCGGCGCTGGGTGCCGGCTGGGAGGGGCGCCTGCGCCGGGCGCTCGTGCTCGGCGCCGGGGGCGCCGCCCGGGCGGTGGTGGCGGGGCTGCTCGATCGCGGCCTCGACCAGGTCGCCGTCGCCGCCCGCGACGTCGAGAAGGCCGCGCCGATCCTCGGCTTCGCGCCCCAGCGGGTCCTCGTCCTGCCCTTCGGCGAGGTGGAGCGGGTCCTCGGGGGCACGGACCTCCTCGTCAACGCCACCTCGCTCGGCATGGTCGGCAAGGATCCGCTCGCGATCGACCTCGCGCCCCTGCCGGGCCACGCCGCGGTGGCGGACATCGTCTACGCGCCGCTCGAGACCGGTCTCCTGCGCGCCGCCCGCGCCCGCGGTCTCGCCACCGTCGACGGGCTCGGCATGCTGCTGCACCAGGCGGTGCCCGGCTTCGCGCGCTGGTTCGGCGTTCGCCCGCAGGTGACGCCGGAGCTGCGGGCGCTGGTCGAGGCGGATCTCGCGCGGGCTGCCCTGGAGGGGCCCCGGCGATGACCTTCGTCCTGGGCCTCACCGGCTCGATCGGCATGGGCAAGTCGGCGACCGCGGCGATGTTCGCGCGCGCCGGCGTGCCGGTGCACGACGCGGACGCCGCGGTGCATCGGCTCTATGCGGGCGAGGCCGCGCCGGCGATCGAGGCGGCCTTCCCGGGCGCCACCAGGGACGGCGTCGTCGACCGGGCCGCGCTCGGGCGGATGGTGATCGGCAGGCCCGAGGCCATGGCTCGGCTCGAGGCCATCGTGCATCCCCTCGTCACGGCCGAGCGCGCGGCCTTCCTAGCGCGCGCCCGCGCGAGCGGCGCGCCGCTCGCGGTGCTCGACGTGCCGCTGCTCCTCGAGACCGGCGGTGAGCACGGCTGCGACGCGGTCTGCGTCGTCACCGCGCCCGCCGAGGTCCAGCGCACCCGGGTCCTCGCCCGCCCGGGCATGAGCGAGGAGAAGCTCGCCGGCATCCTCGCCCGGCAGGTCCCGGACGCGGAGAAGCGCCGGCGGGCGCATTTTCTGGTGGATACGAGCCGCGGCTTCCCTTCCGCCGAGCGCCAGGTGCGCGATATCCTGCGCGCGCTCGCCGGCCGGGACGGCCGCGCGGCACGCACCTAGACGCGCGTCCACCGGAGCCGAGCCTTGCGCGAGATCGTCCTCGATACCGAGACCACCGGCCGCGACGCGGACGACCGCATCGTCGAGATCGGCTGCGTCGAGCTGTACAACCACATCCCGACGGGCCGCTCGTACCATTGCTACATCAATCCCGAGCGGCGGATGTCGGAGGGCGCCTATCGCGTGCACGGGCTGTCCGACGACTTCCTCGCCGACAAGCCGTTCTTCTCGGCCGTCTGCGACGCCTTCCTCGGCTTCATCGACGGCGCGCGGCTCGTGATCCACAACGCGCCCTTCGACATGGGCTTCATCAACATGGAGCTCGAGCGTCTCGGCCGGACGCGCTGGCCGGACGCGCAGGTGCTCGACACGCTGATGATGGCCAGGCGCAAGTTCCCGGGTGCCCCGGCGAGCCTCGACGCGCTGTGCAGCCGCTTCGGCATCGACAACGCCAAGCGCACCAAGCACGGCGCGCTGCTCGACGCCGAGCTGCTGGCGGAAGTCTACATCGAGCTGATCGGCGGCAAGCAGGTCGACCTCGGGCTCTCCGCGCCGAGCCTGGCGCGTGGTCCGCTCGTCGCCGGCGCGCCCCGCATCGAGCGCCGGCCGGCGCCGTCGCGCCTCAGCGACGCCGAGCGGGAGGCGCACGCGGCCTTCCTCGCGGGATTCAAGGGGGAGACCGTGTGGCGGGAGTACCTGCCGGCCAAGGACGCGGTGAGCGACGCCGCGGAGTAGACAGTCGCCGTTCAGCCCTGGGGGATCGCCTCGGCGAAGGGGAACTCGAGCACCCGCCGGTCCTGGTCGTCGCGGACGTCGAAGGTCCAGCTCATGCGGTCCTCGTCGTGCCGCGCGCCCTCGGACATCTCGACGAGCGCGCGGTCGATCGCCTCCCTGCGGACGGCCTCGCCGTCGGGCAGGCGCACGCCTTCGGTGTCGGGGTGCACGCCCCTGTCGGAGCGGATGTGAAAATAATAGACCGGCATGGTTCCTCTCGCGTGGGCCAACGGCGCAGGGGCGCCGGGCGTTCCCGCGCTGCAGCATGGGCGGGCGGGGACGGACCCTAGTCCGGCGCGGCGTGGGCTTCCAAGTCCTCCAAACGGACGATGTCGAGCGCGCGCGCGTGGGTCGCCTCGAGCCGTACGGGCGGGGCGACGCCCGCCTCCAGCGCCTCGCGCCAGCGCAGGGCGCACAGGCACCAGCCGTCGCCCTCGCGCAGGCCGGGGAAGTCGAACTCGGGACGGGGCGTCAGCAGGTCGTTGCCGCGGGCCTGGCTGAAGCGCAGGAACGCGTCCGTCACGACGGCACAGACGACGTGGGTGCCCACGTCCTCGGCGGAGGTGTTGCAATAGCCGTCGCGGAAGAAGCCCGTGCGTGGCGCCGCGCAGCACAGCACGAGCGGCCCGCCGAGCACGTTGCGGGCGCCGCCTCCACCTCCGGAGCGTCGGGACATGTCGTTCATGGCTTCTCCTCCCGATCGGGCGCGGCACGGCGCCCCTCGGGGGAGAGCTAGGACGCGCGACCCGCGGCGTCGAGCGGGTCGCGAGCCGGGCTCGGCGTGCGGCTCAACGCTCGGCCTGGCGCCGCCGCGCTCCGCCACCCTCGCCGCGCGGCGCCGGCTTGCCGAACGCGCCCTTGGTCGGCCCGCCCTTGTCGGAGGGTCCCTTGAAGGATCCCTTGCCGAAGGATCCCTTGCCGGCCGAGCCCTTGCCCGTGGCCCCCTTGCCCGGTCCGCCCTTGCCGAAGCCGGGCTTCCCGGGTCCGGCCTTGCCGAACGCGGGCTTGCCGAAGCCCGGCTGCGGCCCCGGTGCGCCGTCGGTGCGCGCGACCGTGACGTTCTCGTCGTTGGGCCGCTGCGCCGCCTGGGCGAAGCGATCGGCCGCGTCGACGACGATGCCGAAGCGGGTCTCGTCCGGGAAGATGCGGATCGGGCCGACCACGCCGCGCTCGACGTTGCCGATCCGGCAGATCAGCGGCAGCAGCCATTTCGGGTCGGCGTTCTGGCGCCGCCCCACCGAGAGCGTGAACCAGGCCATCGGCAGCCGCTCGCGGGTCTCGCGCGGCTCCCGCTCGCGGGCACGGCCCTCGAACGGCGTCTTCTCGTGCGCGCCGTACGCCTCGCGCTCCTCGCGGGTGCGCCGCTGCGGGCGCTCGCCGGGATCGGAGACGTCCTCGGGCGCCGGCAGGCGGGCACGCCACAGCCGCACCAGCGCGGCGGCGATCTCCTCTGCGCTGCGGCTCTCCAGCAGGCGGCGCGCGGTCTCGCGCTCGTCCTCGCCGGGCGCCTCCGCGACCAGCGGATCGGCCAGGAAGCGTGCCTCGTCGCTGGCGCGGATCTCCTCGATCGTCGGCGGGCCGGACCACTCGACGTCGATCCGGGCGGCCTGGATCAGCGAGTCCGCCTTGCGGCGGCGATTCACCGGCACGATCAGCGCGCACACGCCCTTGCGCCCGGCCCGGCCGGTGCGGCCGGAGCGATGCAGCAGCGCCTCGCGG
This sequence comes from Salinarimonas sp., assembly GCA_051117315.1. Taxonomy (GTDB): domain Bacteria; phylum Pseudomonadota; class Alphaproteobacteria; order Rhizobiales; family Beijerinckiaceae; genus Salinarimonas. The sequence continues at coordinate 17,795 of JBNPEA010000024.1, read as the reverse complement.
TCGTTGGGCAGGTCCGCGTGGACGACGAGGTCGAGGTGCGGCAGGTCGATGCCGCGGGCCGCGACGTCGGTGGCGACGCACACCCGCGAGCGCCCGTCGCGCAGGGACTGGAGCGCGTGCGAGCGCTCCGCCTGGGACAGCTCGCCCGAGAGCGCCACGGCCGCGAAGCCGCGCTCGACGAGGCTCGCGTGCAGGTGGCGCACCTGCTCGCGGGTGGCGCAGAACACCATCGAGGCGCGGGCCTCGACCTGGCGCAGCACGTTCACCACCGCGAGCTCGACCTCGCGGGGCGACACGCGGATGGCGCGGTAGGCGATGTCGGCGTGGGGCGCGTTGCGGCCCACCGTGTCGATGCGCACGGCGTCGCGCTGGTGGTCGCGCGCCAGCGCCGCGATCTGCGGCGGGATCGTCGCCGAGAACAGCAGGGTGCGGCGCGTCGCCGGGGCCTCGTTCAGGATGAAGGTCAGGTCCTCGCGGAAGCCGAGATCGAGCATCTCGTCCGCCTCGTCGAGCACCGCCACCTCCAGCGCCGAGAGATCGAGCGCGCCGCGCTCGATGTGGTCGCGCAGGCGCCCGGGCGTGCCGACCACGATGTCGGCGCCGACCTCGAGCGCGCGGCGCTCGCGGCGCGGGTCCATGCCGCCGACGCAGGAGACGAGGCGCCCGCCGGTGCGCTGCCAGAGCCAGGCGAGCTCCCGCTCGACCTGGAGCGCGAGCTCGCGGGTCGGCGCCACCACGAGGGCGCGCGGCGCGATGGAGGGGACCAGCATCGGCGCGGACCCGATCAGGGTCTCGGCGAGCGCGAGGCCGAAGGCCACGGTCTTGCCGGAACCGGTCTGGGCGGAGACGAGGAGGTCGCGCCCCTCGTGGCCGGGTGCCAGCACGGCCGCCTGCACCGGGGTCGGTTCGGCGTAGCCGCGCGCGGACAGCGCCTCGGCGAGGAGGGGGTGAGTCTCGGGAAAGGGCATTGGCGTCGTCGATACCGTCGAAAGAGGTCCCCGCCGGCCCGATGCGGGCGAAGCCGGTCACGGTGCTGATCTGGCGGGAGGGTCGCGGCGGCCCTCGGGCCGCACGCTCGGACGAACACATAAGCGATCCCGGCGCGAATTGCGAGAGCGTCGTGCGCCGGGCGGCTCTGCGGGTTGCGCATCATGCGCGGGCGCGTCATTGCTGTGGCGAGGGAGGAGAGCGCCGACCCATGACCCTCGACGTCGTCGCGTTGCGCGCATTCTACGAGAGCCCGCTGGGCGAGACCGCGCGCCGCTTCGTCGGGCGCGCGCTCGACGATTTCCTGGCGCCGGTCGGCGGCGCCTGCGTGATGGGGCTCGGCTATCCCGGCCCCTTCCTGCAGGCGGCGCGCGGGCGGGCCGAGCGGGTGCTCGCCTTCATGCCGGCGGCGCAGGGCGTCGAGCCCTGGCCGCAGGACGGGCGCGGCGCCGCCTGCCTCGCCGACAGCCTGATGCTGCCGCTGCCGGACGCCTGCATGGACCGGGTGCTGCTGGTGCACGCCCTCGAGACCTCCGAGGACCCCGGCGAGCTGTTCTACGAGGTCTGGCGGGTGATGGCGCCGGGCGGGCGGCTCGCGGTCGTGGTGCCCAATCGCGGCGGGCTGTGGGCGCGCATGGACGTCACCCCCTTCGGCCACGGCCAGCCCTATTCCCGCGGCCAGCTGAAGGCGCTGATGCGCCGGACGCTGTTCACGCCCGAGACCTGGACCGAGACGCTCTACGTCCCGCCGCTGCCCTCGCGCTGGCTCCGCGGCTCCGCTGGCGCCTGGGAGCGGATCGGCACGAGGCTCAACCTGCCCTTCGCCGGCGTCCACGTGGTCGAGGCCACGAAGCAGCTCCACCGTCCGCTGATGGTCCGCCAGACGCGGCGCGGGACCCGCTTCATCCCCGTGCTGGTGCCGCAGACGAACGGGGCGGCGACGCGGTAGGGGAAATGCCCTGACCGCGTACGTCTTGCTCATTGCTGCGCCGGACGCCATAAGGACTCACGCGCGCAGCTGGGGAGGGGCGCATGCAGGATCTCAACGAAGTCGCGCGCTTCCTCGATCGACACGAGGCAGCGTACCGATCCCTGCTCGGGGCGATCCGCGATGTCTGCTCTGCGGTGAAGAACGAACCTGCCGGCGCGATGATCACCGACATTCACTCCCGTGCCTCACATCAGGCCGGGAACGAATTCAAGAAGATGCCCAAGATCGTCTCGAAGCTCCGAGCGCGCGGCAAGGAGATCACCGAGACGAATCTCCTCGAGCTGAACGATATCGTCGGCTTGACCGTCGTTGTTCTCTACCCCGATGTCCTGGACGATGTCATCGATGCCCTTTGCATGCGGCTCGGCGAGCGCCGGATCACGACGACCGAGCCGGAGCGCAAGGAGGACAAGCGGGGCTACTATGCCACGCACATGATCTGCTCGCAGGTCTCGGGCGGGATAGTGCGACGCTGCGAGATCCAGTTCAAGACGTCCCTCCATGACGCCTGGTCTCGCAAGACCCACGACCTGACCTACAAGCCGCCGGGCAGGCTCGATCCGCGGCTCGATGCGCTGATGGCCTCGGTCGCAAATAGCCTGGAATTGCTGGAGCAGCAGAGCGTCCTCATTCGCGACATCATCCAGGCATCCTGGGACGTGGAGGCCGAGACGGTCAAGGAAGTCCGCCGCCTGATGTTCGACTTCGTCCGTTCCGTCGCGGATCGTGTCTGGAGCGAGCCCCACGCGACCGAGGTGCGCGCGCTCTACGACGACATCGAGGCGAAAGCCGACACGCTCGCGCAGCTGCCGGAGACGGACCCGTCTCTGGAGCACTGCATCGCGGAGATCGACCGCTGCTGCGCGGACGAGGCTCACCTCCGCCATGGCTGGATGATCGCGGGGCGGCTGGCCGCTTTGCGGCCACGCGGCGACCTCAACCGCTTCTCCCTGAAGCATGCCGAGCAGTTCATGAGCGTTGCTCGCGCCCTTCTCGATGCGGATCGCATCATCGACAAGGAGCTGGTAGCGGTTCCGACGATGCTCTACGCCCTCGGTGAGATCGAGGAGGCGATCACCTATTCCGAGCGTCTGCTCGAGCCGGGACGCTACCCGAAGCTCTCGGATGCCGCACGTGACGACATCGAGCTCAACCGCCTCTGCTTCCTGACGGAGCGCGAGTTCCAGGCACCGACGCGAGACGCGGCTCATCGCCGGCGCCTGAGGATGGAAATCGAGGACGGGTTGGAGCGTCAGCGGCAGCGCGGGGACGAGGCGATCCAGTCGGCGGTACTCGACGCCATCGGGCTCGCCCGCATCACCTTCGGTGAGACGCGGGCGGAGATCCGAGCGGGGATCGACGAGTGTATCGCGGCCGTTGTGATGGAGAAGGGTGACATCAGGATCGCGGAAGCATATCGGGAGATGCACCTCCAATTCGGCTGGCGTCGCTATTTCGAGCTGCAGATTCAGGAGACGCACGCGGCGAGGCGGCCTCGGGCGCGAACCTGACTGAGGATCGACGGACGTCAGAGCGTAGGGATGATCGGTCGAGACATGGCAGGTGCTTCCTTCGTCGATTCGCCGGTCGCGATCTTTGTTGTCGCAAAGGGCGGCGGTGGATTGCAAGCCTAATTCGTCGGGGTTCGAGGCAGGTTAACGCCGTCGCCGCGCCCGCGTTCGGCATGCCTCCCGCCTGCGTCGGCGAGTTCCCGCAACTAGGGCGCAGCTCGCTGTCGTCCACGCCGCCGAGCGCGCTGCCGCGCGGCGACGGAGCGGCCCGCTCGTGCGCCCAGGCTCGGCGTCACCGATGTGGGGAGCGCCAGGCTCACCCGAGCAGCCCGTTCTCCTCCGCCATCGCCTTCAGGCTGCGCTGCGGGCGGGCGCCGATGTGGGAGATCACCTCGGCGGCGGCCATGGCGCCGAGGCGGGCGCAGGCGATGTGGTCGAGGCCGCGGGTCAGGCCCGCGAGGAAGCCGCCGGCGAAGAGGTCGCCCGCGCCGGTCAGGTCGACGATGGCCTCGGGCGGGTAGGCGTCGACGGCTCGCGTGCCGGCGCGGGTCACGATCAGCGAGCCGCGCTCGGAGCGCGTCACCACGGCCAGGAAGTCGCGGTCGGGATGGCCCTCCTCGCGCAGGGCCGCGACCGCGGTGTCCTCGTCGGCGGTCTCGTAGAGCGCCTTGAGCTCGTGGATGTTGGCGAACAGGATGTCGAGCGCGCCGGTGCGGGCGAGGTCGAGGAAGTCCGTGCGATAGCGGTCGACGCAGAAGGAATCCGAGAGCGTCAGCGCCACCTTGTTGCCGGCGCCGTGGGCGATGGCGACGGCCTTGCGGAAGGCCTCCTTCGCCGCCGGCGGATCCCAGAGGTAGCCCTCGAGATAGGTGATCGCCGCGGACTCGACCGTCGCCTCGTCGATGTCGTCGGGCGTCAGGTTCTGGCAGGCGCCGAGGTAGGTGTTCATCGTGCGCTCGCCGTCGGGCGTCACCAGGATGAAGGAGCGCGCCGTGGCCGGGCCGTCGGCCGCCGCGTAGGCGGTCTCGAAGCGCACGCCGGTGGCGTTCATGTCGTGGCGGTAGATGCGGCCGAGCTCGTCCTCGCGCACCTTGCCGATGAAGCCGGCGCGCGCGCCCAGCGAGGCCGCGCCCACCGCCGTGTTGGCGCCCGAGCCCCCGGAGATGATCGCCGCCTGTCCCATGCGGCCGTAGAGATCCTCGGCGCGGGCCTCGTCGATCAGGTTCATCGAGCCCTTGTGCAGCCTCTCGGAGACGAGAAAGTCGTCGTCGGTGTGGGCGATCACGTCGACGATGGCGTTTCCGAGGGTCAGGACGTCGAGCTCGGGCATGAATATCCTCAGTTGCTGTCTTGGTCGCGCGATCGGTCGCGGGGCGGGGAATGGGCAGGGTTAGACCCGCTCCTGCCCGATCCGTCAAGCTCGTCGCGCGTATCCGGCGTTGCCGCAAAACCATCCAGGATGGCGATCATCGCGGCGATCCCGGCCTCGTCGAGGCTCCCGACCTCCCGTGCCAGGCGATTGGCCAGCAGCATCGCGTCGGGTCCCGCTCCGGCGGTGGGGATTCGCGGGGCGGGGTCGGAGAGCTCGGCCAGGCGCTGCAGCTCGTCCGCCTCGTCCCAGATCACGCCGAAATAGTGGATCGTGCCCTGGACCAGCGTGAAGGTCGGGCGCCCGCGTTCGCCGCGCTCGAGCGCGGACAGATAGGCGCTCGATACGCCGAGATGCGCGGCCATGTGCTTGAGCTGCAGCCCGCGGGCGGCCCGAAGCGCCCGCACCCGCCGGCCGAACGGCGTCAGAGCCCGCAGCTCGCGGTCGGGATCGCGGACACGGCGCGGCATCGGCGCCTCCCTCAGCGTCCGTCGCGGCGGCGCAGGCGCACGTAGAGCGCGCCCTCCCCGCCGTGATGGTAGGCCGCGGGCTCGAAGCCGACGACGAGCCCGCGCACGGCGGGCTCGGCGAGCCAGTGCGGCACGAGCCGCCGCAAGACGCCGCGCTCCTCGAACAGCGCGCCGCTCCCGCCGTCCCTCGCGCCCCCCGGTCCTCCCCCCGGTCCTCCCCCCGGTCCTCCCCCCGGTCCTCCCCCCTTGCCGGTGATCACGAGCACGATGGCGTGCCCCTGCGCTGCGGCGCGATGCAGGAAGCCGTGCAGCGCCAGATGCGCCTCGCCCTGGCGCATGCCGTGCAGGTCGAGCGTCGCGTCGGGCCGCCGGGAGCGGCGGGAGAGCGCGAGGCGCTCCTTGCGGGCGAGCTTCGACAGAGGCGGGATCGCCGGCGGGGTGGGCGGCGTCGGGCGATACGGCGCGGCGGTGGGCGCGCGCGGCGCGGGCGGGACGCCGGGCGCACGCTGGGGCGCGGATTTCGTGCGCGCCACCTTCGGCGGGGCGGCGGTGGCGGTCTGCGGCGGTTTCTGTGGCTGCGCGGGTTCGGGCGGCGCGACCTTCCCCGGCAGCGGCTCGACGTGGCGCACCACGTGGCGCCACAAGAGCCGCTCCTCCTCGGTGAGCTCGCGCCGGCGCCGCCGCGTCATGGTGCGACCTCCGCCGCCGGCCGCGGCAGCAGCACGACGAAGTCGGCGGCGTGCCGCATCAGGCCGGCCCGGGTCCCCGCCCGTGCCCCGGAGCCGACGAAGTAGTCCCCCCGCGCCGGGCCGAGGATGGCGGAGCCCGTGTCCTGCGCCACCATCAGCCGCGCCAGCGGGCGTGCGACGCCGTCCGCGTCCGGGAGCGCGCCGGAAAGGAAGAACGGCAGGCCGTAGGGCCACAGGCCGCGATCGACGGCGAGGGAGCGGCCCGGCGTCAACGGCACGCCGGCGCCGCCGATCGGGCCGAGTGCGGGATCGTGGTCCGGCAGGATCGCGAAGAAGATGTAGGAGGTGTTCTCGCGCATCAGCGCGCGGGCCTCGTCCGGGTTCTCCCGCAGCCAGCCGAGCAGGCGCTCGAGGCTCATCGCGTCCAGGTCGATGGCGCCGCGCGCGACGAGGAGCCGGCCGATCGAGGTGTAGGGGTGGCCGTTGCGGCCGGCATAGCCGACGCGCAGCACGTCCCCGTCGGGCAGCCGGATGCGGGCCGAGCCCTGCACGTGGACGATGAAGGCCTCGCCGGGCTGTTCCAGCCAGACGATCGGCGGCGCCGTATCGTCGAGCGCGCCCTCCTCGATCGCGGCGCGGGTCGGCACCGGCCGGACGCCGCCCGCCCCGTCCGGCAGCGCGGCGCGCAGGGACGGGTCGATGCCCGGCCGCGTCTCGCCCTCGGCCAGCGTGACGAGGTCCGCCGGGCGCGCGCGCAGCGGCACCGCGAAGCGGGCGGTGGGGACGAGGGAGCCGGCGAGCTCGGGCTCGTAGTAGCCGGTGAGGAAGCCGCGGCCCGCGGGCGGGATCACCCGATGGGGAACGAAGCGGCGCTCGAGGAAGGCGCGGGCCTCCGTCGCGCCGACGTCCCCGGGTGCGAGGTCGAGGGCGGCGCGGCAGGCGGCGCGCAGGTCCACGTGTGCCTCGGCGGCCGGCCGCAAGGCGGCGCGGCCCTCGACGATCGGGGCGCAGGAGATGCGGAAGGCGGCGAGGGCGGCGGCGTGATCGTCCGCTTCCCAGCCGGGGAGATCGGCGAAGGCGACGGGCTCGAGCCGCGCGCCGCCGACGCCGGTCGCGGCGGAGGGGGAGGCGAGAGCCATGGCCGCGACGAGGACGAGGAGAGGCGCGCGGCGCGCCCCCCTCATTGCCCCGCTTCGGTCGCCACGAGCTGCCAGTTCGGGTCGCGCGCGCCGAGCTGACGGGCGAAGGTCCACACGTCGGTGACGTCGACGACCTGATCGGCGGAGCCTTCGACCACGTCGCCGGCGGCCGAGCGCGTCACCGAGATCAGCTCGGAGACGATGCGCACGGTGATCTGGGCGGTCTTGGCCTTCACCTCGGCGCCCGTGACCTCGGCCTTGTCGATGGCGACGAAGGTGGTCTCCGCCTTCTCGCCGCGGGTCTCGCGATCGGTGATCGCCGCCTCGAAGCCCTCGTAGACGTCCTTCGAGAGCAGGTCCTTGAGCGTCTTGCGATCGCCCGCGGCGAAGGCGGTGACGATCATCTCGTAGGCCATCTTGGCGCCTTCGAGGAACTCGCGGCCGTTGAACTGCGGCTCCTGGCGGGCGATCTCGTCGAGCCCCTCGGTCACCTCGGCGCCGGGCGCGGAGATGCTCTTCCAGCGGTCGGGCGAGGCGGGAGCGCCGGCCGCGCCGTTGGGCAGCCGCACCACGTTGTCGCCGCCCGGCCGTCCGCCGCGCGGGCCGGAGGCCTCGCGCCGGAACGGGTCCTGCGGCGGTTTCTCGTTCCCGGTCTTGGTGCCGAGAACCGAGCGCAGGCGCCAGATCACGAAGACGGCGAGCGCGAGGAAGATGAGCGTCGTGAGGTCGAATGACTCTTGCATCGTCGGTCCGGCCTGGAGTTCCCGGGAAGCGGGCCCTGTGTCGAGCGATCCGGCGGCGCTGGGCTCCGCCGGCGCGCCGCGCCCTCGTTCGCATATGGGCAGTGAGCGTCCTAACATCCACCCATCGTCGCGACAAGGAGCGTACGATCGCGGCTTTTTCTCGCGTCGCCGACGGAGCGTCGCAGGGAAGCGTGGCGCGCGCGTGGCGGACCCGCGGCGGCACGGGTCGCGCGCGGCCGCGGCGGCGCGCCTCCCACGCTTGTTCCCTCGCGCGAAGCGTGTTAGCGCGCCTGCCATCAAGGCTGGCGGGGCTCCCGCGCGGCCTCCCCGCGCCCGGCCGGGCGCTCATGCAGGAACTCGGAGACATCCCGATGGCCGACACCCCGGCGACCAACGGCGCCCAGAACGACGGCACCCCCAACGGCGGCGACCAGGCCGCGGGCGCGGGCACCGCGCCCTCGCTCAACGCGCTGGCGCAGTACACGAAGGACTTCTCCTTCGAGAACCCGACCGCGCCGCGCTCGCTCGCGCCGCAGCAGACCCAGCCGAAGATCGGCATCCAGGTCAACGTCAACGCCAAGCAGATGAGCGACACCGACTACGAGGTCGAGCTCAAGCTCGAGGGCGACGCCAAGACCGACGACGTGGTGATGTTCAAGTTCGAGCTGAACTACGCCGGCGTCTTCCGGGTGAAGAACGTGCCCAAGGAGCAGCTCCACCCGGTCGTGATGATCGAGTGCCCGCGCCTGCTGTTCCCCTTCGCCCGCCAGATCGTGGCGGACGCGGTGCGCAACGGCGGCTTCCCGCCGCTCTACATCGACCCGATCGACTTCGTCGCGCTCTACCGCCAGCGCGTCACCGCCGCCCAGCAGGCGCAGGCGGCGGCCCCCGGCGGTGAGGGTGGCCCGCAGACGGCCTGATCGCGCGCGATCACGAGGGGCCGAGACGGCCCGCAGGGCGCCTCCGGACGCGACCCGTCCGGAGGCGTTCGCACGTCGGAAAGACGCGCGCCGAGCGCCTTGCGCGGCCGGCGCCCGCGCGTAAGCTCGGCCGCGGCGCGCGGGCGCGCGCTCGGGAGGGACCCATGGCCGGCATCGTCGACGAGTTCAGGACCTTCGCGCTGAAGGGCAACGTGGTGGACCTCGCGGTCGGCGTCATCATCGGCGCCGCCTTCTCGCGCATCGTCTCCTCGCTGGTGGAGGACGTGTTCACGCCGATGATCGGCGTCGTCACCGGCGGGCTCGACTTCACGAACTATTTCCTCGCGCTCTCCTCGGACGTCACGGCGACGACGCTCGCCGAGGCGCGCGAGCAGGGGGCGGTGATCGCCTACGGCTCGTTCCTGACGGCTGCGATCAACTTCCTCATCGTGGCGTGGGTGCTGTTCTTCGTCATCCGCGGCATCAACCGGCTGCGTGCCCGCCAGGAGGCGGAGGTCGCCGCCCCGGCGGAGCCGCCCGGCGAGCCCGAGATCCCCGCCGACGTGAAGCTGCTCGCCGAGATCCGCGACCTGCTCGCGGACGGGGCCGAGAAAAATTCGCGTTCCGACCCACAAACCCATTGATCCGCCGAGGAATCGGCATTACCTACACCCTTGCCCAATTTCGCACGTGCCTGTGGTCGCGTGCCGGTCGGTGGGCATCCGGGCAAGAGACCGGACAGCCGCCCGAGGGAGACTTCCCTCGACACCCCTGACCGGCAGCCGGAGGCGAAACCGGCGCACTCCGCCCTCAGCGGGGAACGCGACTTAAAGCAACGACGACACGGGCTTTTTTGGTCTCGATCGGCCCTCCAAAGGTCGGTCACCGAAGAGGCTTGTCTCATCATTGCCGGGCGTGCGGACGGGTCATCCCGCTCCAATCCATGGCAGCACGTCGGGTCGCTCCGTCGATCGCGCGTTCGCGTCTCCAAAGCGCGCTCGCCCGTCGAAGAGGCGTCCCATCGAGCTTGCGCGACCTCGGGCGAGGTCGCGATCGTGATCCATCGGCGGCCGCATCGCATCGGCCGCCCGCGAGCCTATGGGGGAGAGCGCCGATGACCGAGCGCATCCGTGAATTCCTGCGCCGCCGCCGCGAGGACGGGCCCTGCCTCGTCGTCGACCTCGAGGTCGTGCGCGACAATTATGCCAAGTTCTCCCGGGCCCTGCCGGACACGCGCGTGTTCTACGCCGTGAAGGCCAACCCGGAGCCGGAGCTGCTGGCGCTGCTCGCCGATCTCGGCTCGTGCTTCGACACGGCCTCGGTCGTCGAGATCGAGCTGGCGCTCGCCGCCGGCGCCACGCCCGACCGGATCTCCTTCGGCAACACCATCAAGAAGGAGCGCGACGTCGTGCGCGCCCTCGAGCTCGGCGTGCGCCTGTTCGCCGTCGACTGCGAGGACGAGGTCGAGAAGATCGCCCGCGCCAAGGCCGCGACCGGCACCGAGGACGTGCAGGTGTTCTGCCGCATCCTCTGCGACGGCGCCGGCGCCGAGTGGCCGCTCTCGCGCAAGTTCGGCTGCGAGCCGGGCATGGCGGTCGAGGTGCTCGAGCACGCCCATCGCGTCGGGCTCGAGGCCTACGGCGTCTCCTTCCACGTCGGCTCGCAGCAGGGCAACACCGGGGCCTGGGACCAGGCGCTCGGCTCCGCGGCCGCGATCTTCCGCGCCTGCGCCGACAAGGGCATCCACCTGTCGATGGTCAACCTCGGCGGCGGCTTCCCGACGAAGTACCTCAAGGACATCCCGGCGGTGGAGGCCTACGGCCAGTCCATCTTCGAGGCCCTGTCGCGCCACTTCGGCAACCGCATCCCGTCGACGATCATCGAGCCGGGCCGCGGCATGGTGGGCAATGCCGGCGTGATCGAGGCCGAGGTCGTGCTCGTCTCGAAGAAGAGCCGCGCCGAGGACGAGATCCGCTGGGTCTACCTCGACATCGGCAAGTTCGGCGGCCTCGCCGAGACCATGGACGAGTCGATCCGCTACGCGATCCGCACGCAGCGGGACGACGACGCGACGATGCCGTGCGTGCTCGCCGGCCCGACCTGCGATTCGGCCGACGTGATGTACGAGAAGACCCCCTACCCGCTGCCCGTGTCGCTCTCCATCGGCGACAAGGTGCTGATCGAGGGGACCGGGGCCTACACCACCACCTACGCCGCCGTGGCGTTCAACGGGTTTCCCCCGCTGAAGAGCTACGTGATCTGACGGCGGCGGCCACGGATCGACGAGACGAGAGAGCCCCTTCCGGCGACGGGAGGGGCTTTTTTCGTGTCGTCTTCCGAACGTGCGGGCCGATTGTTCTCCTTCCCTGGAGGGGAAGGTGGCGCCGCGCGAAGCGCGGTGACGGATGGGGCGCGCGGGACGCGCGTTCCGCGAACCGGAAACGGGACGGGCACACCCGCTCCGGCTCGCGCACCGCCGCCCGCTTCGGCTTCGCCGAGCACGCCTGTCGGCGTGCCCCATCCGTCTCGCCGCTGCGCGGCGATCCACCTTCCCCTACAGGGAAGGAGACGGGTCACCGCGGCGTGAACCACCGCGTCGGCGCGCCCTCCACCGGCCGCGCGAGGCCGTGCTCGACCAGCGTGGCGAGCACCGCCTCGACCCGGGCACGACGGGCCGGCGTGGCACGGCCGGCGAAGCTCCCGACGATGGAATCGAGGGGCGCCGGCGCGGGCGCGCGGGAGAGCACGTCGCGCACGACGCGGATCTGCTCGAGCCCGTCCGCCGGCCAGGCGGGACGCTCCGCCACGACCGGCGCGGCTGCGACGCCGATGTCGAGCTGCTCGGCCGCCTCCGGCAGCTTGTGGCGCAGCTTCGGGATCTGGTAGTCCGGCCGCAGCCAGCGCACGATCCCGCGCTTCTCCTCCGCCGCGCGCTCCTTGTTGAGCGCGACGAGGCGCGACAGCAGCTCCTCCTCCGCCGCCTCCTGCGCCTTGGTCTTGTGCGGCGAGGGCGTCGTCGCGCCGGGCTTGCCGACGAGCGCGGGCGCGAGGTCCTCCCAGCCGTAGGCCTCCAGCGTCGCCCGGTCGATGTCGTCGTGGATCGCCTTGAGCACCGCGACGAGCCCGCGCTCGTACACCGAGCGCTCGGCATCCGTGAGCGGCGGGACGTCCGCGCCCGATTCGAGCGCCCGCACCCGCTCCAGCACGTTGTAGAGCCCGGTCATGGTGAGATCGTCGTGCTCGGCGAGCCGCGCCTTGCGATGCGCGTCGAGCCGCTCGCCGAGATCGCGCAGGCGCGTGGTGAGGGGGTGGGCGGGGTCGGTGATGCAGGCGGGGAAGGGGTAGGTGTCGAAGCAGGCCGTCTTGGTGTATATTGGCCTGTCTTCAAGCAAGCCGCCTGTTGCAAGTGCCCATCTTACGTGGATTCGGCTATTGAGTACTGCGAACGGCGCCTCGTGGCTTGTCCCGACGCAGACTAAGCGATTGTCAGGAAGTATAGAAAAATCGAGTAGCTCGAAAAATCGGTGCTTAACTGTCTCAACAGTTGCAGCAAAGGTCTTTTGGCCAATCATGAAACTTCGAAGGTCACTCCGTGGTTCGCCGAAGATCCACCAATCTCTCCGGTAGCTCTCGCGGCTATTTTGATCACGCTCAGGCTTCACTGTATCGGCAACATGCTGGAAGACCTTGGTAAAGCGGTTCAGTACCTGCGCCTCAGTCAGTCCATAAAGGTCGATGACCATCACGCCGCGCGGTCGAGCCGTCAGATCGCGTCCGTTCCGGTAGGGACGGATGTGCTTCTCGAGCCCCGGCACCGTTCCCAGCCCCAGCGCCTCCGCTTTCGCCGGCGTGACGATGAAGCCCGCGCCGTGCAGCTTCACGCCGGGGCTGGCGATCGCGTCGTTGGCGAGGAGTGGCACCAGCTCCGACAGATCCACGCCCAGCCTCAGATTCCCCCTGATCCTCCCCTCGCGCCTCTCCAGCTCCACCACCGGCGTATCCGAGTTCAGCCCCGTCTCCGACACCACCTCCGCCAGAACCCCCTCCCGCTCGCCCTTCTCGCAGACCGTCATGGCGATGCGCACGGCGGCCTTGTCGGCGGCCTTGAGCCAGGGATGGTCCGGCACGGCGAAGACGAGGGAGAGCGGGGACTTGGCGGCGAGGTGGCGCTCGACGACGCGGCGCGAGAAGGTCTGCACGATCGAGTTCGTGGTGATGAAGCCGAAGCGGCGCAGCCGCCGCGCCGGCTCGTCGGCCTTCGCCTTGCCTTTCCCCCTGCCCTTCGCCGGCTCGGCCAGCAGCCGCGTCGCCGCCTCGTCCCAGAAATGCATCACGAAATCCGCCCCACCCGGGATGTGCGGGCGGGCCTTCCAGCAGGCCTCGGCATAGCCGTCGCCGAGCTCGGCGCGCATGTCCTTGCCGCCGATGAAGGGCGGGTTGCCGACGACGAAATCCGCCTCCGGCCAGGGCGCCCGGCGCGGGTTCGCGTAGGAATACAGCTCGATCCGCGCATCCGGATCCGGGATCTCCTCCCCCGTGATCGGATGGCGCTTCGTCGTCACCCCGTCCCAGCGCGACAGCGGCCTGCCGTCCTCCCCCCGCAGCAGCTCCTGGGCGTCGTAGGCGACGAGCGCGTCCTGCTGCTTGATCGTGCCGTAGGCGTGCAGCACCGGATCGGTGATCGAGCCCGGGCCGCCGGTGCGCAGCTGCCACTTGATGTAGCCGATCCAGAGCACCAGCTCGGCGATCGGCACCGCCCGCGGGTTGATCTCCAGACCCCAGAACTGCTTGGGCGACACGGTCTCGCCCTCGAGCGCGAGCCGCGCCTGGTCCTCGCCGAGCGCGTCGAGCGCCTCCAGCACGTCGCCCTCGAGCCGCTTGACCAGCTCGAGCGCGACGTAGAGGAAGTTGCCGGTGCCGCAGGCCGGATCGAGGATGCGGATCGTGCACAGCTCGTGGTGGAATGCGTTGACGAGCGCGAGCGCCTGGTCGGCGCGCCCCGCCTCGACCAGCTCCTTCGAGCGGGCGGACACCTCGTTCCATTGCTCGCGCAGCGGCTCGACGACGGTGGGCACGACGAGGCGCTCGACATAGGCGCGCGGCGTGTAGTGCGCGCCGAGCTTGGCGCGCTCGCGCGGGTCGAGCGCGCGCTCCAGCAGCGTGCCGAAGATCGCCGGCTCCACGTCGCGCCAGTCCCGCTGCGCGGCGACGTGCAGCTCGTGGATGTCCTCTCGGGCGAGCGGCAGCGCCCGGCAATGCGCGAAGAGCGAGCCGTTGAAGGTGCGCAGCGTCTTCATCGCGCGCGGCTCGTAGAGCCCCTTGTCCATCGACCGCCAGAGGCTCTCCAGCGCTGGGACGAAGGCCGCTTCGTTGTCCTTCAATTCGCCCACGAGCGTGCAGAACGCCTGGTCCGGCAGGAGCCCCACGTCCTCCGCGAACATCGTGAACAGGCAGCGCATCAGGAACTCGGCGACGTCCTTGGGGTCGTGCCGGCCCTCGAGCCGCTTGGCGATGCGCGCGAGCCGCTCCGCGACGTCGCGGGTGACCTCCGCCGAGATCCGCGCCGGATCGAGCGCGCGCGGGTCCTCGAAGATCGCCTTCAGGCGGGCGCGCACCGCCTCGTCGCGCAGGTCGTCCATGCGGATGCGGTAGGACGTGCGATCGGGGAAGTGCGCGTAGTTCTTGCCCTGCCCCGAGAAGTCCGCGAACACCTCGATGACGTGGCCGATGTCGACGACGAGGATGAAGGGCGGATAGCCGTGATCGACGGGCAGCGCGCGGGCGTAGTTCTCCGCCTGCCGGCGCGCCTCGATCATGACCTTGTCCCAGCCGCGGCCGGGCGCAGCCGGGGCACGCGAGCGCGGGCCGAGGAGGTCGGCGTCCGGCGCCTCCGGCTCGGCACGCCCGCGCTTCTTCGACTGCTTCGCCTCCAGCACGAAGCAATCGCGCTTGTAGAGGTCGATCCAGCCGGGCGAGGTCGAGCCGTCGGGGTGGCGGAAGTCGACGCGGCGCTCGAACACGTAATCGTTGAGCCGGTTCTCGTCGCTCGACAAGCGAGGCGTTTCCTGGACACCGAGGATGCCGCACAATTCCTGGATGAAGATCGGCAGGTTCGCGCGTTCGGGACCACCGGCGGCCTTCACCTGCGCGATGAAACGTTCGATGTCGGGAGAGGCGGCCGGACGCGACATGGCGGGACATTATGGCCCCGCTCCCGCGCTGTCCATGCGATCCTGGAACCGGGGAACGAGCGGCGTGGGAGCCGTTCCCGCCCGCGCGCACCCGCGCGCACCCGCGCACACCGGGCATGCGTCGCGCCCCCCTGCCCACCGGGCGCGGGTGCGGCTAGTCTCGCGCCAGCATGACCTCCCCCGCGCCCTCCGAGAAGCCCCCGCGCCGCACGACGGACCTCGACGCCCCGCTCGACGCCGCCGCCAGCCGCGAGCGGCTGGTGGCGATCGGGCTGATGTGCGCGGCGCTGATCTGCTTCTCCGGGCTCGACACCAGCGCCAAGTGGCTCGGCGAGGCGGGCCTGCCGACGCTGCAGGTCGTCTTCATCCGGTATCTCGTCTCGATCGTGCTGATCTCGTTCGTCGTCAACGGGCTGACGACCCCGGGCGTGACGCGCTCGGCGCGGCCGGGGCTGCAGGTGCTGCGCTCGCTCTTCCTGATGGGCGGCACGCTGCTCAACTTCACGGCGCTGCGCTGGCTCCAGCTCGCCGAGACCATGGCGATCATGTTCTCGACGCCCTTCATCGTGGCGCTGATCGCCGGGCCGCTGCTCGGCGAGCGGGTCGGGCCGCGCCGGCTCGCGGCGATCGCGGTCGGGTTCGTCGGCGTGCTCGTCGTGGTGCGCCCGGGGCTCGAGGGCTTCCACCCCGCCGCGCTGCTCTCGATCGGGGCGGCGGTGTGCAACGCGCTCTACGGGGTGACGACGCGCATGCTCGCGGGCCACGACAGCTCGCGCACGACGCTCGTCTATTCCGGCCTCGTCGGCGTCGCCGTGACGGCGCCGATCGCGCCCTTCGTCTGGGAGGCGCCGCCCTCGGCGCTGTCCTGGCTCCTCCTCGCCGGGCTCGGCGCCTTCGGGGCGGTGGGGCACTGGCTCCTGATCCTCGCCCACGCCCGCGCCCCCGCGGCGGCGCTCTCGCCGTTCTTCTACACGCAGATCGTCTGGATGCTGGCGCTGGGCTGGCTCGTCTTCGGCGATTTGCCGGATGCCTGGACGCTGATCGGCGCGGCCGTGGTCGTCGCCTCCGGCCTCTATCTCCTCGCGCGCGAGCGCGCGCGAACGCGCCAGAGCTGAGCCGGTTCACGGCTAGGTAGGTTTCCCGATGGACCGCGCATTCGGTGCCGCTAACCTACTCTGATGTCGTGAGAGGGTTGCGGGCATGGAATCGTCATCGACGGGGCCGGTCCGGGGGACACGCGGCCGCGTCACGCTGCAGATCATCGCGGACGTGCTGGACGTGTCGACGGCGACCGTCTCGCTCGCGCTCCGCAACGCGCCCGTCGTCGCCGAGGCGACGCGGCGGCGCGTGCAGGACGCGGCGCGCGAGCTCGGCTACACCTACAATCGCGGTGCCGCCGCGCTGCGCACCGCGCGCTCGGACATGCTGGCCGTGGCGCTGCCGGACGTGGCCGTTCCCGACCACGCCGCCATCCTCGGCGCGGTGGAGGACGCCGCCCGCGAGGCCGGGCGGACCATCCTGCTCGGCACCACGGCGGAGGATCTCACGCGCCAGGAGCAGGTGCTCGCCATGCTCGGCGAGTTCCGCCCCGACGGCCTGCTCATCGCGCCCGCCGGCGGAACGCCCGCCGCGGCGCTCTACCAGCTCGTGGCGGCGGGCATCCCCGTCGTCCAGGTCTCGCGGGAGGTCGAGGGGCTGGCCTTCGACTACGTCGGCAGCGACGACGCCGCGGCCGCCTGCCTGGCGGTGGAGCATCTGCTCGATCTCGGCCATCGCCGCATCGGCATGATCGGCGGGGCCGACGGCGTCTCCGGCCACCGGGTGCGCCGGCGTGCCTTCTGCGAGGCGCTGCAGCGCGCCGGCGTGCCGATCGACTGCGACTGGCTGATCGACGGCTACGGCAGCCGCGAGACCGGGATCGAGGGCGTCGGCCGGCTGCTGGCGCTCCCCGGCGCGCCGACGGCGGTGATGTGCGTCGACGATCTCACGGCGCTCGGCGCCATGATCGGCCTCGCCCGCGCCGGCCGGCGCCCGGGGCTCGATCTGTCGATCTTAGGTTGTGGAGACGCGCCGGAGGCCGCCGTCTCCGAGCCGCGGCTCTCCACCGTGCGCGCCCATCACGGCGCCGTCGGCCGGCGCGCCGCCGAGGTTCTGATGCGCCGCATCGCCGAGCCGGAGGCTGCGCGCGAGCGCCACCTGATCGCTCCGGAGCTGGTGATCCGCGCCTCCTGCGGGCGGCTGGAGCGGGCGGCCGCCTGAGCCCGCCGGCGGCGCCCGCAACGGGCCCGCAAGAGGGGCCGTGTCGGATCGCCGCGCCCGTCCGGGCCGCGGCCCCGCGCAACGTCCGATTCCCGCACCGCCGTCCGCGAGGACGATTCCCGGCTTGACTCCCTCCCGTCGCGATGGAATCCATGTGCGAACGGATTGAGAACAGACAGGGATCGAACCATGGCTCGTCAGGAGCCTCACGACGGTGCTCCGGCATCGGCGGACGGCGAAGCCGTGCCCGCCGGGGGGCAGGGAGCCCAGCAGGGAGGCCAGCAGGGAGGCGGAGAGGGACCCGACCGGCTCGCCCGGGCGCGGGCGGCGCTCGCCGCCGCCCTGGCCGGGCAGGACGGCGGGGGCGGCGGGCGAGGGTTCGTAGAGGGCTTCGGGGAGGCGGCGCAGGCGGGCTATGCCGCGCCCCCGCCCCCGCACCCGCCCCCGCCCCCGCCGCAGCCGGCCGCGCCGCCGCGCCGCCGGGGGCGGCCGCCTCCCGCGCCACTCGGCAGGCGCGGGCCCGGCG
>JBNPEA010000144.1:0-10087 GCA_051117315.1 Salinarimonas sp. | reverse complement strand
GGCGGCGAGGCAGGCGGTGCCGGGGGCGGGCCGGGGCCCCCTCAGCGCGCCGATCTGGGGCGCCGCGCGCGCCCGCGCCAGGTCCTCCGGCGGAAATCCGGGCCGCACGGCGGGATGATGCAAGAGCGCCAGCGTCGCCAGCGGGGCGAAGCGTTCGGCCGCGGCTTCCGCGGCGAGCCGCGCCAGCCGGCCGGCCTCGGCCTCCGCCAGGCTGGTACCGGCCGAATCGTCGACGACGACGCCCCAGCGGCCGAGCTCGGCGCAGACGCGTTCGGCGAGGCCGCGGTCCGGCGTGATCAGCGCCGCCGTGCGGCCGGGCGTCTCCAGCGCCTCGCGCAGGGCGACGGCGACGGCGAGCGCCTCCTCGCGCTCGTCGCGCGCCTCGACGAGGGCGACCCCCTCCGTCCCCTCCGCCGCGAGCCGCGCCCGCGCCGCGCCGTCGAGCGCGGCCCAGGCCTCGGTCGTCTCGGCGGGGCGCATCGCCTGCGCGAGCATCGCCTCGCGGGCGCGGCCGGCTACGTCGGGCGCGCCGAGCGTCGCCACGTCCTCGCGCCCGATGCCGAGCACGCGCGACAGGAGCCGCGCCATCACCGCCTGCGGGTGGCCGTGCGCGGGCGCGCGCTTCGCCTCCTCGTCGCCGCAGACCTCCCGCCAGGCCGACGCGTCGAGATCGCGGTCGAGCCCCGGGAGCACCACGGCGCCGTTCGGCAGCCGCGCGATCGCCGCGAGCAGGCGCGCGGTCGACGGGATCGAGCCCGTCGAGCCCGCCGCGATGACCGGTCCCGGCGGCGGCGCCGCGGCCAGCCGCGCGGCCTGCGCGTCGATCAGCGCCGCCGTTCGGCGCGCCGGGTCGCTCGCCCCGCGCTCGGCCAGGATCGCCGGCCAGGCCTCGAACGCGATACGCACGAAATCGAGGGTGATCTCGAAATAGCGCGAGAAATCCCCGTCCACCGCCTCCGGGATCGCGCGCCACGGCACGCCCTCCCAGGCGACGTCGTCCATCAGCGCCTCGAGCTCGGCGGCGAGCGCCACCGCGTCGGCGGGCGAGGAGGGCACGAGAAAGGGCGTATCCCCGTCGAGACGGGCGAGGCGCGGATCGATCGCCCGCGACCAGCGCTGGATCAACCGCGCCAGAAGGAGACGCCGCTCCAGGGGCGCGATCGGCGGCGGGAGCGCGGCCGCGCCCTCGGTGTCGCCGAGCTCCAGCGCCCCGGCGGCGAGCGCCAGCTCGGCGTCGTCCGCCTCGCCCAGAGGCACGATGCGCGGCAGGAGCAGCGCGTCGCTCGCGAACCGCGCCGACGCCTTCTCCGCGAGCGCCGCGGAGAGCGCCCGGGCCGCGCGCCGGGTCGGCAGGTAGATCGTGGCCCGCGCCAGCGCGTCGGGCCCGCCCGCGCCGGGAAAGCCCGGCACCAGCCGCCCGTCGACCAGCGCATCCGCCAGTGTCTCCAGGAACGGGACCCCGAGGGGAATGCTGAAAACCCGCGACACGCCGCCCCTCCAGCCTCGGCACTCGCCAACCTCGGCAATTGCGAACGTAACCGGAACGAAATCCCCCGTCAACAGTGCTGTGCGCTTGCGGCCGAACCGTCGTCGCGACGCCCCCGTCCTATTCTTCCCCCGTGCCGGGAGCCGCGTCCGCGCCGTCCTCTGTCAGCCAGCGGGTGAGCCAGGCGCGCGCGGCGGGGGAGAGCGGCGTCGCCTTGCGCGTGCGCGAATCGATCAGCACGATCGTCGTGCGCGCCGTCGCGACGCAGACGTCCCCCTGGAACAGCGCCTGCGACAGGCCCACGGAGCTGCGCCCCAGCGACGCCACTCGGGTCCCGATGTCCACGCGTCCCGGCCAGCGCAGCTCCGCCCGGAAGGCGAGATCGAGGCGCGCGATGACGAACTCGCCGCCGTCCCCCGCCGGCGGCGGGTCCACGTCGTAGAGGATCGCGACGCGGCCCGTCTCCAGGAAGGAGGCGAAGACCGCGTTGTTGACGTGGCCCTGGCGGTCCGTGTCGGCGTAGCGGATCGTGTCGTGCGTCCGCGCGGGGAAGGCCTCGAGGCGCAGGTCATCTTCCATGGTCATCGCTCATCGTCATTGTCCGTCGTCGGCGCTGCGTCGGGTCGGCGAGCGGTCGGGGTCCGCGCCGCCGATCGTGGCCTCGTGGCGCGGTGGGGCCTGCCGGAGGGTCGTCGCCATGCCGAGGGTGACGATCACGAGCCCGGCCGCGGCCGTCGCGCCGGGGGGCTCCCCGAGCAGCAGCGCCGCGAGCACGATGGCCGAGGCGGGCACCAGGGCGGCGAACGTCGCCCCCACCGCCGCTCCGAGGAGGACGACCGCCTTGCTGTAGAAGAAGAGGGCGAAGATCGACACGAGAACCCCCTGGTAGAGCGCCTGGGTCGCCAGCACGGCGGGGGGAAGCGTGAACAGGCGCGTTCCCTCCGTCGCGAGGTAGTATGGACCATATGCCACCATCGAGACGACCGAGACCAGGGCGGTGGCGTGCAGGGCCGACACGCCGCAGCGCTTCGAGGTGACCGTGTAGATCGCCCACAGCAGACCTCCGACGAGGAAGATCGCCCACGTCGCGGGCGGCGTTCGCGCGGCGCGAATGTCGTCCGACCCGGCGATCAGGATCCCCACGACGATGACCGCGATGCCGAAAGCCACGCGCCGTGAGGGGCGCGCGCCCGTCACGGCGAAAGTGATCAGGGACGCGAACACGATCATGCTCGCCGGGGTGGCGACGGCGAACTGCTCGACCGGCGCCTGGGCCAGCCCGACGGACACGACGAGCATGTACGGCGCGCCGATCCCCACCACCATCGCCGCGATCGCGCCCCAGCCGACGCCGCCGAGTCCACGCCGCAGTAGCCAGGGCGCCAGGATCAGGCCCGAGACCGTGTAGCGGATGAAGGTGATGTCCGCGCCGTCGAGGCCGCTGCGCGTCAGTCCCAGGCGCGTCATCACCGGAAAGGCGCCCCAGATGAGCGCCGCCGCCAGCCCGCAGGCGATGCCCGTCCAGCGCGCGCGGGAGTCCCGCGGGTCGCCCGGACGGGCATCGAGGCGCGTGGCGTCCCCGCTCACTGGTGTCCGATGTGGACCGCGTCCGTACGGCCCTTGCGCAGGTAGGCGTACTCGAGATCGTTGAGGATCATCTGTGCGCGCTGCGGGTGGCGCGAGGCGTAGCTGATGCTCGTCAGGAAATGTGCGAGCTCCTCCGTGCCGGGGCGCGCGTCGCCGTCGCGATCGATCTTCCGAATGTCGAGATTGCGCCGCTCGGCGAGCCGCGCGAGATACGCCCTGTCGATGACGCGGAAGGCCGCGCCGAGGGAGTAGCCGCGCGCGTTCAGCACCTTGTGCCATTCGAAGGGCGGGTTGAGGAGGACGTCGCCGGGCTCGAGGTGGAAGACGTCCGACTCGAAGTCTCCGCCCGGCGCTTCCCGGCCGCTGCTCGTCTCGAACATGAGGTCGTAGTGCCGATACTGGTCGCCGGGGGCGGGGGGCCGCGTCATCCACTTCTTCGTCCCGGCGATCATGACGAAGACGTTGAGCGTCGGGAAGACGTGCCAATCGCTGCCGACGGCGCCGCGGGCGGGCTCGCCGTAATCCTGGTTGCTGCGCCCCATGAACATGTGGCCCGTGATTTCCCAGTCTTCGATCCGGAACCAGCCGGCGCCGAACACCTCGCGCTTGACGAGGGCGAAAGCCTCCTTGCCCCAGGGGTAGGGATCGGCGTAGCCCGACGAGATCGTGCCCAGGTGGGAGTAGACGTCGCGTTCGTGCTCGAACAGGTCGTCGAGGAACTCCCGCCCCGTGCCGACGCGCCCGGTGACGTAGTTGTAGTCGGACCGCCCGTCCTCCGAGCGCATCGAGACCGCCTCGTCGCCGGTCTTGACGCGCCACTGCAGCATCATCTCCGGGTCGATCTCTTCGAAGAACGCGCGTCGCGAGAGGCGCTCCGAGATCGGCGCCAGCCCGCGGAAGACCGTGGGCTTGGCGAAGTCCTCCGAGAAGCGCTCCGCGACGTCGAAGTTCAGCACGCCCCCGTGCTCCCGAGGCTCGACGACGTTGACGTATCCGAGATGTGTCTGGGTCATGTCGATGATCCGTTCCGTGACGATGTTGCGCCCCCTGCCGCCCCGCCACCCGCACGCCGCGCTGGCATCCGGCGAAAACGCACGCGAACCTTGGAATAACTTGAGATAGCCTAGATGGATTCAGGCAACTTTCAAAGGATTGCAGTAGGCATCCGTGCACAATTTTCGAGCCGTCGAACGGTGGCGGACGGCGTCGGTGAGGGCGGCGCGACGCCGGTCGCGGAACGCCGGCCGGTGCGCGGCGTTGGTCGACCGCCACGATTACCCGATCCCCGCCGCCACCGGGCGGCGGCGGGGCGCACCCGAGGAGGCAGGCATGGCCGACGACGCCGGACGACCCGACCATCATCTCATCGCCAGCGACCGCGTCGAAGGCACCCCGGTCAAGCGCTCCAACGGGGACGAGATCGGCGAGATCGAGCGGGTGATGATCGATAAGATGTCGGGGAAGGTCGCCTACGCGGTGATGAGCGTGACCGGCGGCCTCTTCGGCATGGAGAAGCACCGCTTCACGCTGCCGTGGGGCGTGCTGCACTACGACACCTCGCTCGGCGGATACGAGCTGAACCTCACCGACGACCAGATCCGCGAGTCCCCGCGCGAGACGGCCGAGCACCACGACGCGTCGTTCTCCCGCGAATGGGAGGAGCACGTGCACCGCTACTACAACGCGACGCCCTATTGGGGGCAGTCCGACCCGATGTCGACGGGCCGCTGAGGCGGGCGGGCGCGCCCGGTGGGCTGCGGCTCAGGTCGCACGGGCCTTCTTTCGCGCGGACGTCCCCTCGGGCGCGGACGCCCCGGGGAGATCCAGCGCGTGGGCGAGGATCTTCTTCATCACGCTCGGCAGCGGCTCATCGGCGAGACCCGCCCGGGGCGTGAAGCGCATGCCGTCGGGCGTCGGCGTCGCGGCGGCGACGCGGGCGTGGAACACGGTCACCTCCAGCGCGAAATGCGTGAAGACGTGGCGCACGCTGCCCTCCAGCCGCTTCCAGCGCGCGTCGAGCGGCGCGTCGAGCACCGCGCGGGAGACGACGTAGTCAACCTCCCAGGCGCTGCCGGGTGGCTCGGCCATGGCGCCGAGCAGGCCTTCCGGGGCGCGGGTGCGCAGCAGGATCGCGCCGTCGGCGCGCTCGACGACGAAGGCCGCGCCGCGGCGGGTTTCGCGCGCCTTCTTCTGCGCCTTCACCGGATAGAGCGCGGCCTCGCCCGCGCGCCGGGCGACGCAGGGCGTCATCCAGGGGCAC
Organism: Salinarimonas sp.; assembly: GCA_051117315.1. Classification (GTDB taxonomy): domain Bacteria; phylum Pseudomonadota; class Alphaproteobacteria; order Rhizobiales; family Beijerinckiaceae; genus Salinarimonas. Next base: position 4,754 of record JBNPEA010000144.1, on the reverse strand, counting down.
AACGCGCAGGCGGGACGCTTGGGGGTGCAGAGCGTCGCACCGAGATCCATCAGCGCTTGCGCGAAGTCGCCCGGCCGGTCCCCCGGCACGAGCGCCAGCGTCGCCTCGCGCACGAGCGGCTTGGCCTTGGGCATCGGCTCGGCGATCGCGAAGAGCCGCGTCATCACCCGCTCGACGTTGCCGTCCACCGCCGCCGCGACCCGGTCGAAGGCGATGGCCGCGATCGCGCCTGCGGTGTAGGCGCCGATGCCGGGGAGCGCGCGCAAGGCGTCCTCCGTGTCGGGGAAGCGCCCGCCGTGATCGGCGACGACGGCCTTGGCGCAGGCGTGCAGGTTGCGGGCGCGGGAATAGTAGCCGAGCCCCGCCCAGGCGCTCATCACCTCCTCCGACGGTGCCGCCGCCAGCGCTTCCACAGTGGGGAAGCGGGTGAGGAAACGGTCGAAATAGGGCTTCACCGCCATCACGGTGGTCTGCTGCAGCATGATCTCCGAGAGCCAGACCCGGTACGGGTCCGCCGCCTCGCCGGGGCGCGCCCGCCAGGGCAGGGCGCGGCGGTGGCGGTCGTACCAGGCGAGGAGGTCCGCGGCCGCCGGCGCGCCGTCGCGCGGCGCCGCGTCGGCGGCGTGCGATGGGGCTTTCGGGGAGGCGGTGTTGGGGGCTACCATGGGACCCTCACATAGCCGATCCCGCGATCGGCTTCCATCGGAGCGCGACGGACGCGATGGCGCGGCAGGGATACGGCACACGGCCCGGGACGAGGCCTCTCGCGGAGCTCGTCGAGGGCGCCATGAGCGAGGCGCTCGCCCGCCAGGGCTTCGCCTCCGCGGACATCGTGTCCGCCTGGCCGGACATCGCGGGCGAGCCGCTCGCGACCCATTCGCAGCCGGTGAAGCTCGACTGGCCCAAGCGCGCGCGCCCCGAGCCGGAGGCGCCGCCGCCGCCGGCGACGCTGGTCGTGCGGGTGGAGAGCGCCTTCGCGCTCGACGCGCAGCACCTGGCGCCGCTCCTGATCGAGCGGATCAACGCGCTCTACGGCTGGGCCTGCGTGGGCAGGATCGTGCTCAAGCAGGGCCCGGTGCGCCGCCCGCCGCCGCGGCGCCCGCCGCCGCGGCCGCTGGCGCGCGAGGAGGAGGCTGCGATCGCCGGGGCGACCGGGGCCGTCGACGACGACGCCCTGCGCGACGCCCTCGCCCGGCTCGGGAGGGCGGTGGTGGCGGGCGCCGGGCGATAGCGCAGCGAAGGCGCGGGCAAGGCAAGAGGCAAGGCAAAAGGCAAGGCAAAAGGCAAGGCAAAAGGCGAGGCTGACGGGCGTCCTCACACGAAGACGTGATTCGCGCCGTTCGGTGCCGGAACGCCCCGCGCTTGTCGTCGGCCTCACTCTCGGCCTACTTCTCGTGCGAACCCGGACGACGATCCGAGCCCTTGGCGATCCGAGACCCGCCGATCCCCCCGACGGAGAGATGATGATGATCACGCGTCGTACCGCCCTCACCCTGCTCGCCGGCGCGAGCGCCGTCGCCGCGCTGGCGCCGCGCGCGGCCTTCGCGCAGTCGGTGGACATGGACCTCCTCGCCACGCCGGGGCCTCTGGACGAGATGGCGGTCGGGGACGAGAACGCGCCGGTGACGGTGTACGAGTACGCCTCCCTCACCTGCAGCCATTGCGCCACCTTCCATAACCAGACCTGGCCGCTGGTGAAGGAGCGCTTCATCGAGACGGGGCAGGTGCGCCTCGTCATGCGCGAGTTCCCGCTCGACACGCTGGCGCTGGCCGGCTTCATGCTGGCGCGCTGCGAGCCGGCGCAGTACTGGGGCGTGGTCGACATGCTGTTCGAGCTGCAGCGCGAGTGGGCATTCTCGGACCGGCCGCGCGACGCGCTGGAGCAGCTGATGCGCCAGGCCGGTTTTTCACAGGAGAAGTTCGAGGCCTGCTTGAACGACCGCGCGCTCTACGATGCTATCATCGACGTGAAGACGCGGGGCGAGCGGCTCGGCGTCACGTCCACGCCGACCTTCTTCTTCAACGGCGAGATGCGCCGCGGAGCGCTGAGCATCGATGAGTTCGAGGCCGTCGTCACGCCGATGCTGGGGGGGTGAGGCTCTCCTGCCCGTCCCGGGCGGGCTCGTCGATTCGGGCATCGTCCGCGGCCGGAAATCGCGGCGAGACGGCGGTGCGCGGCTTCCTTCCCCCTCGTGGGGGCGGATGGGGGGCGTGATGCAGCGCGGGGCGGTGGCCGAGCCATCGCGACAGCCGGAGCCGCTTCATCCGCGTCGCGTTGGTTCTGCACGCCCCCCACCCGCGCTCCTCCCCACGAGGGGGAGGGGAGAACCTCGGCGGCCTGAATCTCCGGATCGCGGGACATTCGTCCCGGTGGTGATTGGCGGCGAGGCGCCTTCCGGTGGCGGCGCATGCAGCTGACGCGGCTCCGCATCACCGGCTTCAAGACCTTCGTCGAGCCGACCGACGTGCCGATCGAGCCGGGGCTCACCGGCATCGTCGGACCCAACGGCTGCGGCAAGTCGAACCTCGTCGAGGCCCTGCGCTGGGTCATGGGCGAGAGCTCCTACAAGGCGATGCGCGCCTCCGGCATGGAGGACGTGATCTTCAACGGCTCGGGCGGGCGCACGGCGCGCAACGCCGCCGAGGTGACGGTGAGCGTCGACAACGCGGCGCGCACCGCGCCGGCGGCCTTCAACGACGCCGACCTGCTCGAGATCTCCCGCAAGATCGCCCGCGAGGCGGGCTCGACCTACCGCATCAACGGCCGCGAGGTGCGTGCGCGCGACGTGCAGCTGCTGTTCGCGGACGCGGCGACGGGCGCGCGCTCGGCGGCGCTGGTGCGCCAGGGGCAGATCTCCGAGATCATCGCGGCCAAGCCCCAGGCCCGCCGGCGCATCCTCGAGGACGCCGCCGGCATCGCCGGCCTGCACGCGCGCCGCCACGAGGCGGAGCTGCGGCTGAAGGCCGCGGAGGAGAACCTGACTCGCGTCGAGGACGTGCTCTCCGGGCTCGACGGTCAGATCGATGGCCTGCGCCGCCAGGGCCGCCAGGCCGCACGCTACCGCGCCCTCGCCGCCGAGATCCGGCGGCTGGAGGCGCTCGTGCAGCTGATCGGCCACGCCGGCGCGCGGGCCGAGGCCGCGGCGGCGGCGTCGGAGGCGCGGGCGCGGGCGGCGGAGGTGGCCGAGCGCGCCGAGACGCAGGTCCGCGCCGCCCGCGAGCAGGCGCTCGCGGCTCACGCCATGCCGGGCCTGCGCGAGGTCGAGGCGGCCGCGGCGGCGGCGCTGCAGCGGCTGGTGCTCGCGCGCGCCGAGCTCGACGGCGAGGAGACGCGCACGAAGGACAGGCTCGCCGCGCTCGAGCGCCGCGCCGTCGAGCTCGCCCGCGACCGCACGCGGCAGGAGGCGCTCGGCGCAGACGCCGCGCAGAGCATCGCTCGCCTGGAGGCCGAGCACGCGGCCCTCGCCGACACCGGGCGTGCCGAGGCGCAGGAGCACGAGGCGCGCGCTGCGCTCGCGGGTGCCGAGGCCACCCTCGCCGAGGCGGAAGCGGCCATGGCGGAGCTGCAGGCGCGCGTCTCCGACCTCAACGCCCGGCGCGCGGCGCTGGAGCGCGGCGCCCGCGACGAGGAGGCCCGCATCGCGCGCTTCGCCGCGGAGGCCGAGCGCCTCGCTCGCGAGCGGGCGGCGGCCGACGCCGCGCTGCCGCCGGACCTGGAGACGCTCGTCGGCGCGCGCGAGGCCGCGGCGGAGGCGCTCGCCGAGGCCGAGACCCGCGCGGGCGAGGCGCGCGACCTGCTGGCTCGCGCCAGGGAGGCGGAGAGCCGCGCCCGCGGCCCGCTGGCCGAGGCCGAGCGTGCGGCCCAGGCGCTCGACACCGAGGCCGCCACCCTGCGCAAGCTGTTCGCCCCGGCCGCCGGCGCGCCCTTTCCCGCCATGCTCGACCAGGTGCGCGTGGAGGCGGGCTTCGAGGCGGCGCTCGCCGCGGCGCTGGGGGAGGATCTCGACGCCTCGAGCGATCCCGGCGCGCCGGCGCACTGGGTGGTGACGCAGGCCGGCGCGGCCGATCCGGCGCTGCCGGGGGAGGCGATGCCGCTCGCCTCCGTCGTCGTCGCGCCGCCCGCCCTCTCGCGGCGCCTCGCGCAGATCGGCGTCGTCGCGCGGGAGGCCGGCGCCCGGCTCGCCGGGGCGCTCCTGCCGGGGCAGCGGCTGGTCAGCCGCGACGGCGACCTGTGGCGCTGGGACGGCTACCGCGCGGCGGCCGAGGCGCCGTCGGCGGCCGCGCGTCGCCTCGCCGAGCGCAACCGCCTGACGGATCTCGAGGCGCGGGCCGGGCAGGCGCGCGACATCGCCGACGAGCGCCGGCGCGACCTCGATCGCGTCCAGGTCGCCGCGCGCAACGCCGCCGGCCTCGAGGCGCGCACGCTCGAGGAGGCCCGTGCCGCCCGCGCCGCCCTCGACGCCGCCCGCGAGGCCGCCGCCGCGGCGGAGCGCCGCGCCGCCGACGTCGCGGCCCGGCGCGCCAGCCTCGCGGACGCGGCCGAGCGCGTCGCGGAGAGCCTGGAGGAGGCGCGGGAGCGGGCCGAGGAGGCCCGTGCCGCCCTCGACGACCTCGCGCCCGCGCCGGAGCTCGAGGCGGCGCTCGCCGAGGTGCGGGCCCGCGTCGCCGAGCGGCGGGCCGGGGCCTCCGAGCGGCGGGCCACGCTCCAGGGGCTGGGCCGCGGGGCCGAGCGCGCCGCCGGGCGCCGGGCCGCG
>JBNPEA010000067.1:0-10117 GCA_051117315.1 Salinarimonas sp. | reverse complement strand
GGGAGCAGCATCGGCGAAATCGCCGTCGCGCCGCCCGCCGGGGCATGCCCCGGCGGGCGGCGCGTCAGCGCGGAAAGTGGGGAAAATTGAAAGCCCCGAAGTGGGGAGGATTACGCGGCCGCTGACAGGGCGCGAATTGTGCGCGGGCGTGCGGCGGGGTCAAGCGCGGCTTTGAGCCGACGGACCTCGCACGCTCACCGCTGCCCCGGCCGCAGCTGATAGAAGATGTGCCGGCCGATCGTGTCGGCGTGGCGCAGGCGGCTCGCCCAGCGGGGGCGGACGTAGTCCGCGTGGTAGTGGGTCGCGTTGCCGACCGCTGCGAGATAGGTCTCGCCCTCGAGCACCGCCGCCGCGATCCGGCGGGCGCGCTCCCAGGGGCCCGGCTCGGTGATGCGCAGGCTCTTGCCCTCGCAGGTGAAGGTGAACTGGCAGGCCAGGTGGCGGTGGCTGTTCTGGAAGACGACGCCGCAGATCGTGTCCGGGTAGAGGCTGGACTTCACCCGGTTGAGCACGACCTGTGCCACGGCGGCCTGCCCCTCCTCCGGCTCCGAGCGCGCCTCGAAATATACGGCCTGCTCTAGGCAGCGGCGCTCGCGAGCGAGCTTCGCCGGGTCGACGAGGTCGAGGAAGCGCGGCGCGCCGGCCATCACGGCGGGCGGCAGGGAGACCGGGGCGGCGGCGACCTCGACGGGAGACCAGGTCCGCGCCGTCGGCGTCGAGGAGGCGAGCGAGGCCGCGCGGGCGACGCCGGGCGTCGCGCCTTCGCGCGCCTCGGCGAGGCCGCGGGCGAGGCCGCGGCCGGTGGAGCCCTGCGCGGCGGCGGCGGGGGAGAGCGCGGCGGTGGCGATCTCGGTGGCGGTCTCCTCGTGGCGCTCGAACACGCCCGCCGTGACGACGAGGATCGGCATGGCCTCCCCGTGCGCGAGGGGCTCCGCCGGGAGCCGGTCCGGGTCGGCCGTGAGGAGCGAGACGGTCGCGGGCGCGAGCGTGCGGCCGAGGCGGCCGAGGGACACCGGGACCGGGCCTGCCGGATCGCCCTTGCCGGCGCGGTTGACCCGCGCGGGCGTCTCGCCCTCGGCGAGCGGCTTGAAGGCGCCGCGGGGCGCGGCCGGCCCGGCCGGGGCGAGCCCGCCTTCGACGAAGCGGATCGCGCTCGTCTCGACCGCCAGCGACAGGCGTCCCATGAGGTCCGGCGCGACCGGCGCGACGAGGTGGCCCTGCGCCGTCAGGCGCTCGGCGGGGCGCTGCGTCTCGATGGAGCGCCCGGTCTCGATGTTCACGCCAGCCGTCGCGGTGAAGGACACGAGCATGCCGGCGCCGAGCGCCCAGGGGGAGACGGTGGCGCAGATCCAGCGCATCCGTTCGATCTTCCGGGGACGGCGGCGCAAGCGCACGACGAGAACTCCACGAATGGCCGGCGAGCCGCCTCGTCGGCATGCGTGAGAGTCGCGCGATCGGGTTGAGGATGGGTTAACCCTGCCGCGATGCCGCGGCGCGCTGTGGCCGGCGCGCCACGGGACGGAAGCACTGGCAGGAGCACCGGCGCGGCGCGCGCGTGCCCGACACGAGAACGCCGCCGGCGAATGCCGGCGGCGTTCTCGTGTGTCCATGCCGTCTTGCTCAGGTCGTCGTCGTGCCGATGCTCCGACGGTGCGAGCCGGCGGAAGGCGTCCCGCCGGGAGGCGGCCGGCTCAGGCCGTGGCCTTCACCGACGCGAACGCTCGGGCCTGCGCGACCCAGCCCTCGCGCTCGATGCGTCCCGGGAAGGCGAGATAGGTGCCGACCCAGCGCACCTGCGCCTCGTCCCACTCGGCGATCTGGTCGAAATGGTAGATGCCGAGCGCGTTCAGCTTCCTCTCGTTGGCCGGGCCGATTCCGTTGATGCGCTTGAGATCGTCGGGCGCGCCGCGCGGCCCGTCGAGCGTCGCGGGGCGGGTGCCGACGGTGTCCGCCTGCGCCTCGGCGGTCGCGGTCGCCGGCGCGGGCGCGGTCTCGGGCGCGACCACGATTTCGGGAGCCGGCGCCGGCGTGAGCGGTGCCGGCTCCGCGACGGCGGGATTCGCGGGCACGGGATTCGCGGGCACGGGAGCCGCGGGCGAGGGATCCGCGGGCAAGTAATCCGCTGGAGCGGAGGGCGGCGCCGAGGCGACGACGCCGGCGGGCGGGGCCGGCTCGTCCTCTCTCCGCACGGGATCGAACGCCGTGATCACGGCGGGCATCTCGGGCGAGCGGTGGCCCTCCGGCCCGGCGAGGACGTAGGAGCCGAGCCGGGACGGCACGGCCTCCCCGCCGCCGCCGGTCTCGCGCGCCACGTCGCGCCACATCACGTAGTCGACGATGCCGACGGTGACGCCGCCCATCACCAGGACGAGGAGCCCCGCCCCGAGGTCGCCGAGCCCGGCGACGATGCTGGCCGCCGCCACGTAGGCCAGCATCGCGAAGACCGCGGCCGCGGCACCCTTCGGCAGCTTCCCGCCGCTGTCGACGATGGTCATGATCATGCCGCGGTCCCCCTTCTTCTCATGCGCTCTCGATCATTGGCTGGTCGCAGGTGCCTCGTCCGAGACCTCCATGGGCATCGGCGGATCCTGCAGCTCGGGAGGCCCGTAGGCCGCGAGCGAGGGATAGTCCTCGAGCATGGAGTAGCCGTACAGGGGCTTGTAGGCACCCTGGTGACAGGTCGCGCAGTTGACCTTCGGCGCGTCGCCGAGCGGCCCGAGCCGGTGGGCCGGGTACTCCGGCTGCAGCGGCTCGAGGTAGTTCTCGTTGAGGGACGAGACCATCCGCAGGCCGTACCAGGCGTTGGTGCGCTGCGGCGGGCTCTGCTCCCAGTCCGCGAAGGCACGGCTGTTGTGGCAGAAGGTGCAGTTGACCCCGAGCGACGTCGACATGTGCATCATGAGCGAATAGGTCCACTCGGTCTGCTTGATCGACGTGCGATTGCCCGTCGGAAGCGCCGTGTTCCCGATGACGCGGATCTCGGCCGGCTCGGCCTCCAGGTAGGGCGCGAACGGGTCGAGCGGCAGCGACGCGAGGCCAGCCGCCGGCGCCGGCATGTTCTGCCCGGCCGGGTTGCCGACGAGCCCGGTCCCCCGCCACTGGCCCGGATCGTCGAACCAGATCTCGGCCGGCACCGGCTGGCCGCGATGGCAGGTGTAGCAGGTCACGCCGGTCGGGGCGACGTGGGTGTCCCACTCCTGGTTGATGGTCATGGTCATCTGGATCATGCGCCGCGCCACCCGCTTGGTGTAGAGGCTGTCCGAGGACAGCTCCTCGCCTTCCGCGTGGCAGTACAGGCACCCCTGATCCTCGGGCGCGACCCAGGTCGTGAGCGAGAGCATCAGGCGGTTGAAGTCGGCGACGTCCAGATGGCCGAGCACCTGCACATTGTCGTAGATCTCCCCGGCCGTGATGCCGAAGGGCTCGTCCACCGGCTCGGGCTCCGGGAACTCGGTCTGCGCGACCTGGTTGGCGAGCGCCACCTGGTTGTAGACCTGCAGCATCCCGTTGCCGCGGTAACCGACCTGAACCGATTCCGTGTCCGGCCATTCGAAGGTGGAGATGATCCCGACACCGACCACGGCGGCGACCGCACCGCCGAGGCCGAGCCAGAAATTGCTCCAAGCGTTGCGATCGCTCATTGCGCACCCCCAATCAGAGCCGGGTCGGGCAGCACGGGATAGGCCACCGGCGTCGGCGGCGCCACGCCGTGCTTCACGGCCCACAGGTACCAGTTGTCGACGACCGTGCCCGTGAGCAGGATGCCGATGCCGCCGGTGATCGGCGTGAGGACGGCGAACCACCAGGCCCAGCGATGGATCGACTCCGCCGTGGCGCAGAAGCCCATGGTCCAGCGCCAGAACAGGCCGCCGCGCTCGAAGGCCGTGCCGCGATCGATGATCTGCTCGACCTCGTGCTCCGAGCCGTAGCGCGTCGTCGCCATGACGGTCGCGCCGTGCATGGCGAAGAGCAGCGTCGAGCCGTAGAGGAAGACGATCGAGAGGGCGTGGAACGGGTTGTAGAACAGGTTGCCGTAGCGGATCGAGAAAGCCGCGGTCCAGTCGAGATGCGGGAAGATGCCGAAGGGCACCGCCTCGCCCCACGACCCCATCATGATCGGCCGGATGAAGCCGAGCACGAGGTAGAGCCAGATCGCCGCGGCGAAGGCCCAGGCGATGTGCGTGCCCATGCCGAGCATGCGCGCCCGGCGATAGACCCGCAGCCACCACAAGAGGATCGACGCCGTGAGGAAGAAGCCCGCCAGCAGCCACCAGCCGCCCTCGTTGAGCGGAGGCAGCGACAGTCCGTAGGCCGGCGGCGGCGGCTCGAGCGCGAGCCAGGGCAATTGCCGCACGAACTCGATCGGATCCCAGTTCACCGAGGCCCACATGTTGAGCCCGATGATCTCGATGGCGATGAAGCCGCACAGGAGCGAGGCGAGCCCGAGCCAGCCGAGATAGACCGGCCCGACCTGCGCGTCGCCGATGCGCCCGAGCAGGTGGACGAAGCCCGGCTTGTTCGAGCGGACCCACGGCCCCCGCGCGATCGGCACGCCCGCATAGGCGGGGCCACGCACCTGGACCTGGGTGAAGATGTTCTGATAGTCGGCCATGTCGCGACCTCCTCGCTCAGGACCAGATCGGAAGGTTGAGCCACCAGCCCCACCATTCCGGCCAGCCACGGCTCCAGAAGGGGCCGGAGATGATGATGCACACCGCGCTCCAGAACCCGGCGGACAGCGCCAGGAAGAGGCCGAGCCGATGGATGCCCAGGGTCCCGATGGACCAGCCGATGATGTCGCGGAAGTAGGTGTTCTCGTGCTCGGCGGTCTTCACCACCCGGTCGTTCTTCGGCGGGTTGGCGGCCGACAGCACCAGGCCGCCGTGCATGGAGAGCGCGAGCGTGGTGGTGAAGAAGAACGTCACCGCGATCATGTGTGCCGGATTGTAGTGGAAGTGCAGGTACTGGTACCCGACGTTCGACACCCAATCGAGATGGCTGAAAATGCCGTAAGGAAAGCCATGACCCCAGGCGCCCATCAGCACGGGGCGGATCACGACGAGGGAGACGTAGGCGAAGACCGCGACGGAGAAGGCGACCGGCACGTGGTAGCCCATGCCGAGCTTGCGCGAGATCTCGGCCTGGCGGCCGACCCATGACCCGAAGGCACCGATCGCGCAGATGGTGATGAGCTGCCACAGCCCGCCCTCCTTGAGGGGAGCGAAGCCGAGGCCGTAGCTGAGGTCCGGCGGATCGATCGAGATCTGCCAGATGTTCCAGGTGGGTCCGATCGCGGCGCCGTAGATGATCAGGCCGGTGCCGAGGACGGAGAAGAAGATCGTCGTGACGCCGAAGAAGCCCACGTAGAACGGACCGACCCAGAAATCGAAGAGGTCTCCCCCGATCAGGGTCCCGCCACGGACGCGATACTTCTTCTCGAAGCTGAGCATGGACATTTTGGTGATCCCCCATCGTGGGAGCGGTCGTGCATGGGGCACCGCTGCGCCGCCCGCGCAACGGGTTCAGCGAACGGGGCGGGACCGGTGTCGGACCCCGTCCCGTTCGCGACGGCTCAGGGAGCGGCTCCCTCGCCCGGCATCAGCCGGGCATCGGGGAGTTCTGGGGCACCTCCAGCATCACCGCCGCCCGCGGTCCCTCGAGCCAGTTGAACCGGTCGGTCGACAGCAGGATGAAGTGGATCAGGAGGGCCAGGGTGAAGAGGAACGTGAACAGCGCGATCAGCGTGCGACGCGGATCGAACAGCAGCCAAACTCGCCACATGATGGATCTCCTTACCCGATCATCGGGGTGATGGACGTGACGAGCTGCGTCGCGCCGTCGAGCGCGGCGTATCCGTCGGCGCCGGGGAGCCAGGGGCGCCACATCCAGGCGAGGATGTGCGCGATCAGAGCGATCACGGTGAAGGCGATGAAGCTCGACATGAAGATCGAGTGGAATTCCTTCGCTTCGCCTTCCGTGAGGCCCGTGAGCGTGCCCCTGACGGGTGTCGTCGACTCTGCCATTCTTACCTCCTGGTCATGAGCCTTCGGCTTCGACCGCGATCAGTCCCGCGGTCTCGGACGCCGCGGGGCACCCCGCGGCAGGCCTCCGTCGGCGTCGCGAGACGTCGGCGGAATGGAAGGCCGGTGCGCGGCCCGGCCGACGGCTCCCGTCGGGGGGTGCGCGCCAGCGCTGAGATCGGCGGCGTCGTCCCGCGACGCGTCAGCCCATGAAGGCCAGCGGGACGGCGCGGCAGGCGGCCGCCTTGGCCTCCTCCCACACCGAGCCGCGCTTCACGGTCGACGTGCCGGCCGTGCCCGCGTGGGGCACGAGGCGGGAGACGACCTCGATGACGAGGAAGACCGGAAGGAGCCCGGCGAGGATCAGCCGGTACTCCAGCGCGTCGCCCTTGCGGGCCGCCAGGACCTCGCGGCGCGCCGCGTCGGAGGCCTGGTGGCCATGGGTGTCGATCGTGGGTGTCATCGTCATGCGAGCTCCCCTTCGCCAAGGCGTGCATGGGCTGAAGCCAGCCTCTCGGTGGTGACGGTGTCCTCGCCCGCGCGGCGGGCGTCGCGCTCGGCACGGTCGCGCAGCCGCTTGGCCGCCGAGATGCGCACGAGCACGGGATAGTCCTCGACGAGATGGTCGAGCATCTGCTTGGCCTCACGCTCCCAGGGGAGCGGGCGCTCGAGCCGCGACGGCGTCGCCTCGACGCGGTCGAGGTCCTGGCCGAGAGGCAGGATGTGGAAGAGCGCGTCGAACAGCGCGTTGCAGACCTCCTGCACGAGGTAGGTCGCGCCCGCGTAGCCCATGAACGGCGTGCCCGTGTGCCGGCGGATGATCGCGCCGGGGAAGCTCGCGGGGATGAAGGCGGAGCGCCCGCCCTTCTCGGCGAGATACATGCGCTCGTTGAAGGAGCCGAGCATGACCAGCGGCGGCTTCTCGTGGCAGAGACGACGCACCTCGGCGTTGTCGGTCTTTCCGCCGGGCTTGCGCTCCACCGCGAAGGCGCAGGGCAGGCCCATCTCGTCCTCGAGGAACTTGCGGATGCCGCGGGCATAGGTCTCGTTGGCGACGATCGCGAAGCTCGCGGTCGCGAAGAAGTCCTGCGTCACCGAGCGCCAGAGGTCCCAGATCGGCTTGATCGTGGTGTGCTTCTCGCGCGCGATGAACGGCTCCGGATCGAGGCCGAGCTGCTCGCCCAGCGCCCGGAGGAACGCGGTCGTGGCGTTGAGCCCGATCGGGGCCATCAGCCAGGGCCGCTCCAGCGCCTCGCACAGCAGCCGCCCGTACTCGCGGTGCAGGCAGACATTGACCTGGGCCTCGGAGAGCTTGGGCACGTCGGCCACGTGGGAGCCGAGCGGGAAGGTCATGTTGACCTCGGCGCCGATGCCCTCGATCAGCCGGCGGATCTCGGCGAGGTCGGACCAGGTGTTGAAGGTGCCGTAGATCGGCCCGACGATGTTGACCTTGGGCTTGGCGCCCTCGGGCGTGGGCTTGGCGGGTTTGACCTTCTTCGGCCCGAACTCGCGCCAGAGCCAGAGCATGGCGCGGTTGGCGCTCTGCCACTGGTCCTCGTCGATCGTGCGCGGCAGGAAGCGCTTGATGTTGGTGCCTTCGGGCGTCACGCCGCCGCCGATCATCTCGGCGATCGAGCCCGTCACCACCACGGAGGGCAGGTTCGGGTCGAGCGTCTCGTGGGCGCGGCGCATGGCGCCCTCGGTGCCGGTCTGGCCGAGCTCCTCCTCGGCGAGGCCGGTGACGACCACCGGCAGCTCGTGCGGGGGAAGCGCGTCGGTATAGTGCAGCACCGCGGTGACGGGCAGGTTCTCGCAGCCCACCGGGCCGTCGACGATGACCTGCAGGCCCTTGATCGCCGTGAAGACGTAGACGGAGCCCCAGTAGCCGCCGGCGCGATCGTGATCGAGGACGAGCATCAGATCATCTCCCCGGTCGGCGCTTCGGCCTTGGCGCGCTGGCGCTGGATCGCCTCGCGCTGCTTGGCGTAGCGCTCGCGATAGGCCGGGCGGGAGATCGGCTCGCCTTCCCAGATGCCGGCGTTGTCGCCCTCGCCGACGCCCTCGAAGAAGGCCTTCATGCCGTCCATGCGGGACTTGCCGGCGATGGCGGCGTTGACGACCTGGGCGAGCGAGCCCGCGCCGGCGGCGCCCATCAGCGGGCGCGCGGAGATGAGGTTGGTGAAGTAGAGGGCGGGGATGCCCTGGGCCTTCGCCTTCTGCACGACCGGCGTGGTGCCCACCGCGAGGTCCGGGCGGTGGTAGTCCATCGCCGCGAGGTCGTCCTCGAGCGAGGCGCGGAAGCGCACGGTGACGCCGCGGGACTCGAGCCAGGCGCGATCGGCCTCGGCCCACTTCGTCTTCGGGCAGGCGGTGCCGACGTAGGGCACCTCGGCGCCGCTCTCGATGAGGAGGCGCGCCACCAGCAGCTCCGAGCCCTCGTAGCCCGAGAGCGTGATCTTGCCGGCGATGGGCTTCGCCGCCAGCGCCGCGTCGATGGGCGCGCGCGCCGCCGAGACGGCCGCCTCGATCCGCTGCGGATCGACGCCCGCCGCCTTGCCGATGGCCTCGAGCCAGGCGGCGGTGCCCTCGCGGCCCACCGGGGCCGAGCCGACGACCGGGCGGCCCGCCGCCTCCAGCTCGCGGATGGAGGCGGTGTAGAAGGGATGGATCGCTGCCACCGCCACGCAGTCGAGCGCGGCGTAGAGCTCACGCCACTCGCGGGTCGGGACGACCGGGCCGGCGGCGAGGCCCATCGGCTCGAGCAGCGCGTCGATCGTCACCGGGTCGACCGGGAACATCTCGCCGAGGAGCGTCACCGTCGGGCGCTCGGAGCGGCCGTTGCGCGGCGCCTGGACCGGACCCTGCTCGGCCTCGGAGCGGGCGAACTTCAGCATGGCGCCGGCGAGCACGTCCTTCGCCTCGGCATGCGTCGGCACGCCGAAGCCGGGCACGTCGATGCCGATGATGCGCACCCCGTTGATCGTGTCCGGCAGGAGCCGCAGCGGCACGCCGGAGGCGGTGGGGACGCACAGGTTGGTGACGACGATCGTGTCGTAGAGCGCCGGGTCCGCCATGTCGTGCACGGCGTCGCGGATGTCCTCGAACAGCTTGCCGGTGACGAGCGTCTCGGAGTTGAAGGGCACGTAGCCCACCGTGCGCTTGGCGCCGTAGAAGTGCGACGTGAAGGTCAGGCCGTAGACGCAGCAGGCCGAGCCCGAGAGGATGGTGGCCGTGCGGCGCATGCGCAGGCCGACCCGGAGCGAGCCGAAGGCCGGGCACATCGATTGCGGCTGGTCGTGCGGGCCCTTCGGGTAGTCGGCCGCGTATTGCTCCAGTGTCTCGTTCAGGCCGGCGGCGCGGGCGGCGGCGCGCATCGTCTCGGCGCCGCCGTGGCAGCCCGATCCCGCCGCCTCGGGCGAGCCGGCCGCGGCCGGGGCCGTCTGCTCGGGTGCCGTGCGCTCGACGGTCGAAATGAGCGTCGTGGTCTTGCGGGGAGCGTCGTGGACGATGCCGGTCATGCCGCCCTCCGCTCAGCTGTCGTAGACGATTTCGAGAGACGGCCTGGCCGCCACCGCGTCGATGCCGCACATGTCCTCGTAGGAGGCGGGCTGAAGCACCACGTCGCGGCCGACGGTGTCCGACGAGAACAGGTCGAGCAGCCCCTCCGGGGAGAGCGGCGTCGGGTGGCGCGGCGGCGCTTCGGCAACCGCCATCCCGAGCTGCTCGAACAGCGGCGCCCATTCGCTGCCGGGGCGGCCGATGATCTCGTAGTTCGCGCTCTTGCGGCGGATGTCCTCGTGCGCCGGGATCGCCGCGAGCACCGGGATGCCCACCGCCTCGGCGAAGGCCTGCGCCTCGCCGGTGCCGTCGTCCTTGTTGATCACGAGGCCGGCCACGCCGACGTTGCCGCCGAGCTTGCGGAAGTACTCGACCGCGGAGCAGACGTTGTTGGCGACATAGAGCGACTGCAGGTCGTTGGAGCCGACGACGATGACCTTCTGGCACATGTCGCGGGCGATCGGCAGGCCGAAGCCGCCGCAGACCACGTCGCCGAGGAAGTCGAGCAGGACGTAGTCGAAGCCCCAGTCGTGGAAGCC
>JBNPEA010000108.1:0-10409 GCA_051117315.1 Salinarimonas sp. | reverse complement strand
CGGGATAGGGGGGGGACAGAGGAAGAGGGGGTGGGCGGTGCGACTCGGGCGGCCGGGCAGGGTGCCCGACTCGCACGGGATGTGGCAGCCGTTGCCGATGCCGGGCGCGGGCCGGCCGCGGGCGGCGTGGCGGCGCACGGCCTCCATCGCAGGCGCGCGCCCGGCGATGGCGCCGCAGCGCAGGTAGTCGCCGTAGGAGAAGCCGCCGGGCAGGACGGCGAGATCGACGCCGTCGGGCAGTTCCGGCTCGGCGTGCCAGACCCGCTCGGTTCGCGCCCCCGCGCGCACCAGCGCCCGGGCGACGTCGCCGTCGCGGTTGGATCCGGGGAAGACGACGATCGCGGCGCGCATCAGACGAGCTCGACCCGATAGTTCTCGATCACGGTGTTCGCGAGGAGCCGCTCGCAGGCGCGCTCCAGCTCGGCACGCGCCGCCGCCTCGTCGCCGGCTGAGATCTCCACGTCGAAGACCTTGCCCTGGCGAACCGACGCGACGCCCTCGATCCCGAGCGAGCCGAGCGCCCCCTCGATGGCCTTGCCCTGCGGGTCGAGCACGCCGCTCTTCAGGGTGACTGTGACGCGGGCCTTGATCATTGCGCGGTCCTGGCTGTCGTGCGGGAGCGTGTCGCCATCCGCATAAAGGGCGCACGCGTCGGGAGCAAGCGTGCACGCGCCCTAGAACGCCTCGGCGGCCACCTGGCGCAGCGCGGCCTCCACCGCCGCCGCATCGTCGCCGACCACGAGGGCGAGGCGCAGGTCGCCGCCCTCGTCGCGGGCGAGGGTGGCGCCGTGGGCGACGCGGCCCGTCGCCTCCGCGCCCATGGTGACGGTGAAGCCGGCGAGGCCCCCGATCGTGAGCGGCCGGGTCTCGACCCGCGTCTCCACGCCGCGCCGGGCGTCGCTCTCGTCGGCGCGGTCGCGCGCGGCGAGGAAGGTCGCGAGCAGGCTCGGATCGGCGAGCACCGCCCGTGCCTCCTGCGCGGCCTCGCCGCGCAGGCGCAGGACCGACACCATCAGCCGGTCCGGGCAATCGGCGGCGAGGCAGGCGGCGATGCCCTCGGGCTCGCCGCGGTCCACCGCCGCCCAATCCTGCACCGGCAGGACGAGCCAGCCGTCCTCGTCCGGCAGGCCGGCGACGAGGCGCGCCCCCCCGACGCAGCCGACGAGGAGGCCGAGGACCAGGAGGGCGGCCAGCAAGGCGGCGAGGGCCGTGACCGACGATCGGGAACGGCGGGTCTGGAATCGCGCATGGGTCATGTTCGGGCGACGAAAGCACGGCGGCCGTCCCGCCGCCAGCCGGGGGCGCGCACTTTCCACGCCCGCGGCCAGACGCCGCGCGCGATCGGATCGGCGGCTGCGGCGTTGCCATGGGCCAGGAGCCCCGTCGCATGAACGAGAGCACCGCCATGCCACCGCCCCGCCCCGACGCGGGCGAGGATGTCCTCGCCCGGGCGTTGACGCGCGTGCTCGACGATCCGGGCGTGCCGGCCGGCGACCTGCGGCTGCTGCGCGACGGCACCGAGAACTATCCCGCCTGGCTCGAGGCCATCCGCGGCGCGCGGGAGCGGATCGACTTCGAGAACTTCATCATCGCCGACGACGAGACCGGGCGGATCTTCGCCGAGGCGCTCATGGAGCGCGCACGGGCGGGCGTGCGCGTGCGCTTCCTCTACGATTGGCTCGGCTCCGCGGCGCGCGCCTCGCGGGACTACTGGCGCGCCCTCGCCGAGGCCGGCGTTACCGTGCGCGTCTACGGCAGCCTGCGCCCGTCGCGCCCGCACTGGTTCGTGCGCGACCACCGCAAGCTCCTCGCCGTCGACGGGCGGCTCGGCTTCGTGTCGGGCCTGTGCATCTCGGACCATTGGACCGGACGCGCCGGCATCGCGCCGTGGCGCGACACCGGCGTCGGCTTCACCGGCGAGGCTGCCGTGGTCGCGCTGGAGGCCGCCTTCGAGGAGACCTGGGCGGCCGCGGGGGATGGCCCGGCGCCGAACGCGCCACCGCCCTCGGCGCACCCCGCGCCGCGCCTGCCGATACCCGGCGAGGCACGGATCCGCCTCGCCCGCAGCCGGCCGGCGGACCGGCGGCTGTACCGGCTCGACCTCCTCGCGCTCGCTCACGTCCGCCGGCGCGCCTTCATCACCGATTCCTACTTCCTGCCGACCCGCGCCTATCGCGAGGCGCTCGTCGACGCGGCGCGGGCGGGGGTGGACGTGCGGCTGCTGGTGCCGGGCAGCAACGACGTGCCGACGCTGCCCGCCTTCGTGCGCACCGCCTATCGCGAGCTGATCGAGGCGGGCGTGCGCGTCTACGAATGGGCCGGGCCGATGCTGCACGCGAAGTCCGCCGTCTTCGACGGGCGGCTCTCGCGGGTCGGCTCGACCAACCTCAACCCGTCGAGCTGGTTCGGCAATTTCGAGCTCGACGTCGTCGTCGACGACGCCGGCTTCGGCGCGGCGATGGAGGCGATGTTCGCCGAGGACCTCGCCGGCGCCACCGAGATCGTGCTGGCCGAGGGCGACGGGCCGGTGGCCGTGCCGCGGCCGGTGCGGCGGGACGGCGGACGCGGGGACGCGGCGCCGGAGGCGCTGCGCCGGCGCTTCCGGAGCGGGCGGTGGCGGTTGGGCGCCGCCTCGCTCGGGCGCGTCCTCGTCGCCGCGATCGGCCAGCGCGCGCCGCTCTCGCGGCTGGAGGCCGCCTCGGCCGCGACCCTGGCGGCGATGGCGGTTGTGGGCGCCGTGGCGCTCGCGCTCTGGCCGGGCCTCGTCGGCTACACGCTCGCCGTCGCGCTCGCCTGGTTCGCGCTCGCGCTCGCCTTGCGTCTCGTGCGCGACGTGCCGCGAGCGCGGCGCGCAGAGCGGCGCCTGCATGCGCAGAGCCGTCGGCTCCTCGCGCGCCTGCGCCACCGCCGATGAGCGCTTGATAAGCGCGTCCGGGCTCCGCGCATGCCGCGCGCTTGCGCCGCGCGTCCGACCGCCGCGCCGCTAGGAACCGTGCCCTTTCGCGCAACGTTCGCCCGTGGAGCAGAGGCACGGTCCAGCCGCGGGTGCGGCCGACGCGCACGTCCCGCGCGCGCATCGCCCCGGCCGCACTCGAGAGGATTCCCATGGATCTCGACGCCTTCATCCTGTCGCGAATCCAGTTCGCGTTCACGGTGGCGTTCCACATCATCTTCCCGGCCTTCACCATCGGGCTGGCGAGCTGGCTCGCGGCGATCGAGTTCCGCTGGCTGCGCACCGGCAATCCCGTCTTCAAGAACCTCTACAAGTTCTGGGTGAAGGTGTTCGCCGTCTCCTTCGGGCTCGGCGTCGTCTCGGGCATCGTGATGTCCTACCAGTTCGGCACCAACTGGTCGGGCTTCTCGGACTTCACCGGCAACGTGCTCGGCCCGGTCATCGCCTACGAGGTCGTCACCGCCTTCTTCCTGGAGGCCGCCTTCCTCGGCATCATGCTGTTCGGCTGGAACAAGGTCGGCGACCGGCTGCACTTCTTCGCCACCTGCATGGTGGCGTTCGGCACGCTGCTCTCCGCATTCTGGATCCTCTCCGCCAATTCCTGGATGCAGACACCCGCGGGCTTCGAGATCCAGAACGGCGTCGCGGTGCCGACGAACTGGTTCGAGGTGATCTTCAACCCCTCCTTCCCCAACCGCTTCGCCCACATGGTGATGGCCTGCTATCTCACCACCGCCTTCGCGGTGGCGGGCATGTCGGCCTACATGCTGCTGCGCGGGCGCCGCCGCGGCCGTGAGATGGGGCAAACCATGCGCATGGAGGGCGCGCGCCGCTCGCTGTCGATGGCCACCGCCTTCGCCGCGATCTTCGCGCCGGTGCAGATCTTCCTCGGCGACCTGCACGGGCTCAACGTGCTGGCCTACCAGCCGACCAAGCTCGCGGCGATGGAGGGCAACTGGGAGACGCAGGCCGGCGCGCCGCTCCTGCTCTTCGCCATCCCCGACGAGGAGGCGGAAGAGAACCGCTTCGAGATCGGCATCCCCAAGCTCGGCTCGCTGATCCTCACCCATGAGCTCGACGGCGTCGTCCCCGGCCTGAAGGAGGTCCCCGCCGAGATGCGCCCGCCGATCTGGCCGGTGTTCTACTCGTTCCGGGTGATGGTGGCGATCGGCTTCCTCATGCTGGCGGTGGGCGCCTGGTCGATCTGGCTGCGCCTGCGGGGACGACTCTACGACAGCCCGGCCTTCCTGTGGGCCTGCGTCGTCATGCTGCCGTCGGGCTTCGTCGCGGTGCTGACCGGCTGGTTCACCGCCGAGATCGGCCGCCAGCCCTACGTCGTCTACGGCCTGATGCGCACGATCGATGCGGTCTCGCCGGTGACAACGGGTGCCGTGGCCGCCTCGCTCGCGGCCTTCGTGGTCGTCTACGCGATCGTCTTCACGGCCGGCACCTACTACCTCGTCAAGCTGCTCCGCCGCGGCCCGGACGAGCACGAGGTGATGCCCGGCCAGACTCTCGCCGAGCGGCCCAAGCGGCCGTTCTCCGCGGCCGAGGAGCGCCTGCCCGAGCGCGAGGGCAGCCGCAGCCCGGCCGAGTGATGGATCCCCGCGGCGCGCAAGAGACAGGCACGAGACAGGAGAGCGAACCATGTTCGGATATGCAGAGGGCCTCGAAGGGCTCGCCCTTTGGCTCCCGGTGGTCTGGGCGGGGCTGATCTCGGTCGCCGTGATCATGTACGTGATCATGGACGGCTTCGACCTCGGTGTCGGGATCCTGTTTCGCCCGGCCCAGCGGGAGAACTGGCGCGACCGGATGATGATCTCGGTGGCGCCGATCTGGGACGGAAACGAGACCTGGCTGATCCTCGGCGGCGGCGGGCTCTTCGCCGTGTTCCACCTGGCGTACGCTCTCTTGATGCCGGCGCTCTACATCCCGATCATCGTCATGCTGCTGGCGCTGATCTTCCGCGGCGTCGCCTTCGAGTTCCGCTTCAAGGCGGACGCGTCGAAGTTCCTCTGGGACAATTCCTTCCACTACGGCTCATTGGTGGCGACCTTCGCGCAGGGCGTCGTGCTCGGCACCTTCGTGCAGGGGTTCACCGTGGTGGGCCGCGAGTTCGCCGGCGGCACCTTCGACTGGGCGACGCCCTTCGCCCTGATGACCGGCGTCGGCCTCGTCGCCGGCTACGGCCTGCTGGGCTCGACCTGGGTCGTGATGAAGACCACCGGCGAACTCGAGATGTGGGCGCGGCGCAAAGCCTACCGCTATCTGCTCGGGTCGATCGTGGCGATGGCCGTGGTCTCCGCCTGGGTGCCGTTCCTCGGCGTGCAGATCGAGGAGCGCTGGTTCTCGACGCCCAGCATCTACTACCTCGCGCCGATCCCGCTCCTGACTGCACTCGTCGCCTTCGGCATCTGGCGTGCGCTCGAGAACGAGCGGACGTTCCTGCCCTTCGTGCTGTCGATCTGCCTGTTCCTGCTCGGCTTCCTGGGGCTGGGCGTGAGCCTGTTCCCCTACATCGTGCCGCCGACGGTGACGATCTGGGAGGCGGCGAACACGGTCAACAGCCAGCTCTTCGCGCTGGTGGGCTTCTCGATCGTCATCCCGATCATCTTCGCCTACACGATCTACGTCTACTGGGTGTTCCGCGGCAAGGTCGCGGAGAACCTGGAGGAAAGCGGGTACCATTGATGAGCGCACGCTGGACCCGGATCGCCTGGTTCGTCGGGCTCTACGCCGTCGGCCTTGCCGCCTTCGCGGGCGTGGTCTACGGCCTGCGGGCGATCGTGCCCGGCGGGGGCTGAGCGAAAGCCCGCCTCGGGCCCCGGGCGAGGCTCCGCGAACGTGGCAGCGCAGCGCGCTCTCGCAGGAGCGGCCCTCACGTCCCCCGCGGCTTCGCCCGCGTCGTCGGGGCGGCGGCGGCGGGGTCCTCGGGCCAGGGGTGCCGGGGGTAGCGCCCGCGCATCTCGGCGCGGACCTCGGCCCAGGAGCCGCGCCAGAAGCCCGGCAGGTCCTTCGTCACCTGGATCGGGCGATGCGCGGGGGAGAGGAGCGCCAGGACGAGCGGGCGGCGCCCGCCGGCGAGCACAGGATGCGTGTCGAGGCCGTAGAGCTCCTGCACGCGGATGGCGATCGCCGGCTCCGCACCGTCGTAGTCCACCGCGACCGAGCTGCCTGTCGGTGCACGCCAATGCGTCGGCGCCTCCGCGTCGAGCCGCCGGGCGAGATCCCAGGGCAGGAGCGCGCGCAGGCCCTCGAGCACGTCGGAGGGCTCGATCTGCGACAGCGCGGTCTTGCCGGCGAGCATCGGCGCGAGCCAGGCCTCGATCGTCGCCGCGAGCGCCTCGTCAGAGACGTCGGGCCAGGGCGCGCCTTCCGCGGCGTGCAGGAAGGCGATGCGGCGGCGCAGCTGGGCCGCGGGCTTCGACCAGGGCAGCGCGTCGATGCCGAGCCCGACGACGCCGCGGGCGAGGATCTCCGGCGTGCGGGGATCGTCGGCCAGCGGGACCGGCCGCTCGGCGAGGACCACGGACCCGATCCGCCGCACGGCCCGGCCGCGCACGGCCTTCGCCCTGGCGTCGAAGGCGACCTCCTCGCGTGAGGCGATGCGGTCGGGGAACAGCGCCTCGATCTCCTCCGGCGCGAGCGCGGCCGCCGCGAGCACCCGCGCCGCGCCCGCGGCACCGGCGATCTCGGCCACTGCGAGGTAGGGCTCGCGGGCGAGCGCGAGATGCGGCTCCAGCGCCGCGCCGCGGCCGTTGGCGAGGACGACCTCGCCGGGCCTGCCGCGGGCGCGAGCGACGCGATCGGGATAGGCGAGCGCCACCAGCGCCCCGACGGACAGCCCCTCCGGCGCGCGCGGCCCGATGCCGTCCGCCGCCTGCGCCGCCCAGCCGCGGGCGAGGCCACGCATGTCCCGCGCCCGCCCGCCGCTCTCGCGC
Organism: Salinarimonas sp.; assembly: GCA_051117315.1. GTDB lineage: Bacteria > Pseudomonadota > Alphaproteobacteria > Rhizobiales > Beijerinckiaceae > Salinarimonas. The sequence continues at coordinate 3,515 of JBNPEA010000108.1, read as the reverse complement.
GCGAACCGATCGAGGCGATGGGCGAGATCGACGTCGTCGCCGCCGAGCCCGCGCTCGACGAGGAGCGCCGCGACCTCGGCTGCGCGAGAGGCCTCGCCCCGCTCGGCGGCGCGCAGCAGCATGGCGGCGAGGCGCGGCGGCAGCGGCAGCGCGCGCAGCCGCGCGCCCAGCGCCCCGATCCGGCCGTCGGCGTCGAGCGCGCCGATCTCCGTGAGCAGCGCCCGCGCCTCGGCGAGCGCCGGGCGCGGCGGCGCGTCGAGGAAGGGCAGCGTCGCCGGGTCGTGGACGCCCCAGGCGGCGCAGTCGAGGACGAGGGAGGAGAGGTCCGCGGCCAGGATCTCCGGCGTGGTGAAGGGCTGCAGCGCCCCCGTCGCCGCCTCCTCCCACAGCCGCCAGCAGACGCCCGGCTCGGTCCGCCCGGCGCGGCCGCGGCGCTGGTCGGCCGAGGCGCGCGAGACCCGCACCGTCGCGAGCCGGGTGAGCCCCACCGCCGGCTCGTAGACGGGCACGCGCGAGAGGCCGGAATCGATCACCACCCGCACGCCCTCGATCGTCAGCGAGGTCTCGGCGATGGAGGTGGCGAGCACCACCTTGCGCCGCCCCGGCGGCGCGGGGGAGACCGCACGGTCCTGCTCGGCGCGATCGAGCGCGCCGTAGAGCGGCGCGATCTCGACGGCGGGATCGCGCACGCGCTCGCCCAGGATCTGCGCCGTGCGGCGGATCTCGCCCTGGCCGGGCAGGAAGACGAGGAGGGAGCCCGTCTCCTCGGCGAGCGCGCGCAACGCCACCGCGGCGACGGCGTCCTCGATGCGCTGGCGCGGGTCGCGCCCTGCGTAGCGCGTCTCGACCGGGAAGGCGCGGCCCTCCGATTCGACGATCGGCGCCTCGTCGAGCAGCGCCGCGACCCGCGCGCCGTCGAGGGTCGCCGACATGACGAGGAGCCGCAGGTCCTCGCGCAGGCCACCCTGGGCGTCGCGGGCCAGCGCGAGGCCGAGATCGGCGTCCAGCGAGCGCTCGTGATACTCGTCGAACAGAACCCCCGCGACGCCGTCGAGCGTCGGGTCGTCGAGGATCATGCGGGTGAAGACGCCCTCGGTGACCACCTCGATGCGGGTGCGCACCGAGACCTTCGTCCCGAGCCGCACCCGCAGCCCGACCGTCTCGCCGACCCGCTCGCCCAGCGTGCGCGCCATGCGCTCGGCGGCGGCACGGGCGGCGAGGCGCCGCGGCTCGAGCAGGATCAGCTTGCCCGCGCCCACCCAGGGCTCGTCGAGCAGCGCGAGCGGCACCCGCGTCGTCTTGCCGGCCCCCGGCGGCGCGACCAGCACGGCGCTCGAGCGGGCGCGCAGGGCGCGCGCGAGATCGGGCAGGACGGCGTCGATGGGCAGGGGCGTGTCGAAGGCGCGCATGGAGCGGGTGATGGCGCGCGCGGGCGCTCCTGGCAAGCGGCGCGCGGTGCCGGGCTTGCACGTCATCCGTGGCGCGAGCGGGGCCGGGTCCCCTGGTTCAGACGGCAGCGATTTCGGCTCACGCCGAACGCGCCTTCGGCGAACCCCTTCCGTCTCGCCGCCTTGGGCGCCGATCCACCTTCCCCGACGGGGACGGAGCGCGCGCCATCGCCTCCTCTCTCACAAGGTGAAGCTCACCCCGCAGCCGCAGCTCGCCTGGGCCTGCGGATTCTCGATCTTGAACGATTGCCCGATCAGGTCGTCGACGAAGTCGATCACCGCGCCGTCCATGTACTGCAGCGAGACCTCGTCGATCAGCACCCCGGCCCCGTCACGCTCGACGACGATGTCGTCCTCCTGGCGGGCGGCGTCGACGTCGAAGGCGTACTGGAAGCCCGAGCAGCCGCCGCCCTGCACCGAGATGCGCAGCATCGAGCCCACGGGCTCGTCCTTCATGATGTCGGATATGCGCCTCGCGGCGCGCTCGGTCAGCGCGATGCCGGACATGGGTTCCTCGTCCTCGACCTTGCCAAATCGGTTCTCCGGAATGTAAGCGGGAGAGGGACGGTCCGCAACGGGGAGAGGTCATGCGCTCGGGCGGCGAGAGATGGCGCGCTCCATATGCCTGCGACCCCGCCGCGAGCCGGGGCCGGCAGCACGGCGCGAGCGCCTCGCCGACGCGATCGGACTTCCAGCGCGACCGCGACCGCATCATCCATTCCTCCGCCTTCCGCCGGCTGAAGCACAAGACGCAGGTCTTCGTCTTCCACGAGGGCGACCATTTCCGCACGCGGCTGACGCACACGATCGAGGTCTCGCAGATCGCCCGTGCGCTCGCCCGCTCGCTGGGGCTCGACGAGGACCTCGCCGAGGCGCTCGCCCTCTCCCACGACCTCGGCCATACGCCCTTCGGCCACACCGGGGAGGACGCGCTCGACGACCTGATGGCGGATCACGGCGGCTTCGACCACAATGCCCAAGCGCTGCGGATCGTCACGCGGCTGGAGCGGCGCTACGCCGAGCACGACGGGCTCGACCTCACCTGGGAGACGCTGGAGGGGCTGGTCAAGCACAACGGCCCGCTGGTGGACGATTCCGGTCGCCCGCGGGAGCGCTACGCCGCACACGGCGTGCCGGGCGCGATCCTCGAGGTCGACGCCGAGTTCGGCCTCGACCTCGCCACCCACGCCTCCGGCGAGGCCCAGGCGGCGGCCATCGCCGACGACATCGCCTACGATGCCCACGACATCGACGACGGCCTGCGCGCCGGCCTGTTCGCGCTGGACGACCTCAAGGCCATCCCGCTGCTGGCGGAGCTCCTGGCCGAGGTCGACGGGCGCTATCCGGGCCTGGAGACGCCCCGGCGCATCCACGAGCTGGTGCGCCGGGTGATCACCCGCCTCGTCGAGGACGTCATCCGCGAGAGCGAGGCGCGCCTCGCCGAGGCCGCGCCTGGCAGCGCCGACGACGTGCGCCGCGCCGGGCGCACCCTCGTCGGCTTCTCCCCGGCGATGGCGGAGGCGGACCGGGCGATCAAGGGCTACCTCTACCCCAACATGTACCGCCACCCGAAGGTGAAGGCCGTGCGCACCGACGCAGACCGGATCGTGCGCGACCTGTTCGCCCGCTTCACGCAGGAGCCGGGGACGATGCCCGAGGAATGGCGCGCCGGCCTCGACGGCGCCGACGCCGGCCGGATCGCCCGGCGCGCGGCGGACTACATCGCCGGCATGACCGACAGCTACGCGCTGGGCGTCCACCGCGGCCTGTTCGGCTCGACGCCGGACCTGAAGCTCGGCTGACGCATGCCCCGTCTGCGGCTGATCGCGACCTCCGACCTGCACGCCCACGCGCAGCCCTGGGACTACATCCACGACCGGCCGGACCCCAGCCGCGGGCTCGTGGCGGCGGGCTCGGCGATCGCCGCGGCGCGCGCCGAGGCCGAGGCAGCGGGCGCGGCGGTGCTCCTCGTCGACAACGGAGACCTGCCCCAGGGCGCGGCGCCGGGCGATCCCGTCGGCGCGTCGGGGCCCGCGCCCGGCGAGACACATCCGCTGACCGCGGGCC
>JBNPEA010000021.1:0-48688 GCA_051117315.1 Salinarimonas sp. | reverse complement strand
GCCGCGAGGTCCGGCAGCTGGTCCGCCGTCCCCTCGAGTCGGGCCTGGTGCCGGGCCACAGCACCGTGCGAGTTGCGCTTCGAGGTGTCTCCCGTTCGTCGAGGGTGGAAGCCCAGCCCGTTCGCAGAACGACGGCGTGGGGCGAATGATCCGGCCGGGCGTCCTCTCTGGAATCGCCAGCGAAGTGATCGGGCGGCACGACCGATCGCGGCGGCCGGAAGGACCCGGCCGCTTCGTGCAAATGTCACATGAGTGTCATGCCGCCCTCCTAGGGTCCGCCACGCGTCGGGGGGCGCGATCGGCGTCGCCCGCAGCCGCAGCCGCGTTACGTCCGTTGCGAACAGCGGCCAAAGCCTCATCTCTACAGGGAGATAACCCGTGAAATTCATCACCTATACGAGCGCGCTCGCGATCGCCGCCGCCGGCGTTCTGGCCGCCGGCGCCGCGAACGCCCAGTCCCGCGACCAGATCCGCGTCGTCGGCTCCTCCACGGTGTTCCCGTACTCCCAGGCGGCCGCCGAAGAGTTCGCCGCCGAGACCGGCAACCCCGCTCCGATCGTCGAGTCGACCGGCACCGGCGGCGGCATGCGCATCTTCTGCGAGGGCGTCGGCCCCCAGACCGCGGACATCACCGGCGCCTCGCGCGCGATGACCGCGTCGGAGTGGGAGCTCTGCCAGTCGAACGGCGTCACCGAAGTCACCGAAGTGCAGATCGGCTCCGACGGCCTGTCGCTCGCGCTCTCGGTCGAGGGTCCGGATCTCGACCTGACCAAGGCTCAGATCTTCCAGGCGCTCGCCTCCGAGGTCGAGGTCGACGGCGAGATCGTCGCCAACCCCTACACCCGCTGGAACGAGATCGATCCGTCGCTGCCCGACTCGGAGATCGTGGTTCTCGGCCCGCCGCCGACTTCCGGCACGCGCGACGCCTTCGTCGAGCTCGTCATGCACGAGGGCTGCAACGAGTTCGAGACGATCGCGGCGCTCGAGGATGCCAACGAGGATCGTTGGGACGAGGTCTGCTCGCGCATGCGTCAGGACGGCCCCTTCATCGAGGCGGGCGAGAACGACAACCTGATCGTCCAGCGTCTCCAGCAGGACCCGAACGCCATCGGCATCTTCGGCTACTCGTTCCTCTACGAGAACCAGGACACCCTGAAGGCCGCGACCGTCGGCGGCGTCGAGCCGACCTTCGACACGATCGCGGACGGCTCCTACGCCGTCTCCCGCCCGCTGTTCTTCTACGTGAAGAACGCCCATCGCGGCGTGATCCCGGGCCTGACGGAGTTCGTCGAGCTCTACACGAGCGAGGACGTCATGGGTCCGAACGGCCTCCTCTCCGAGCGCGGCATGGTTCCGCTGCCGGAGGCGCGCCGCTCCGAGGTTCGCGACGCGGCTGTCAACGGCAGCGGCTTCACCCGCTACGGCGGCTGAGCTATAGACGCTCCGAACATGGGTCGCGGCGGAATTGCTGCCGCGACCCGTCCTCACATCCGATCGGCGCGCGCGTCGTGAAGCGGACGGTATCGGCATGGCCGGAAACCTGATCCTCGTCGTTCTCGCTCTGTCGCTGGCGGCGTATTTCGTCGGGCAGGCGCAGGGGCGCAAGTTCGTCTACGCGGCGCCCGTCGGCGCAGTGCATTCGCGTCCGATCTACCACGGCGCCTTCGTCGCCGTCTGGGTCGGCGTGCCGGCGCTCCTGCTGGTCCTCGCCTGGCTGATGTTCCAGGGCACGATCATCGATCGCCTGATCCTCGCGAGCCTGCCCGACTCGATGACGGACGGCGCCTCGACGGCGCAGCTGTCGCTCTACCTCACAGAGGTGAAGAACGTCGCCGCCGGCCTGATGTTCGGCGAGCCGTCGCCCGCGATCGTCGCCGCGGCCGAGCGGTACGTGGCGTGGTCCCAGATCGCGCGCTGGGCCATGGTGGTGGCGGCCCTGTCGCTCGCGATCTTCGCGATGATGGTCGCCCGCGCGCGGCTCAAGCCGTTGTTCCGGGCGCGCCAAGGCTTCGAGCGCGCGCTCTCGATCATGATGGTCACCTGCGCGGTGCTCGCCATCTTCACAACGATCGGCATCATCGGCGCGCTCGTCTTCGAGGCGTGGCTGTTCTTCCGGATGGTGCCCGTCACGGAGTTCCTGTTCGGCCTCAACTGGGAGCCGCAGATCGCGATCCGACCGGATCAGATCGCCGGCGCGGGCGCGTTCGGCGCCATACCGGTCTTCGTCGGCACGCTGCTGATCGCCACCATCGCCATGGCGGTGGCGGTGCCGATCGGGCTCTTCTCGGCGATCTACCTCACCGAGTTCGCGAACGATCGGGTGCGGTCGATCGTGAAGCCGCTGATGGAGATCCTCGCCGGCATCCCGACCGTGGTCTACGGCTTCTTCGCGGTGATCGTCGTGGCGCCCGCGATCCGCGCCGCCGGCATGGCGATCGGCATACCGGTCGCACCCAACACGGCCCTCGTCGCAGGCGGGGTGATGGGCATCATGATCATCCCCTTCATCTCCTCGATGACGGACGACGCGCTCAACGCCGTGCCGCGCACCATGCGCGATGGCTCGCTGGCGATGGGCGCCACGCAGGGCGAGACCATCATGAAGGTGCTGCTCCCGGCGGCGCTGCCCGGCATCGCCGGCGGCATCCTGCTCGCGGTCAGTCGCGCCATCGGCGAGACCATGATCGTCGTCATGGCGGCGGGCCTGATCGCCACCTTGACCTTCAACCCGCTCGACTCGGTGACCACCGTTACGGTGCAGATCGTCACGCTGCTCATCGGTGACACCGCCTTCGACAGCCCCAAGACGCTCGCCGCCTTCGCGCTCGGCCTCGTCCTCTTCACCGCGACGCTGGGGCTGAACGTCATCGCCCTGCGGGTCGTGCAGAAATATCGAGAGAAGTATGACTGACATCGCGCAGGACGGGGTCGCCCCCGTCGACTGGACGTCTTCCGCGGCGGATGCACGCCGCAGGCGCCGGCGCGCCGCCGAATCGCGGCTGCGCATCTACGGGCTGATCGCGATCGCCACCGCGCTCGGCCTCCTCGCGATCCTCGTCGGCTCGCTGGTGCTGAACGGCTACCGGGCCTTCACCCAGACGCAGGTCACGCTCTCGGTCTTCGTCGACCCCGGCGCCGTGGACCCCGCGGATCCCAGCGACGGCGAGTATCGCGAGCTGATCACCGCCTCCCTCCAGGCGGCGCTGCCGGACGTCGACGCCTCGGAGCTGCGCGCCGCGCGCGACATCCTCACCCGCAACGCGCACTTCATCCTGCGTGACTACGTCGTCGCGAATCCCGGCGTGATCGGCGAGACGATCCGCTTCGAGATCCCCGCGTCCGACCCCTACGACCAGCTCGCCAAGGGCACGATCTCGCGCGACCTCGCCGAGGACCGCCGGCGGGTGGATGACCGTGGCATCGTCCTGTTCGACAGCCTCGCCGATCAGGGTTTGGTCGAGCAGCGGTTCAACACGGCGCTGTTCCTGAACGCCGACAGCCGATTCCCGGAACTCGCCGGCCTCTCCGGTGCCGTCGTCGGCTCGTTCTTCGCGCTCGCCGTGTGCTTCCTGCTCAGCTTCCCGATCGGCATCGCCGCGGCGGTCTACCTCGAGGAGTTCGCGCCGAAGAACAAGTGGACGGACGTCATCGAGGTGAACATCAACAACCTCGCCGCCGTGCCGTCGATCGTGTTCGGACTGCTCGGGCTCGCGGTCTTCCTCGGCTGGTTCGGCATGCCGCGCTCGGCGCCGCTGGTCGGCGGCATGGTGCTCGCGCTGATGACGCTGCCCACCATGATCATCGTCACCCGCGCCGCGCTGAAGGCCGTGCCGCCCTCGATCCGCGAGGCCGCGCTCGGGGTGGGCGCGTCCAAGCACGAGGTGGTGCTGCACCACGTGCTGCCGCTCGCTCTGCCGGGCATCCTCACCGGCACGATCATCGGTCTCGCCCAGGCGCTGGGCGAGACCGCGCCGCTGCTGCTGATCGGCATGAACGCCTTCATCACCAGCCCGCCCGGGGGCATCCTCGACCCGTCTACCGCGTTGCCCACCCAGATCTTCATCTGGGCGGACAGCCCCGAGCGCGGGTTCCTGGCGCGCACCTCGGCGGGCATCCTGGTGCTGCTCGGCTTCCTGATCCTGATGAACCTGATCGCGATCCTTCTGCGCAACCGGCTCGAGCGCAAGTGGTGACCGAGCGAGGAGACGACATGACCGCCATGCACGCCCCGTCAGCCGAACCCGCGGCCGTCGCGCCGAGCCTCGACAAGTCCGAGACCGTTCGCGTCCCGCTCGAGACCAACTACGCCTCCAAGGTCGACGCGCGCAGCGTCAACGTCTTCTATGGCGCCAAGCAGGCGATCTACGACCTGACGATCGGGATCCCCGAGAAGGCGGTCACCGCCTTCATCGGCCCGTCCGGATGCGGCAAGTCCACGTTCCTGCGCTGCCTCAACCGCATGAACGACACGATCGACGGCGCTCGCGTCGACGGGAAGATCACGATCGACGAGAAGGACATCTACGATCCCGATCTCGACGTCGTGACCCTGCGCGCGCGCGTCGGCATGGTCTTCCAGAAGCCGAACCCCTTCCCGAAGTCGATCTTCGAGAACGTGGCCTACGGCCCGCGGATCCACGGGCTCGCCAAGTCCAAGGACGAGCTCGCCGAGATCGTCGAGGCGGCGTTGCGCAAGGCCGGCCTCTGGGAGGAGGTGAAGGACCGTCTCGCCGAGACGGGCACCGGCCTCTCCGGCGGCCAGCAGCAGCGCCTGTGCATCGCCCGCGCCATCGCGGTCTCCCCCGAGGTGATCCTGATGGACGAGCCCTGCTCCGCGCTCGACCCGATCGCGACCGCGCGCATCGAGGAGCTGATCGACGAGCTGCGGCAGAACTACACGATCGTGATCGTCACGCACTCGATGCAGCAGGCCGCCCGCGTCTCGCAGAAGACCTGCTTCTTCCATCTCGGCTATCTCGTCGAGGAGGGGCCGACGGACCAGATCTTCACCAATCCGCGCGACAAGCGCACGCAGGACTACATCACCGGCCGCTTCGGCTGATCCGGACGCCAGCTCTCGAGGAGACGGACCCATGTCCGAACATACGGTCGCTTCGTTCGACGCCGAGCTCCAGGAGCTGCGCCGGTCGATCATGGAAATGGGCGGCATCGCCGAGAAGATGCTCGCCGACGCCACCGTGGCGCTGGTGCGCCGCGACGTCGGTCTCGCGCAGTCCGTCGTCACCACCGACTTCCGGCTCGACACGATCCAGCGCGACATCGAGGAGAGGGCGATCCTCACCATCGCCCGCCGCCAGCCCATGGCGATCGACCTGCGCGAGGTGATCTCCGCCATCCGCATCGCCTCCGACATCGAGCGGATCGGCGACATGGCCAAGAACATCTCCAAGCGCACGCTCGCCATTTCCGGCCAGTTCGAGCCGCAGCGCGTGGTGCTCGGCGTCGAGCGCATGTCCGACATGGTGCTCGGCCAGCTCAAGGACATCCTCGACGCCTACACCCAGCTCGACGTCGACAAGGCGCTCGAGGTCTGGCGGCGGGACGGGGCGACCGACGCGCTCTACAACTCGCTCTTCCGCGAGCTGCTCACCTACATGATGGAAGATCCGCGCAACATCACCTTCTGCACGCATCTCCTGTTCTGCGCCAAGAACGTCGAGCGCATCGGCGATCACACCACCAACGTCGCCGAGACCATCCACTACCTCGTCACCGGCCAGCCGATCACCGCCGAGCGCCCGAAGATGGACCGCACGGCCTACGAGACCGGCGTCCACGGCGATGTCGCGCCCGGCGCGCCGGGCGCGTGAGGGAGCGCGGGGCGAACGCACGATGAGCACGCGTATCCTGGTCGTGGAGGACGAGGAGCCCCTGACTCTCCTCCTGCGCTACAATCTGGAGGCTGAAGGCTACAAGGTCGATACGGTCGCGCGCGGCGACGAGGCGGAGGTCAGCCTGCAGGAGCAGGTGCCCGATCTCGTCCTGCTCGACTGGATGCTCCCGGGCCTCTCCGGCATCGAGCTGTGCCGGCGCATCCGCGCGCGCCGCGAGACCGAGCGCCTCCCCGTCATCATGCTCACCGCCCGCGGCGAGGAGGGAGACCGGGTGCGCGGTCTCGCCACCGGCGCGGACGACTACATCGTCAAGCCGTTCTCGGTGCCCGAGCTGCTCGCCCGGGTCCGCGCACTCCTGCGTCGCACGAAGCCCGCCCACATCGCCAACACGCTGGTCGCCGGCGACATCGAGCTGGACCGCGAGACGCACCGGGTGCGCCGCGGCGGGCGTGAGCTGCACCTGGGCCCCACCGAGTTCCGCCTGCTCGAGTTCCTGATGCAGAGTCCAGGGCGGGTGTTCACCCGCGAGCAGCTGCTCGACGGCGTCTGGGGCCACGACGTCTACATCGACGAGCGCACGGTCGACGTCCATGTCGGGCGCCTGCGCAAGGCGATCAACACGCGCGAGACGCTCGACCCCATCCGCACCGTGCGCGGGGCCGGCTATTCCTTCGACGAGACCTTCGCCAAGACGGACCGCGCGCTGGGCGCCTGACCTCCCGGGCCGCCGCGCGACGGCGGCGAGGCGGCCGGATCCCGGGCGCTGCCCTTGTGCGCCGGGGTCTGGTTTCGTACGTGGTGCGCTGCGAAACAGCGATGTGATATGGCTCGGGCGATTGCCGAGCTGGTCCACGAAAGGGAAACGATGTCCGACACCGCCGCCGCCGGCGCCCTCGGCGCGTCGCAAGTCGCGCACCCCCAAGCCGCGCACCCCCAAGCCGCGCACCCCCAAACCGCGCACCCCCAAGCCGCGCACCCTGTCGACTGCCATGTCGAGCGCATCACGCTCGTCGAGCACTACACCGACCGCCTCTTCCGCTTCCGCACCACGCGGCCGGCGTCCCTGCGCTTCCGCTCCGGCGAGTTCGTCATGATCGGCCTGCCAGGCGGCGAGCGGCCGGTGTTCCGCGCCTATTCCATCGCCAGCCCCTCGTGGGACGACGAGCTCGAGTTCTTCTCGATCAAGGTGCCCGGCGGGCCGCTCACGGAGCGGCTGCAGCGCATCGCGGTGGGCGACGAGCTGCTGATCAAGAAGAAGCCCACCGGCACCCTCGTGCTCGACGCGCTGGCGCCCGGCAAGCGGCTGTGGATGCTCTCGACCGGCACCGGCATCGCGCCCTTCGCGAGCCTGATCCGCGACCCGGAGACCTACGAGAAGTTCGACCAGGTGATCCTCACCCAGACGACCCGCTGCGTGGCGGAGCTCGCCTATGGCGAGAACACCGTGCGCGACCTCGTCGAGGACCCGCTGGTGGGCGAGGTCGCCGCGCCCCGCCTGACCTACTACACCACGGTCACCCGCGAGCCGCACCCGCGCTCGTTCCGCATCACCGACGCGATCGCGTCGGGCCGGCTGTTCGCCGACCTCGGCGTGCCGCCGCTCGACCCGCAGACCGACCGGGTGATGATCTGCGGCTCGATCGAGATGACGAAGGACTGCCGCGCCCTGTGCGTCGCGGCGGGCCTCGAGGAGGGCTCCAACGCCAAGCCCGCGCATTTCGTGGTGGAGCGCGCCTTCGTCGGCTGAGGGCGGGCCCGCGCCGGGTCAGGCGCGGGTCGTCCCCAGGAACTCGAGCACCATCGCCGCCGTCCAGCTGAAGCGCTTGCCACCCAGCGCCCGGCCGTCGAGCGGGTCGAAATACTCGCCGAAGCCGCTCCGCGCGACGAGGGCGAGGCCGTCGCGGGCGATCTCGGCGGCCGCCTCGCCTTGGCCATGCCGCGCCAGGCCGTCGGCGATCAGCCGGTTGGCGATCAGCCAGAGCGGGCCGCGCCAGTAGCGCAGCCGGTCGAAGCGCGGATCGGCGGGATCGTGGCTCGGTACGGGATGGCGCACCGCCGCGCGCAGGGCGGCGAGCCGCGCGACGAGCGCCTCCGCCCGCGCGTGGCCGGGCTCCAGCGCCAGCAGCGGCAGCAGCCCGCCGATCGAGGCGCTCTCGACGAGCGTGCCCGCCGCGCGATCGTAGGCGGCGTATTGCCCGAGACCCTCGTGCCACAGGCCGTCGAGCGCAGCGCGCCCGCGCGCCGCCTGCGCCTGCGCCTCGGCCGCGATCTCGCCCGCGCCGAGCTCGTGCGCCAGCGCGGCGAGGTCTTCGGCGGAGCGGATCAGGATCGCGTTGAAGCCGGGATCGACCACCTTGAACGGAGAGGCGTCGTGCAGCGCCGCCTGGTTCCAGCCGAGCCGGCGGAAGCGCTGCACGAGCCATAGATAGCGGTCGTACTCGTCCTTCGTCGGGCGTTGATCGGCGTCGACATGGGCCGTGTCGCGCCGCACGTAGCTGCCGACGCCGTCCGTCGGCACCCGGGCGAGCGCCTCGTCCCAGTCGACGGCGTTGTCGCGCCCGCTCTCCCACGGGTGCAGGATGGCGGCGAGGCCCGTCCCCTCGGGATCGCGCGCCGTCGCGAACCAGCGGTGCCACGCGGCGACCTTCGGCAGCAGCGCCGCCACCCGGCGCCCGACTCGCTCGCGGTCTCGGGCGGTCTCGAGCAGCCGCCGCAGGGCGTAGGCGAGCACCGGCGGCTGGGTGATGCCGCTCGTCGGCGTCGCGCGGGCGGTGCCCCAGACGTCCGGGCCGGGGAAATAGGTCTCGTGGTCGGCGTGGAAGACGATGTGCGGCACCATCCCGTCCGGCCATTGATGGGCGAGGAGGGTCTCGATCTCGACGAGCGCCCGGTCCTCGTCGACATGGGCGAGGCCGAGTGCCACGAGGCAGGAATCCCAGTTCCACTGGAACGGGTAGAGCCCCTTCGTGGGGATGGTGTAGCCGGCGCCGAGGTCGTTCTCGCGCAGGATCGCGATGGCGTCGGCACGCAGGCGGGCGGGGTCGATGGGGGAGGTCGTCAGGGGGGGCGTCATGGGGGGCGTCATGGCACGGTCTTTCCGCGTGGTCCGAAGGGGTCAGGCGATCGCCGCCAGGGTCTCGGGATCGAACCAGCGCACGCGCTCGGGGCGCGGCGCCAGGGTGAGGGTCTCGCCGGGGCGGATCGGCAGGTCGCTCTCCAGCACGGCCCGGAAATGGCTGCCGGCGACGTCCATCGTCACGAGCTGATGCGCGCCGAGCGGCTCGACGACCTTGACGCGGCCGGAAAGCCCGGTTTCCGCAGGCGCGAGGTCCTCCGGGCGCACGGCGAACTCGATCGCGCCCCTGTCGACCGCGGGGCCGGCGACCCGCAGGCCGGCGACCTCCCAGGCGTCGCCGGACCGCGCCGCGGGCAGGAAGTTCATCGGCGGGTTGCCGATGAAGCTGCCGACGAAGCGGGTGGCGGGATCGCGGTAGACGTCGAGCGGGGCGGCGTGCTGGACGATGTGGCCGCCGTGCATGACGGCGATGCGGTCGGCGAGGCTCATCGCCTCGACCTGGTCGTGGGTGACGTAGATCGTCGTGGTCTTGCTCTCCTGCAGCACGCCCTTCAGCTCGGCGCGCATCTCGAGGCGCAGGAGCGCATCGAGGTTCGACAGCGGCTCGTCCATCAGCAGCACTTCCGGCTCCATGGCGAGCGCCCGGGCGACCGCCACGCGCTGACGCTGGCCGCCCGAGATCTGGCCGGAATAGCGGGCGAGCAATTGCTCGATGTGCATCATCGTGGCGGCGCGGCGCACCTTCTCCTCGACCTCCGCGTTGGCCATCTTCTTCATGCGCAGGCCGAAGGCGATGTTCTCGAACACGGTGAGGTGCGGGAACACCGCGTAGTTCTGGAACACCATCGCGATCTTGCGCGCCCGCGGAGGCAGGTGGTCGACCCGCCGCCCGCCGATGGCGATCTCCCCCCGGCTCGCCGTCTCGAGCCCGGCGACGCAGCGCAGGAGCGTCGTCTTTCCGCAGCCCGACGCGCCGAGCAGGACGAGGAACTCGCGATCCTCGACGTGCAGGTCGATCCCGTGCAGCGCGGTGAACGAGCCGTAGGCCTTCTTCAGGCCGGAGACGGTGATCTCAGCCATGGGGAGCTCCCTGTTGTGCTTGTTCGAGCCGGTCTCGCCCCCGCCCGTCTCGCTGCGCTCGCCGACCGCCCGACGGTGACGGGTGGGCGGGCTCGACGGACGCCAATGGCGGATGGTGCGGGCGCATCTCGCTCATCGGTTGGCGATCCCCCACATGGCGAAGAGGTACTTCCTGACGGCGAACAGGAAGAGCAGCGCCGGCAGGACGAGGACGGCGGCGCCGGCGAACTTCAGGTGCAGCGGGCTGACGTCCAGGCTCTGCAGCAGGAAGGCGGTGAGGGTGCGGTTCTCGATGGTCAGCACGGCCGCCGCGAAGACCTCGTTCCAGGAGACCACGAAGGCGAACACCGCGGAGGCGGCGATGCCGGGGCTCACGAGCGGCAGCACCACCTTGACGAAGGCCTGGAGGCGCGTGCAGCCGAGCGTCCAGGCGGCTTCCTCGAGCTCGATCGGCACGCCCATGAACAGCGAGGCGGTGATCAGCACGGCGAAGGGCATCGCCAGCATCGTGTGCACGAAGGCGAGCCCCAGCAGCGTGTCGTCGAGCCCGACCTGGATGTAGGCCACCGCCAGCGGCAGGGCCAGCAGCGGCAGCGGGAACGCGCGGGTCATCAGCACGAGGATGCGGAACGCGTTCTTGCCGACGAAGTCGAACCGCGCCAGCGCGTAGCCCGCGGGCGCGCCGATGGCGATGGACAGCACCATCGTGATCGCCGCCACCAGCACCGAGTTGAGCAGCGCGTCGGCGACGCCGCGAAAGCCGACGAAGAAGGCGAGGCTCTCGGTGGCGAAGGACGGCATGAAGCTCTTCGGCCAGCCGGTGACCTCCGCCGGCGTCGAGAGCGCGTTGACGAGCACCAGATAGATCGGGACGAGCACCCACAGGCACAGGATCGTCACGACAGCGCCCATCAGCCAGCGCCGGGCGACGGCGAGATCGAGCGCGCGCCGGGCCTCCGGCTCCAGTGCCGGGACGGGGAGGGGGACGGTCGACGTCATGCGCGCGCCTCCTTGGGGGTGCGCAGCCACCAGAGGAAAACCAGGGTGGAGGCGATCGAGATGCCGAGGATGACGAGGGCGTAGGAGGCGGCGACGCCGCGGTCCTGCAGCTGGAACTCCCAGGCGTAGGTCTCGCCCATCAGCATCGGCATCGAGGTGCCGGCGAGCGCCGCGACGACGGCGAAGACCTCGAAGGCGAGGATGGTGCGCAGGATCAGCGCCGTCTGCAGGCTGGGCTTGAGCAGCGGCAGCGTGATCTTGACGAAGCGCTGCCAGGGGCTCGCCCCGAACACCTGCGCCGCCTCGTCGTACTCCTTGGGGATCATCCCCATGCCCGCAACCAGGATCACCAGCATGATCGCGGTGGCGCGCCAGATCTCGGCGATGGCCACGGCGACGAACAGGCCGAGCGTGTTCTGGTAGGACAGCCGCGCCACGGGGCTGTCGAGCAGGCCGAGATGGTAGAGGAACGAGTTGAGGAAGCCGTTCTGCTCGAGGATGGCGAGCCAGATGATGCCGGCCGCGAGATCCGAGATGCCGAGCGGGATGGTGAAGACGTAGAGCACGAGGTCGCGCCCGCGACCCATGCGCGTGACGATCTGGCCCATGAACAGCGCGAGCGCGAGCTGCAGCGGCACGACCACGGCGGCGAGCAGGATCGTGTTCCACAAGGCCGTGTCGAACTTCCAGTGCCCGGCCATGCGGGCGAAGTTCGCGAAGCTCGCCTCGTCGCCGCGGGTGAACGCGATCAGCGCCACCTGCACCGCCGGGTAGAGGAAGAAGGCGGCCAGGAACAGCGCGGCGGGCGCGAGCAGCAGGTAGGGCAGGGCGCGCGAGGGCATCTTCGCGTCTCCGTCGCCGGGGACTTGGTCACCGGGTGTCTTCGCGGAGTAGGGTCCCGGGCCGCCCGGTGGGCGGCCCGGGGCCTTCGGCTTCGTCGCTCACTCCACGGGGCAGGGGCCCTCGGAGGGGGCGTCGGGCGCCCAGCAGGGGGCGCCGGCCTCGTTCACGATGCGGCGCAGCTCCTCGGCCTGGCTGTCGAGCACGTCCGCGATCGGCTGGCCGGCGAGCACGATGCGCTCGAACGTGTCGACGTAGACCTGGTTGAACTGCCCGCCGAGATCGCCGAGGCCGACCGGCAGGAGGCCCGGATTGGCGTCGGGTGCGCCCGACTGGAGCGCGATCGCCGCGCCGGCGGCACGAACCGAGGCCGGCATGTCGTCGGGCAGATCCACGTCGACGACGGGGAAGAAGTTCGTCGCGCGCAGCGTCGCGATCTGGGTGTCGGGCTCGAGCATGTAGCGCACGAGCGCGAGGCTCGCCTCCGGATCGGGCGCCGTTGCCGGCACGGCGATGCCCGCCACGACCGGCATGAAGCCGCGTCCCGTCGGGCCCGCGGGCGCGGGGAAGGCGATGAAGTCGTCCGGGCGCTGGTTGAAGGCGTCGGCGAGCCGGGCGGTGTGGTCGATCGCGACCCAGACCTCGTCGGCCAGCAGCGGCTCCTGCATGAAGTTGTAGGAGGTCGAGCGCGGATGCGTCACCTCCCACAGCTCCTTCACGGTCTCCCACATCGCGGCCGCGTCGTCCGAGCGGAAGCGGGTGACCATGGAATCGGTGAAGGAGGGGTAGAGATAGCCTTGCACTACGCGATGGCGCAGGCCCTGCGGGCCGGCGGGCAGGCCGATCTTGGGCGAGCCGGTCGCCTCCTCCATGTTCCGGCCCCAGGCGATCAGCTCGTCCCAGGTCAGCGCGTCGACGTCGGCGCCCTCGGGCAGGTGCTCGAGCGCGGCGCGGTTCGCCGCCATCAGGTAGGTGGCCTGCATCCACGGCACGTAGCGCTGCTCGTCGGTGCCGAGTCGCCCGAGCTCCACCAGCGCCGGGCTCGCGCCGGAGGCGTCCACCGCCGAGAGGTCCATGAACACGTCGGCGAAGGCGGTGAGCTCGCCGTGGAGCGCGCCGACGATGGCGATCGTGCCCTGGTTCGCCTCGGTCTCGGCCCGCAGACGGGTGATGAACGGCCCGCCGTCCTGCGGCTGGTAGTCGACGGCGCCGCCCTCGAAGCCCGAGAGCACCTCTTCGCGCATGCCCTGCGCCTCCTCGACGGGCCGGGCCTGCGTCGACCAGAACAGCAGCTCGTCGGCGCTCGCCGGCGCCGGCCCGCTCGTCGCGGCGAAGGCGAGGAGCGCAAGGGCGGATGTCGTCGTGGTGTGGCGTCTCATGTCCTGTCCTCCCGTTTCGTGTCGTGTGCGTGGCTCTCTGGGGTCTCTTTCTCCGGGGTCTTCCTCTCCGGGGTCTTCCTCTTCGGAGCTCGAATGCGCGCGCGCCGGGCCGGCCCCTCGGGTGCCGGGCCGTGGCTCGCGCGGGGGATGAAGTCGGCCGCCACGAGCAGCGGCTCGACGGCGGCGGGTCCCGCCTCGATCACCCGCAGCAGCATGCGCGCGACGGCGACGCCGCTCTCCTGGATGCGGGCGTCGAACGTGGTCAGGCCCGGGCTCGCGTAGGACGAGACGGGCAGGTTGTCGAAGCCGACGACCGAAAGGTCGCGCGGTATTTCGATGCCGCGCCGTGCCGCCTCCTCCATCAGCGCGATGGCGAGCGTGTCGGTGGCGCACAGGATCGCGGTCGGCCGCTCCGGCGCGTCGACGAGCCGTCCGGCGGCGGCGCGGATCGCGGCGGGGTCGCCCCGCGGCGCGGCGGCGACCGCGTCGGGCGCGAGGGCGAGGCCGGCTTCCGCGAGCGCCGCCTCGAGCCCGGCGCGGCGGTAGTGGACGAAGGTCATCGGGTCGGAGAAGGTCAGGAGCCCGAAGCGGCGATGGCCGAGCGCGACGAGCCGGCGCGCGGCCTCGCCGAAGGCGGCGGCGCCGTCTGTGTCGATCCAGGCATAGGGCCGCGTCTCGTCGAGCACGCGCCCGTGCAGCACGAAGGGCACGCCGCGATCGAGCAGGAAGCGCACCCGCGCGTCCGTGCAGGTGGCGCGGCTGACCACCATGCCGTCCACCTGTCCGGCGTTGACCACATGGGCGAGGACGTCCATCTCGTCCTGGTTTCGGGTCGCGGTGGTCAGCGCCAGGTCGCGGCCGGCCTCCGCCAGCGCCTCGCCGAGCCCCATCACGAACTCGCCCAGGAAGGCGTCGATGAACTGCGCGTCGCGCACCGGCACGACGAGGCCGACGAAGCCGGTCTGGCCGGACTTCAGCGCGCGCCCCGCGCGGTTCGGCACGTAGCCCGTGCGGGCGGCGGCCTCGCGCACTCGCTCGGCGGTCCCCGGCGAGACGTCGGAATAGCCGGCGAGCGCCCGGGAGACCGTCGTGATCGACAGCCCGAGCTCGCGCGACAGCTCCTTGAGCCGCGGCTGGCGGCGCTCCATGCCCTCTCCTCCGAGGCGTTCCCCTCGCACCCTCGTCCGAAACGTTTCGGATCGCGGGCGCGCTCGTCCCGGGGTGCGCCGTCTGCGCAGGCGCTTTCCGAAACGTTTTGGAAGACTGCCGTCGGGATCGTAGCTTGTCAAGCGTATGCCGCGCTACCCTGGCGGCAGTGCCGCGAGGCGCACGTCGCGGGGGACGAACAGCGGATGGCGCGGCGCGCCGGATTTCGTCAGGCCGAGATGCCACAGCCGCCCGCCGGCGCGCGTCAGCAGGGCAACCACCTCTGCGGCCCGCGCTGGATCGGCGTGCACGCCCCAGGCGCAGACGACGTCGCCCGCCCGCGCCGCGATCGCCGCGAGATGGGCGGCGTTCTCCGGCCCGACGGGATCGGGGTGGACGGCCAGCGCCTTCGGGTCCGTGGCGCGCAGCGCATAGAGGTTCGCGACGACGAGCGGCCCGTAGCCGAAGCCGCGGGCGAGGATCCGCACCCGGCGGATCGTCGGGTCGTCGCGCTCGGCGCCCGCGGTGGACGGGTTGAGCATGACGAAGGCGACCGGCGGCGCGGTCGCGCGATCCGCCGCCGCCGGCCGCTCGAGCCGGTAGCGATAGGTGCCGCAGGCGGAGAGGACGGCGCTCATTGCCCCGAGAGGTTCGCCCGCGGCACCCAGCCTTCGTGGCCGCGCACGCGGATCTTGCGCCAGCCGTCCCGCTCGTAGGGCAGGAAGGCGATGGAGCAGGCGTTCGGCTCCAGCCGGCCGAGGACGCGTGAGCCGAAGTCCGGCCAGGCGCGCAGCGCCAGCCGCTCGCCCGCGGGCACGCCCGTGACGCAGTAGAGCGCAGGCGAGATCTGGGCGATGTAGCGGGCGTGCACGAAGCCGGCATGGTGCCCGTCCTCGACCGGGCACCAGTTTCCGGCGCAAGGCCCCGTCACCATCACCCCGCACGTGCCATAGGGCAGGCGCGCCAGGACCGGCTGGCCGGCGCCCGGCCCGGCGCGCAGGTTGAGCGCGTCGTCCGTGCGGACGTTCACGACGCAATGCTCCTCCCCCGGCACGACGTCCGCCGTCGGTGCGCGCTGCGCCACCGCGCCGGCTGCGCCCAGCGCGCCGAGGGCGACGGCGCACAGCGCCAGCCGGGCGAGGGCGGCGAGGGCGACGGGGCGGACGCGGCGTGGGGAGGGCAGGGTGGTCATCGCGGCGGGCCTCGGGACCGGGGAGCTTGCTCGGATGGGTACGAACGGGTGCAGCATGCCGAGGCGAAGCTGAGCGAAGCCTGAACGCACCCCGATTCCGCCGATTTGGAGGCCGCGGACGATTCGCGCCGGCCCGATGTGATTCCCGCACGGTCACGGCCGAGCTTCATCCGTTGAAACCCATACGGTCCAGCCGCTTCGCGGCAGGTCCCGAGCGAGAACGCCAGCGGCGCACGCTCCGGGGCGCCTGCGGGAGCCCGGCGGGCGCCGTCGGTGGCTCTTGTGGATGGCGCGCCGGCGAAGCATCCCGGCAACACCCGTCCGGGACGCTGCGGACCGCCTGAAAATTCGAGCGACTCGAACGGCTTAAGGAGGGCTTCCGAAGTTCTCCACAATCTTCACAGCCCACACCATATCTAGGGCTGGGGACGAGCCCGAGCACTAGGTGTTGACGCGCGCCCCGGCTGGTGACAGCTTTCTCTGGTCCGACCGACACGAGCGGCGGCGGGCCAGAAGGCCTCACGTCGGGCGACATCCAGAACGGATCGCGGCATTCCCCGTCAACGCAGGATTCCCGGGCAGGATCTCCGGGGCCCGCGAACGGGTAGTCGCGTCCCGACGGTGCCTGCGTGGCGCGGCGGTTGTGACGAGGAGGGGGCGGCCCGCGGGCCGTCCGGGGCCGACAATCCCGGTCGTATGCGGCGACCGGAGCGAAAGACCAGGGATACGGGACGATGCGGATCGAGCGGCGATACACGAGTGCGGGTCGGGATCCCTATGCCGGGATCACCTTCAGGAAGGCGACGAGCGAGATCCGCAACCCGGACGGCTCCATCGTCTTCCGGCTGGAGGGCATCGACGTCCCCGAGACCTGGTCGCAGGTCGCGAGCGACGTGCTCGCGCAGAAGTACTTCCGCAAGGCCGGCGTCCCGGCCCGCCTGAAGACGGTCGAGGAGAACGACGTCCCCTCCTTCCTGTGGCGCTCCGTCGCCGACGAGACCGCGCTGGCGACGCTGCCCGAGGAGGAGCGCTTCGGCTCCGAGATCTCCTCGCGCCAGGTCTTCGACCGGCTCGCCGGCTGCTGGACCTACTGGGGCTGGAAGGGCGGCTACTTCACCAGCGAGGAGGACGCCGCGGCGTTCTACGACGAGCTGCGCTTCATGCTGGCGAGCCAGATGGTGGCGCCGAACTCGCCGCAATGGTTCAACACCGGCCTGCACTGGGCCTACGGCATCGACGGCCCCTCCCAGGGCCACTACTACGTCGACTTCAAGACGGGCGAGCTGACGAAGTCCGCCACCGCCTACGAGCACCCGCAGCCGCACGCCTGCTTCATCCAGTCCGTCGGTGACGACCTCGTCAACGAGGGCGGCATCATGGACCTGTGGGTGCGCGAGGCGCGCCTGTTCAAGTACGGCTCCGGCACCGGCTCGAACTTCTCGCGCCTGCGCGGCGAGGGCGAGCGGCTCTCGGGCGGCGGCAAGTCGTCGGGCCTGATGTCCTTCCTCAAGATCGGCGATCGCGCGGCGGGCGCGATCAAGTCCGGCGGCACCACGCGGCGCGCCGCGAAGATGGTCGTCGTCGACATCGACCACCCGGACATCGAGAACTACATCGACTGGAAGGTGAAGGAGGAGCAGAAGGTCGCCGCCCTCGTCACCGGCTCGAAGCTGAACGCGAAGCACCTCAAGGCGGTGCTGAAGGCCTGCGTCAATTGCGAGGTCGAGGGCGACGCCGCCGACGAGGCCTGCTTCGACCCCGAGAGGAACCCCGTCCTCAAGCGCGAGATCAAGGCCGCGCGTCGCGCCATGGTGCCCGACAGCTACATCAAGCGCGTGATCCAGTTCGCCCGCCAGGGCTACACGGACATCGACTTCCCGGTCTACGACACCGACTGGGACTCGGAGGCCTACCTCACGGTCTCGGGCCAGAACTCGAACAACTCGGTCTCGATCACCGACGGCTTCCTGCGCGCGGTGGAGCAGGGCGGCACCTGGGACCTGACCTGGCGTCAGACCGGCAAGGTGAAGAAGACGCTCGACGCCGCCGACCTGTGGGAGAAGATCGGCCACGCCGCCTGGGCCTCCGCCGATCCGGGCCTGCACTTCAACACCACCATGAACGACTGGCACACCTGCCCGGCGTCCGGCCCGATCCGCGGCTCGAACCCGTGCTCGGAGTACATGTTCCTCGACGACACGGCCTGCAACCTGGCCTCGGCCAACCTGCTGCAGTTCTATCATCGCGAGGCCAAGACCTTCGACGTCGCCGGCTACGAGCACCTCTGCCGGCTGTGGACCATGGTCCTCGAGATCTCGGTGACGATGGCGCAGTTCCCGTCGAAGGAGATCGCCGAGCTGTCCTACCGCTACCGCACGCTCGGGCTCGGCTACGCCAACATCGGCGGGCTCCTGATGACGATGGGCCTGTCCTACGACTCGGACGAGGGCCGGGCGCTGTGCGGCGCGCTCACCGCGGTGATGACGGGCGTGGCCTACGCCACCTCGGCGGAGATGGCCTCCGAGCTCGGGCCGTTCCCGGGCTATGCGGACAACGCCGAGCACATGCTGCGGGTGATGCGTAACCACCGCCGCGCCGCCCACGGCGAGAGCGACGGCTACGAGGAGCTGCACACCACGCCGGTGCCGCTCGACCACGTCTCCTGCCCGCAGCCCGACCTCGTCGCCCGCGCCGAGGCGGCCTGGGATCGCGCGCTCGCGCTCGGCGAAGAGCACGGCTACCGCAATGCCCAGGCGACCGTGATCGCGCCCACCGGCACGATCGGCCTCGTCATGGATTGCGACACGACGGGCATCGAGCCGGACTTCGCGCTCGTCAAGTTCAAGAAGCTCGCCGGCGGCGGCTACTTCAAGATCATCAACCGCGCCGTGCCGGATGCGCTGCGCACGCTCGGCTACCGCGAGCACGAGATCGCCGAGATCGAGGTCTACGCGCTCGGCCACGGCTCGATCGCGCAGGCACCCGCGATCAACCCGGGCGCGCTGAAGGCCAAGGGCTTCACCGACGAGAAGATCGCGGCGCTCGAGGCGGGCATGAAGTCGGCCTTCGACATCAAGTTCGTCTTCAACAAGTGGTCGCTGGGCGAGGACTTCCTCACGGGCGCGCTGAAGGTCCCGGCCGAGAAGCTGGCCGACCCGTCCTTCGACCTCCTCCTCCATCTCGGCTTCACCAGGAAGGAGATCGAGGCCGCCAACATCCACGTCTGCGGGGCGATGACGCTCGAGGGTGCGCCGCACCTGAAGGCCGAGCACTACCCGGTGTTCGACTGCGCCAACCCCTGCGGGCGCGTCGGCAAGCGCTACCTCTCGGTGGAGAGCCACATCCGCATGATGGCGGCGGCGCAGCCCTTCATCTCGGGGGCGATCTCCAAGACCATCAACATGCCCAACGACGCCACGGTGGAGGACTGCAAGAGCGCCTACATGCTCTCCTGGCGCCTGGCGCTGAAGGCCAACGCCCTCTACCGCGACGGCTCGAAGCTCTCCCAGCCGCTCAACTCGGCGCTGATCGAGGACGAGGCGGAGGAGGACGAGGCGGCGGATGCGGTCGAGGCGCTGCTCGCCAAGGCCGCCCCGGCCCGCGCCGCCGAGGTCGCCGAGAAGATCGTCGAGCGGGTGGTGGAGCGCGTCGAGCGCATCCGCGACCGCGAGAAGCTGCCGGGCCGCCGCAAGGGCTACACCCAGAAGGCGAACGTCGGCGGCCACAAGGTGTATCTGCGCACCGGCGAGTACGACGACGGCCGCATCGGCGAGATCTTCATCGACATGCACAAGGAGGGCGCGGCCTTCCGGGCGATGATGAACAACTTCGCCATCGCCATCTCGCTCGGCCTGCAATACGGCGTGCCGCTGGAGGAATACGTCGAGGCCTTCACCTTCACCCGCTTCGAGCCCTCGGGCTTCGTCACCGGCAACGAGTCGATCAAGAACGCCACCTCGATCCTGGACTACGTCTTCCGCGAGCTGGCGATCTCCTATCTCGGCCGCTACGACCTCGCCCATGTCGACCCGAGCGAGATCGGCCACGACGTGCTCGGCAAGGGCGTCGGGCAGTCCCGCCTCGGCCCCGCCGCCGAGCCGAGCCCGGCCGCCACCTTCGTCTCCCGCGGCTTCACCCGCGGCAAGACCGACAAGCTGATGCTGATCCCCGGCGGCGCCGGGGGCACGGTGCCGCAGCCGCTGGTGATGGCGCTCGCGCGCGACGCGGGGATGCCCGGGTCGGGTGGTCCCACCGGCGGTGCGCGGACGGCGACGGCGCTGAAGGCGGAGCCGGTGGTGGAGCGCGAGCTCTCGGCGGGGGCCGTGGGGCCGGCGGTGGCCTCGGTCGCCGATCGGCGGGCGGAGGCGCGGATGAAGGGCTACGAGGGCGAGGCCTGCCCGGAATGCGCGAACTTCACGCTGGTGCGGAATGGGACTTGCTTGAAGTGCGATACGTGTGGGGGGACGACGGGGTGTTCTTGAGGGCGTAAAGTTGGCATCTTGGTTGGGAGGACGAACGTTTCCGTTTCCTCCCAACCAAATTGACATTTGACAGCAAGCCTTTACAGTTTACGTGTAGAAATTGTATGCAACTACGCTCTGAGGGTTCTAACGTGGATCTTCACCAAATAAAAATAGCAATTCAAGATCATTTCAGCGATGGGTTAATAACGATCGTTGGGTCCGGGCTCTCGTGCGCGGAAGGCTTGCCGGGCATGAAGGAGCTTGGCGAACATCTGATGAGCTCTGTCTCACCCGGATTGAGTGCCGATGATGGACAGATTTGGAATGATCTAGCCCCGAGAATAGGGGAAATTGGATTAGAGGCGGCGCTGACTGAAAAGCTCCCATCTGAGGCTTTGCAGCGTAGAATCGTAAATCAGGCAGGGAGCTTCATTGCAACTAGAGAAGAGTCTGTACTACGCGAAGTCATTCTTGGGTCGAAAACCCTGAGGCTGACAAAGCTCCTAAAAAACTACGTGCGGTCTAGCCAGCCGATAGCGATCGTGACCACCAATTACGACCGCCTCGTCGAAGTCGCTGCTGAGGAAGCGGGCTTAGGCGTCGATACACTGTTCGTAGGGAACTATGCAGGAGTGCTTTCTCAAGACAGTAGTCATTTCCAGTTTTGCAGAAAGATTGTAACGAAGGGGAAAACGGCCAGGCTAGATTATAGCCCGCGCGTGAGTGTGTTTAAGCCGCATGGGAGCCTGGATTGGTACGACAGAGGTGGACTACCGATACGGTACGGCGCCTCCCTCGATGGTAATCGCATGATCATCACGCCAGGTTTGAATAAGTATCGAAGCGGCTACGAGTCACCTTTTGACCTCCATCGCGAGCGAGCGAACCGAGTCATTGATCGTTCCGCAAAAATTTTGGTTATAGGCTATGGATTTAACGATGATCATCTTGAGACACACCTATATAAGAAGATCACGTCTGGAACGCCTACACTGATCGCGAGTCAATCGCTGACACCTAACGCGAAGAGCGTAGTAGAACGCAGTCCAAATGTGATGGCGCTTGTTAGTGATGGCGCTTCTGGTACGCTGCTTCTCACAGTAAACCAATCGATCCAGATACCGGGAATGCTCTGGGACATCGGCTCTCTTGTCGACGAGGTATTCTAAAGATGGAAAAGCTGCTTCAATTTTCAAATGAATCGCGCCTTGGCGTCGTCGCTTCCGTGGACACGAGTCGTGTCGCCGTAGATATCGATAATTCTGATCTACTCACAAGAGTCGGGATAGGCCAATTAATTGCTATTCAAGGAGCCACAGAGCGTGAATTTCTCATTGCCATAACGGACAGTGTGGCGAGGAACATCCGCGACGGCCTTGATTTTACTGACGAGGACGACCCAAGTAATTTGCTGCTTTCGCCTTCTATGGCTGATACCTTGGTATGTGTTTTGATTGGAACATTTAGATCAGTTGAGGGCGAGCGTCAGAATGTTTTTAAAAGAGGCGCTGACAGCTTTCCACAGATCGACCGCCAATGCTTTCTGATCGAGGGAGGCAATCTTCAGCGGTTCATGGGCATTCTTGGCGCTGGTCTCAAAGATGAGGAAAAGTTGAAGCTGGGCCGCTTTGTTGCCGATGTTAGTGCTGAAGCAATTGCAAGTGGAGATCGTTTCTTCCAGCGGCATGCTGCCATCCTTGGAAGCACAGGGTCGGGTAAAAGCTGGGCGGTCGCGTTGATACTCGAAAGAGCATCATCCTTGAATTATCCAAACATTATTGTTCTTGACATGCATGGAGAGTACACACCGCTAGCCGATGCGTCAAATGGAGGTTTTGCAAAGAGGTATAGGATTGCAGGTCCCGGTGATTTAAACAAGGTAAACGACGAGGCGGTTTATCTGCCTTACTGGCTCCTCAACCGCGATGAAATGCTGTCGATGATCCTCGACCGCAGCGACCAGAATGCTCCAAATCAGGCTTCTCGATTTACGTTGCATGTGCGTGAGTTAAAACGGGAAGCGCTGGAACGATTTGGCAGGGACGAAGTCGCGAGGACGTTCACAGTCGACTCGCCAATACCATACGACATGGATGATTTAATCAAGCGGCTAGATTCCGACAACACGGAGAAGGTACCGAGCGCTACGACGGGAAAGCCCGTAAATGGAGATTGGAATGGAAAGTTGAGTAGATTTTTGTCAAGGCTGGAGGCCAAGAGAGAAGATCGACGGTATGGTTTTATGTTTTCTCCTCCTCCGTCCGCTATGGAATACGGCTGGCTTGCGAATCAGATCGCTAAACTACTAGCTTCACACAAAGGAAATGGAATCAAGATCGTTGATTTCTCTGAGGTTCCGTCGGATATTCTACCAATAGTGACAGGAACATTCGCGCGTATGCTCTATGACGTTCAATTCTGGATGGCGCCGGAAGCGAGGACGCCGGTTACGCTCCTTTGCGACGAAGCGCATCTATACCTGCCTGTGAGAGATGATGCGGACAGCACTCAGAAGCAGGCGCTCGCGTCTTTCGAGCGGATAGCAAAAGAGGGTCGAAAATATGGCTTTTCACTTGTCGTGGTGAGTCAGCGTCCGTCAGACGTGAGCCGTACGATCCTTAGTCAGTGCAATAACTTTCTCGCGCTCAGATTAACGAACGATACAGATCAAGGTGTGATCCGCCGTCTGATGCCGGACTCTCTGGCCGGGCTGACAAGTGTGTTGCCGTTGCTGGACACTGGTGAGGCACTAATGCTGGGTGACGCGGTTCTGTTGCCCACGCGAATTAAGCTCGACCGTCCGAGAATATCACCTGATAGCGCGACCCGAGATTTCTGGAGGGAGTGGGCCGAACATCAGCCCGATGAGGATGCGTTGCGACATGCTGTAGAGTGTCTGCGTCGCCAATCGCGAGGCTCGTCATAGCTATCGGCGTCACTCCAACGCAATCCGCACCGCCTTTTCCACCGCCGTCAGCTCCTTCGCCTCCAGCCGCGCGATCCGCGCCGTCAACGCCTGAACCCGCCGCGCCCGTTCGGGCGTCGGGGCGATCGGGGGTTCGGGACTGAAGAGGGCTGTCACGGGAACCTCGAAGACCTCGGCGATGCGCTCGGCGCGGCCGAAGGAGGTGGCGGTGGCGCCGCGCTCCATCTTGCTCACGCCATTCGCGGACATGTCGACGCGATCGCCGAAGGTGGTCTGCGACCAGCCCTTCGCGCGCCGCAGCGCCCGCACGTTCGCCCCGAAGATCTGCTTGAGTCGCAAGCTCTTCCCCTCCACGCGGGGAGGCTGCGAAACGGCTCCGATCGGCGAAAGGGACGAGGAAGTGTAAAACGGCTTGAGTTGGAGCTTGCAGGGCGAAACACTGTCGGATGCCGCCGCAGCCCGGAGACCGCCCATGCCGACCTCCCTCGCCCTCGCGCTCGCCACCCTCCTCATCACCCTCGCCGTCGCCCTCCTCGTCCGGCATTGCCGCCTCACCCGTCCCCGGCGGCTGGCGCGGTCCATCGCGGCGCGGATCGCCTCCGCGAAGGCGTGGGACGCGCAGGTGGAGGCCTATTGGGCCGAGCGGCTGCGGGAGGGCGTCGAGCCGCCCGCGCGGCGCGGCGGCGGCTTCGTCGGCGACGGCGCCCCGCCGCCCCTCGACGAGGACGCGATCGCCGCCCGGGCGGTGGACAAGTTCGAGGGGCGCGGGGGCGGCTGGAAGGACGGCTGAGGCGGGAACGGGCGGGGAGGGGCGCGCCGTGAGCGAAGGCGCCATTCCCGATCGCGTCGGCGGGCCGCTTGGGCAGCCGTCCGGGGGCGGGCCCTCACCCCGACCCCTCTCCCATCCGGGAGAGGGGCTTTCGCGCCCGAGGCGCCGTGGCCCAACGGGACCCCGCCCCGGGCCCGCTGCGCGGGCCGTCCCCGCCCCGACGGGGCGGGAGCCTCACCCCTCCATCGCCTCGATCACCCGTGGCGCCGTCTCGACCCGCGATGCGGATTGACCCTGCTGTCGATGACGCGCAATCCTCCGTACGCGCCGGTGCGGATCGAGCCCCGACGAGGCGTCGATGAGCGAAGCCGCCCGGCACGCGCTCCCGGCCCGTCGCGGACGGCCGCCGGCCGGCGTCGATGCCGGCCGTACAGCGCGGGGTGCATGGCCGTGAACGACGTCGCCATCTATCTGGGCATCCTCGGCGCGCTGCTCGCCGGCGCGATCAGCCCGGGGCCGAGCTTCGTCCTGGTGTGTCGCACGGCGATGCTCCACTCGCGGACGGCGGGCCTGACGGCGGCGCTGGGCATGGGGCTCGGCGGCGCGATCTTCGGGGGTCTGGCGCTCCTGGGGCTGGGCGCCCTGCTGCGAGAGGTCCCGTCGCTGCACATCGTCCTGAAGATCGCCGGCGGCGCGTACCTCCTCTACCTCGCCTACCGGATCTGGAGCGGCGCGACGGAGCGCCTCGCGGTTCGGGCCGGCGACGCTCCGGGCGGCGACCGGCATCTGCGCAGGGTGTTCTGGCTGTCGCTGATGACGCAGCTGAGCAACCCGAAGACGGCCGTCGTCTACGGCAGCATCTTCACCGTCTTCCTTCCGCCGGAGCCGTCCTCGGCCCTGCTGATCGCGCTCGTCCCCGGGATCTTTCTCGTGGAGTTCTGCTGGTATGCCGTGGTCGGCTCGGTGTTCTCGATCCGCAAGCCGCGGGAGATCTACCTGGGGTCGAAGACCCTGATCGATCGACTCGTGGCGCTCGTTCTCGGGGGGCTCGGGGGCAGGCTCCTCCACGAAGGGCTGTCTCGGGAGTGACGCGACGGCGGCCTCGGCAGCAGAACCCCTCTCTTGGATGGGAGAGGGGCGGGAGTGCGGCGCATCGTTGGGTCGGCGCTTGACCGCAGCGCGCATGCCGGCATCCTGGGCGCCCGACGCGGGGGCCACGCATGCTCTACATCTTTCCCGCCGGCACGACGGCGACCGTCATCACCGACTACGATCGGCCCTACGCGGACCCGATCGCCGTGCGCGACGGGGACGTGGTCGTTCCGGATCTCGCGCGCAGCACGGAGACGGACATCCTCGGCTGGACCTGGTGCACCGGGCCGGACGGCCGCTCGGGCTGGACGCCGACGGCCTGGACGAGCCCGGTGGAGGACGGCCGCTGGCGCATGCTGCGGGACTTCTCGGCCCTCGAGCACACCGTCCGGCGCGGCGATCGCGCCGCGCTCCACCTCTCGGAGAGCGGCTTCGTCTGGGCGACGGTGAACGGGCTCGCGGCCTGGATCCCCGATGCCGTGCTTCGGCTCGACGCGCCGAATGCGGCACCTCGAGGGCAGACGTGAGGGCAGGGCGGCCGACGGCGGCTCGCCGCGCTCGCCCGCCCCTAGAGGCCGGGATCGGGCGGGTAGCGATGCCGGCCGCCCCGCCAATCCTCCACCTCCACCCCGTCCTCGCCGCTATCGTGCACGTAGTCCGGCCCGATCGGGCTCTTGCCGGCGCCGCCGGGGATGTCGAGGACGTAGGTGGGCTGGCACAGGCCCGAGAGGCGCCCGCGCAACGCCCGCACCAGCGCCCGGCCCTCGGCGATCGAGAGGCGGAACTGGGCGGTGCCCGGCGCGAGGTCGGGGTGGTGCAGGTAGTAGGGCGTCACCCGCGCCTCGACGAAGCCGCGCATGAGGGCGGCCAGCGTCTCGACGTCGTCGTTGACGCCGCGCAGGAGCACCGATTGCGAGACCATGACGACCCCCGCCTCGACCAGCCGCGCGCAGGCGGCGCGGGCGGCCGGCGTCAGCTCGCGCGGGTGGTTGGCGTGCAGCGCCACGTAGACGGTCTTGCCGCAGGCCTTCAGCGCCGCGACGAGATCGGCGTCGACATGGCCCGGGTCGACGGCGGGGATGCGGGTGTGCAGGCGCACCACCTTCACGTGCGCGAACGCGGCGAGGCGGCGCATCAGCGCCTCGAGCCGCCGCGGCGCCAGCACCAGCGGGTCGCCGCCGGTGAGGATCACCTCCCAGATCTCCGGGTGGCTCTCGAGATAGGCGAAGGCCCGCGCCAGGTCCGCCTCGGGCAGGAGCCCGCCGTGCTGCGGGCCGACGCTCTCGCGGCGGAAGCAGAAGCGGCAATAGACCGGGCAGATCGTCACCGCCTTCAGCAGCGCCCGGTCCGGGTAGCGGTGCACGATGCCCGGCACGGGGGAATGCGCGTCGTCGCCGATCGGGTCGGCACGCTCCTCGGGGCGCGTCTCCAGCTCGGCGGGGGAGGGGACGAACTGGCGGGCGATGGGGTCGTGCGGGTCGGCGGGGTCGACGAGGCCGGCCATGGCCGGCGTCACCGCGACGGCGTAGCGCGCGGCGACGGCGTCGAGCCCGGCGCGGGCGTCCTCCGGTGCGAGGCCGGCGGCGACGAGGTCGTCGACCGTGCGCAGGGTGCGCGGGGTGTGGACGGTCATCTCGCCTCCGGCGCTGCGGCGAGCGGGTCGGGCACCGGCGCCCAGAGCACGTCCTCGATGTGCCGCGCCCCGGTGGCGAGCATGCACAGCCGGTCGAAGCCGAGCGCGCAGCCGGCGGCCTCGGGCATGCGGGCCAGCGCCGAGAGGAAGTCCTCGTCGAGCGGATAGCGCTCGCCCCAGACGCGGGCCTTCTCGTCCATCTCCAGCCCGAAGCGGCGGCGCTGCTCGGCGGCGTCGGTCAGCTCGCCGAAGCCGTTGGCGAGCTCGACGCCGCAGGCGTAGAGCTCGAAGCGCTCCGCCACCCGCGGATCGCGGGCGCCGGCGCGGGCGAGCGCCGCCTCGCAGGCGGGGTATTCGCACAGGATGGTGGGGCGCCCCATGCCCAGGTGCGGCTCGATGCGCGCGACCAGCACCTTCGAGAACACGTCCGACCACGTGTCGTCCTCGGCGACGCGGATGCCGGCGGCGCGCGCCTGCGCGGTGAGCGCCTCGCGGTCGCCGTCGCCTTCGTCGTCGAGCGTGGATAGGAGGTCGATGCCGGCGTGGCGGGCGAAGGCGTCCGTCAGCGTCAGGATCTCGGGCTCGGCCCGCGGGTCGCAGGTCGCCCCGCGCCAGGCGAGGAGGCGCGCGCCGGCGGCGTCCGCCGCGGCGGCGAGGAGGGCCGAACAGTCGGCCCACAGCGCCTCCCACGGCGCGCCGGCGCGGTACCATTCGAGCATGGTGAACTCGGGGTGGTGCAGCGGCCCGCGCTCGCGATTGCGGAAGACGCGGGCGAGGGTGAATATCCGCGCCTCGCCCGCCGCCAGCAGCTTCTTGCAGGCGAACTCCGGCGAGGTGTGCAGGAAGAGCGGCGCCGCCCGCCCGTCCGCCGCAACGAGATCCGTGCGGAACGCGTGCAGGTGCGCCTCGTTGCCGGGCGAGGCCTGCAGGCAGGCGGTCTCCACCTCGAGGAAGCCGGCGGCGCGCAGGGTCGCGCGCACGGCGTCCGTCACCGCGCCGCGGCCGAGGAGGAAGGGCCTCCTGTCCGCGTGGCGGCCGGGATCCCAGAAGGGCGAGGCGGCGCTCATGTCGGGCGTGTCTC
Source organism: Salinarimonas sp. (assembly GCA_051117315.1). Classification (GTDB taxonomy): domain Bacteria; phylum Pseudomonadota; class Alphaproteobacteria; order Rhizobiales; family Beijerinckiaceae; genus Salinarimonas. The sequence goes on along the minus strand of JBNPEA010000021.1, from coordinate 21,157 downwards.
CGGGTGCCGGCTCACTAGACCGGGCGCGCCTCGTGGGGTAATGCCCAGGCCGAGCAGGTTCAAGCCTGGCGACATCGATCGGCCGCGGGACGCGGCGCACACGAAGTGGAAGACACATGGCCAAGGTCATCGCGAGCTCCCTGCGCAAGGGCAACGTCGTCGACGTCGACGGCAAGCTCTACGTGGTCCTCACCGCCCAGAACATCCATCCCGGCAAGGGCACGCCCGTCACGCAGGTCGACATGCGCCGCATCTCGGACGGCACCAAGGTCTCCGAGCGCTACCGCACGACGGAGCAGGTCGAGAAGGCGACGGTGGAGGACCGCGACCACCAGTTCCTCTACGAGGACGGCGAGGGGTACCACTTCATGAACCCGGAGACGTTCGACCAAGTCACCATGTCGAAGGACGACATCGGCGACCAGTCTGCCTTCCTGCAGGAGGGCATGACGGTCTCGCTGAAGCTGCACGAGAGCCTGGCCATCGCCATCGAGCTGCCCCAGCGCGTCACCTTCGAGGTCGTCGAGACCGAGCCGGTGGTGAAGGGGCAGACGGCCTCCTCCTCCTACAAGCCCGCCATGCTCAACAATGGCGTGCGCACGATGGTGCCGCCGCACATCTCGGCGGGCACGCGCATCGTGGTGATGACCGAGGACGGCTCCTACGTCGAGCGCGCCAAGGACTGAGGCGCGTCCTCCCCGGCGGGGGGAGCGGGGGGCGGCGCCTCATTCGGGCGCCGGGCTCTCGCGAAGCGTGCGCGCCACGCAGGCGTTCGCGATCTCGGCGATGCGGGCGTTCTCCTCGGGCGAGGCGACGCCGTCGAGCGCCGACATCAGCCCCTCGGTCTCCAGGGTCCCGAGCGCGCAGTCGCAGTACCGCACGCAGAAGTCCGCGCTTCGGCCGCTGTCCGCGCAGGTGCGTCGGCAGGCGCTCGCCGTCTGCTCCGCCCGCGCCCGCTCGCCCACGACGAGGGCGACGGGATAGAGCGCGCCGAGCAGGATCGGCTGGTGCAGCAGGTAGATCACGAGGCTCCAGCGCCCCATCCAGACGAGGCCGCGACCGAGCCGCCCGCGGACCTCGAGCGCGGCGAGCCGCGCCCGCAGCGGCGTGTCGAGCAGGATGCGTCCCGCCGCCACCCCCGCCAGCACCGCCGCGAGCCAGGGGAAGACCGGCTCGAAGTCGTTCGTGTCCGGCGCCGTCTCGTAGAAGCCCACCCAGGCGAGCCAGCGGGTGTCGAAGGCGGACGAGGAAACGAGGAAGGGTGCCACGAGCACGCCGGCCGCGACGAGGAGCGTGATCGCCGGGTTGAGGCGCAGGAAGGGCAGGGCGAGCACGCTGCCCAGGGCGATCATGTGCAGGATGCCGAAGAAGATGAAGCTCTGCGGAAAGGCGACGAGCGTCGCCGCCGTCACGAGCGCGGCGGCGCCCGCGACCTTGGCGAGGCGGCGCAGGAAGGCGTGCGCCCGGAGCCCGGCGTCCTTTGCGAGGACGAGGCTGACGCCGACCAGGATCAGGAAGGATGCGGCGATGGCGCGGGCGAAGGCACGCCAGGCCGGATCGAACGGCACCTCGACGGCGACGAGCCCGTAGAACCAGAGGTCCCAGGCGAAATGATAGACGATCATGGCGACGAGCGCCGCCCCGCGCGCGACGTCCACCGCCGCGAAGCGGGCGGGCCCCGCGTTCGTCGTCTGCCTCGCGCCGACCACCCTCATCGCCGTCTCCCGCGGCACGCACCCCGCGGAGCGGCCGAATCGCCGTCTCGACACGTGCGCGCAAGTGCATGGCATACTTGTTGTTTCGCTACATCTTGAAAACGGGGTCGGCAATTGCCGATCTTTCGGGCTTTCGTTCTCGGAATTGAGTGTTATCCTCTCCTTAAGAATCAAGCGGCGTGGTTCGATCGGTGTAGTGCATGTCTGACGAATTCGACCCCGGATCGATGGGCACGCAGGGCGTGAGCGTCGGTCGCAAGAGCGAAGCCGGCCAGGACACGGTCGCACCGGTCCACACCGTGCGCGATGCCGACGCCACGGGCGAGCGGCTCGGCGAGCGCAGTCTCGAACAGACTCTGGAACGCACTCCCGAGCGGCCCCTCGAGCTGACCGAGATCGCCGGCGTCATCAAGTGGTTCGACGTCGCCAAGGGCTTCGGCTTCATCGTCCCCGACAACGGCCTGCCGGACGTGCTGCTGCACGTCACCTGCCTGCGCCGCGACGGCTACCAGACCGCGGCGGAGGGTGCACGAATCGTGGTCGAGGCCGTGCAGCGCCCGCGCGGCTATCAGGCCTTCCGCATTCTCTCCCTCGACGAGAGTTCGGCCGTACACCCCTCCGAGCTGCCGATGGCGCGCACGCATGTCAGCGTGGCGGCGACCAGCGGGCTCGAGCTCGCCGTGTGCAAGTGGTTCAACCGCCTGCGCGGCTTCGGCTTCCTCACCCGCGGGGACGGGACGGCGGACATCTTCGTGCACATGGAGACGCTGCGGCGCTACGGCATCGCCGAGCTGAAGCCGGGCGAGCAGGTCTACGTGCGCTACGGCGACGGGCCCAAGGGCCTGATGGCCGCAGAGGTGCGCATGGTCGACAGCGCCCTGCCGTCCTCGCATTGAGGAACCTGCAGTGAGGGACATGTCGGCGTGAGGCGTTCCATGTTTCATTCCCCCGCGCGCGGCCTCGCGGCTGCGCTGTTCGTGCTGACGGCACTCCTCGCGCTCGCCGTGCCGCGGGCGGCGGCCCAGGAGCTGCAGCCGCTGACGGTCGTCACCGACGCGGGCGAGCACGTCTTCCAGGTCGAGCTCGCGGCGACCAACGAGGCCCGCCAGCGCGGCCTGATGTTCCGCCGCTCCATGCCGGCGGATCAGGGCATGCTGTTCGACTTCGAGCGTGTCGCGCCGGTCGCCATGTGGATGCGCAACACCTACATCTCCCTCGACATGCTGTTCATCGATGCGGACGGAACGATCGTGCGCATCGCCGAGGACACGGAGCCGCTCTCCGAGCGCACGATCCCCTCCGGCCGGCCGGTCCTCTCCGTGCTCGAGCTCAATGCCGGCACCGCCCGCCGCCTCGGGATCGAGGTGGGAGACCGGGTGGAGCATCCGCTGTTCGCGGACTGACCGGGCGCGCTTCCTCCACCGGCCGCGTCGGTGTGCCCGAATTGTCGCGTCGGCGCGCTGCCGACGCATTCTCCAGCCGCGGGGCTTGACGGGCTTCGCGCTGCGCGATCGTTATGGCGCAGTCGTGGTTCGGGGGGGACGAAGACATGCTGGCAGCGAGCCTGGTTCACGCGATCACGTGCGCCGTGGAGCGGAGGGTGACGGAGCGCTAGCCCTACACGCATTGGTCCCTGACGGACGTGCTTTCGGCCTCGATCGTCGAGCAGGTGCTGGATCTTCCGTTCGAGGCGCAGCAGGTCGGCGACGTGTCGGGCAAGCGAGAGCTGCACAACTCGACCCGGAAGTATTTCGACGCACCGACGAACGAGGCTCACGACGTCTGCCGCCTCGTGGCTGCCGCCTTCCAGGACCCGATCGTCGTCGGCGCCATGGCGCGCGCGTTCGGCGTCGACCTCGACGGGACCAACCTGCGGATCGAATACGCGGCCGACACGGACGGGTTCTGGCTCGAGCCGCATACCGATCTGGGCGTCAAGAAGCTGACCTTCCTCTACTACGTCTCGCTGGGCCCCGGGCAGGAAGATCTCGGCACCGACATCTACAGATCGAGGGAGGAGCATTGGGGCCGAGCGCCGTTCGTCTCGAACTCGGCGCTCGTCTTCGTACCCTCCGCCGACACCTGGCACGGCTTCGAGGCCCGCCCGATCACGGGCGTGCGCAAGAGCCTCATCGTCAACTACGTGACGCAGGACTGGCGCGCCCGCGAGCAGCTGGCCTTTCCCGAGGCCCCGGTCGTCGGGAGCTGAGCGCGGGTGCGGTGGCACGGCTCCGTTCGGGCTTGCGTGGCCGGGCAGAACCCCCTATGTCCGAGGCGCCCGTCTGCCGTCGGGGCGTAGCGCAGCCTGGTAGCGCATCTGCTTTGGGAGCAGAGGGTCGCTGGTTCGAATCCGGCCGCCCCGACCAGCCGGCGGGAAGCGAGGCGAGACATGAGCGCACGGATCTTCAAGCCCTCGCGTGGGGCCACATCCTCGGGCAAGGCGCGCACCAAGCGCTGGGTGCTGCGCTTCGATCCCGCGAGCCCGCGCCAGATCGAGCCGCTGATGGGCTGGACCGCGTCCACCGACACCCGCCAGCAGGTGCAGCTGAGCTTCGACACGAAGGAGCAGGCGATCGCCTACGCCGAGCGCGAGGGCATCGCCTACGTCGTCGACGAGGCCGAGGAGCCGACCCGCAAGGTCATCGCCTACTCGGACAACTTCAAGCACAACCGCACCACGCCCTGGACGCATTGAGGTCGGCCGCGGCGCGGCCGATTCATGGCATCGGCGGCGGTTGCCACAGCTCGATCGGGTTGCCCTCGGGGTCGTGGACCCGCGCGAAGCTCCCGTGCGGCCCGGCCCACTCCGCCCGCGTCTCGGCCGGGATGCCGGCGGCGGCGAGGTCGCGGATCGCCGCGTCGAGGTCGGCCACCCGCAGGTTGAGCATGAAGCCCTGCTCCGGCCCGCCGAGATAGGGGTCGTCCCGCGTGAACGTGGCGAAGACGGTGGGTCCCGCCTCCTGCATCCACGGGGCGCCCGCGGGCGCGATGCCGAAATGCCTCTCGTACCAGGCGCGCAAGGCGTCCGGGTCGTGCGCCCGCACGAAGATGCCGCCGATCCCGGTGACCCGCACCGTCGCCATGACGACCTCTCCTCCGATCGATCGCCCCCGCGACCCAGCCTGCACCCGCCCGCCCGCGCCGGCAAGCACCATGCCCGCGTCTTCGGCCCGTTCGTTCGGTTTGCGCCTCGCGCCGGCTCTTGCTATCCCTTCGCCCACGGCCCCGTAGCTCAGCTGGATAGAGCAAGTGCCTTCTAAGCACTAGGTCCCTGGTTCGAGCCCAGGCGGGGTCGCCAGCAGACAGGGTTCTTCACGCGAACCCCGCTGGCGTGACCTCCCGTATTGCCCGCCCGTCCACGCTGCCGTCGCGCCCCCCGCGGCCTCACGTCCCGCGAACCGGCCCGTGCAGGCCCGCGTTGCCCGGCCGAGCGTCGCAACGCCGGAGGACGGATGATGCGCACCCTCGTCGTGTTCTACTCGCACTCGGGCCACACCCGCCGCGCCGCCGAGCGGCTGGCGCGCGAGATCGACGCCGATGTGGTCCGCATCGCGCCGCAGGACGAGTTCCGCTGGCCGTGGGGCCTGTGGCAGGCCGGGCGGATGGCCTATCGCGGGGAGACGCAGCCGCTGCGGCCCGTCGCGGCCGATCCGGCGGACTACGACCTCGTCGTCGTCGGCACGCCGATCTGGGCCCAGCACATCAGCCCGCCGATACGCTCCTGGCTCGAGGAGAACAAGGAGCGGCTGAAGGACTACGCCACGCTCTACACCTACGGCGGTGTCGGCTGGCCCGAGGCCGGTGAGGACATGGCGCGCACCGTCGGCCGCTCGCCCCGCGCGGTGCTCGATCTCTCCCACAAGGACGAGGGCAAGCCCTCCTATGAGGAGAAGATCGCCGTCTTCGTGCGGGAGATCCAGGAGGCGGCTTGAGGTGCCGTTGGTTGGTCGTGCCCTAGTACTCGCTGACTGAGGATTGGGAGAGCGATCCTAGATCGTATCGCGTGTCCATTTTCAAGTTGTGCCGCCGTCGCCGTTCCGGCGATGGTCGGCGCATGCGTTGCCCTGCTCTCCTGCCGATTCTCGGCGCACTCGCCCTGGCCCTGCCGGCCGTCCTCGCCTCCGTCTCCGTGGCCGGAGCGGCCGACGGCGACATCCATCGCGGCGTCGCCCGCGTGATCGACGGCGATACGATCTCGCTCGGCCCCGACAGGCGCATCCGCCTCTTCGGCATCGACGCCCCCGAAGGGGACCAGGCCTGCACGGATGCACGCGGCCGGCTCTACGATTGCGGCGACGCCGCCACCGAGCGCCTGGCCGAGCTGGCACAGGGCCGCGTGGTCGCCTGCGAAGAGCGCGATCGCGACCAGTACGAGCGCATCGTCGCGATCTGCCGGGTCGGCGGGCGCGACCTCAACGAGACCCTCGTCGCCGAGGGGCTCGCCTTCGCCTATCGCGAGTTCAGCGATCGCTACGTGCCGCAGGAGCGTGCCGCCCGGCGCGACCGGCGCGGCGTCTTCGCCGGCGTCGCGCTCGCGCCCTGGGAGCATCGTGCCGCGCAGCGCACCGGCTCGACGGAGCTCAACGGGCCGAACGGCTGCACGATCAAGGGCAACATCGGACGCTCCGGTCGGAAGCTCTACCACACGCCCGCGAGCCCGAGCTTCGCGGAGACACGCATCGACGAGTCGAGCGGCGAGCGCTGGTTCTGCAGCGAAGCGGCCGCCCGCGCCGCCGGCTTCGCGCCCGCGCATCCCTGACGCGTCCGTCTCGCGCGTCTCCCGCAGCCGCACGGAACCACGCACCACGGTTCCCGTTCCCGTCCCCGCATCGCAGGACAACGAACGGGAGAGCACCCCATGGCGCGGCTGAAGCCCCTCGACGAGCAGGTCATCGTCCTCACCGGCGCCACGAGCGGCATCGGCCTCGTCACCGTCCGCCGCCTCGCGGCCGAGGGCGCGCACCTCGTCATCGCCGCGCGCAACGCGGACGCGCTCGAGAGCCTCGCGCGGGAATTGCGGGAGGGCGGCGCCCGGGTCGCGACCTGCGTCGCGGATGTGGGCGAGGAGCGCGACGTGATGCGCCTCGCCGACCAGGCGATCCGCACCTACGGAGGCTTCGACACCTGGATCAACAATGCCGGCGTCGCGATCTACGGGCGCATCGACGAGGTCGAGACGGAGGACATGCGCCGGCTGTTCGACACGAACTTCTGGGGCACGGTCTTCGGCTGCCGCGCCGCGGCGAGGCATTTCCGCGCCCGCGGCGGCGGCAAGATCGTCAACATCGGCTCGGTGCTGGGCGATCGCGCCATCCCGCTGCAGGGGCCGTATTCCGCCTCGAAGGCGGCGATCCGCGGCTTCACCGAGGCGCTGCGCTCGGAGATGGACGCCGTCGACGCGCGGATCTCGATCACGCTGATCAAGCCGTCCGCCATCAACACGCCCTACAAGGAGCACGCCCGGAACTATCTCGATCACGCGCCGCAGAACCCGCCGCCGGTCTACGAGCCGGAGACCGTGGCCCGCGCCATCCTCCACGCCTGCACCCACGACGTGCGCGATCTCGTGGTCGGCGCCGGCGGCAAGCTGATCGAGTGGGGCGCGAGCCTGGCGCCGCGAACCGCGGACCGGGTGATGGGCCGGATCATGCCGGGCCTCCAGCAGACGGACCGTCCCGCCGGCCCGCGCAGCGACACCAGCCTCTATCGGCCCGGGCGCGACGGCGCCGAGCGGAGCCAGTATCCCTACACGCTGAAGACCTCCGCCTATACCGAGGCGCTGATGCATCCGGGTCTCGCGACCGCGGCTGCGGTCGCGGGGATCGCGGCGCTGGTCTATGCCAGCGGCGGCGTCCGCCGCACGGGCCGCGTCTTGCGCCGAGCGCCGGCCCGCGATCCGCGCCCGGCGTCGGGAGGCGTTCGACACCGAGGCTGAGCGGGCGGCGCGAGGTCGCGGCTTGACGAGGCGTGCACGTTCGTTCAATATCTCAATACCTCTTGAGACGTTGGAAGATGCTCGAGCCCGCCGCCCTCGCCGCCTTCGCCGCCCTGTCCCAGGAGACGCGCCTGCGCGTCCTGCGGCTACTCGTGCGCGCCGGAGACGCCGGGATGGCCGCCGGCGCGATCGGTGAGGCCGTCGGTATGTCGTCCTCGGGCCTGTCCTTCCATCTCTCGCATCTCGAGCGCGCGGGGCTCGTCGAGAGCCGCCGCGAGAGCCGCTCGATCGTCTATAGCGCGCGGGTCGACAGCCTGTCCGACCTCGTCCGCTTCCTGCTCGAGGATTGCTGCGGGGGGCGCCCCGAGATCTGCGCCCCCGTCCTGGGGAGCCTGCCGATGCGAGACCCGATGCCCGACCGCGTCTACAACGTGCTCTTCCTCTGCTCGGGGAACAGCGCCCGCTCGATCATGGCCGAGAGCCTGCTGCGCCAGGAGGGGGGAGGGCGGTTTCGCGCCTTCTCCGCCGGCTCGCGGCCCAAGGGCGTCGTCGACCCGCTGGCGCTGAAGGTGCTCGCCGCCTTCGATATGCCCACCGAGGACCTGCGCTCGAAGTCCTGGGCCGAGTTCGCCGAGCCCGACGCACCCGCGCTCGACTTCGTCTTCACCGTCTGCGACGCCGCCGCCGGCGAGCCCTGCCCGGTCTGGCCGGGCCAGCCGATGACGGCGCATTGGGGCATCGAGGACCCCGCCGCCGTGGAGGGCGCGCCCTTCGAGCGCGAGCGCGCCTTCGGCCAGGCCTTCCGCTACCTGAGGAACCGCATCGGCGTGTTCACGAACCTGCCGATCGCGAGCCTCGACCGGCTCGCCCTGTCGAGGAAGCTCGACGAGATCGGCACGCTGACCGGCGCCTCCGCCGGCGCCGTCGTGCCGTTCGACCGGGAGAGTGCCTGATCATGTCGCTGTTCGAGCGCTGGCTCACGCTCTGGGTCGCCCTGTGCATCGTCGTCGGCGTCGTGCTCGGGCGCATGGTGCCCGAGCTGTTCCAGGCGCTGGCCGCGATCGAGATCGCGCGGGTCAACCTGCCGGTCGCGGCGCTGGTGTGGCTGATGATCTTCCCCATGCTGGTGAAGATCGACTTCGGGGCGCTCGGCGAGGTGACGCGGCAATGGCGCGGCATCGGCGTGACGCTGTTCGTCAACTGGGCAATCAAGCCGTTCTCGATGGCGGTGCTGGGCTGGATCTTCATCGGCTGGCTGTTCCGCCCGCTGCTGCCGGAGGCCCAGATCGAGAGCTACATCGCCGGGCTCATCCTGCTCGGCGCCGCGCCCTGCACGGCGATGGTCTTCGTCTGGTCGAACCTGTGCCGCGGCGAGCCGCGCTTCACCATCACGCAGGTGGCGCTCAACGACGTGGTGATGGTGTTCGCCTTCGCGCCGATCGTGGCGCTGCTGCTCGGCCTCTCGGCGATCGTGGTGCCGTGGGAGACGCTGCTCCTTTCCGTCGTGATCTACATCGTCGTGCCCGTGATCGCGGCCTTCCTGGTGCGCCGGCGCCTGCTCGCGCGGGGCGGGACGGCGGCGCTCGAGGCGCTGCTGGCCCGGCTCCAGCCGGTGTCGCTGGTGGCGCTGCTCGCGACGCTCGTCCTGCTGTTCGGCTACCAGGGCGACCAGATCGTCGAGCAGCCGCTCGTCATCCTGCTGCTGGCCGTGCCGATCCTGCTGCAGGCCTACCTCACCTTCGGCATCGGCTACCTGCTCAACCGCCGGCTCGGCGAGAGCCACGCCGTCGCCGGCCCATCCGCCCTGATCGGCGCCTCGAACTTCTTCGAGCTCGCGGTGGCCACCGCCATCGCGCTGTTCGGCTTCACCTCCGGCGCGGCGCTGGCCACGGTGGTGGGCGTGCTGATCGAGGTGCCGGTGATGCTCTCCCTCGTCGCCATCGTGAACCGTTCCCGGCGCTGGTACGAGCGCGGCGCGCCGCCGCGTCCGGTGCAAGCCGCGTCGAACGACCCCTGATCTCGAAGGACTCGACCCATGACCCTGCGCGTCGGCATCAACGGCCTCGGCCGGATCGGCAGGCTCGTCCTGCGCGCGGCGCTCGGCGCCGCCGAGCGTCCCGACGACGACCCGCGCCGCGAGAACCGTCTCGAGATCGTCGCCGTCAACGAGCTGAAGGGCTCGGCCGCGGCGCTGGCGCACCTCGTCGAGTTCGACTCGGTCCAGGGCCGCTGGCGCGCGCCGATCCGGGCCGAGGGGGAGGGCGCGATCCGCATCAGCGATCGCACGCTCGCCTTCTCCCAGCACCGCGCGCCGGGCGACATCCCCTGGGGCGATCTCGGCGTCGACGTCGTGATCGAGGCGACCGGCAAGTTCCTCACGCCCGATGTGCTCGAGGGCCATCTCTCGCGGGGCGCAAAGCGCGTCGTCGTCGCGGCGCCGGTGAAGGACCCCTCCGTGCTCAACGTCGTCGTCGGCGTCAACGAGCATCTCTACGACCCGCAGCGCCACCCGATCGTCACCGCCGCGTCCTGTACCACCAACTGCCTCGCGCCGGTGGTGAAGGTGGTGCACGAGGCGATCGGCATCCGCCACGGCCAGATCACCACGATCCACGACCCGACCAACACCAACGTCGTCACCGACGCCGTGCACAAGGACCTGCGGCGCGCCCGCTCGGCCATGCTCTCGCTGCAGCCGACGACGACCGGGAGCGCCACGGCCATTGCGCTGATCTATCCCGAGCTGAAGGGCAAGCTCGACGGCCACGCCGTGCGCGCGCCCGTTCTCAACGCCTCGCTGACGGACTGCGTCTTCGAGCTCTCGCGCGAGACCACGGCCGAGGAGGTGAACCGCCTGTTCGCCGAGGCCGCCGCCGGTCCGCTCGCCGGCATCCTCGGCTACGAGGAGCGCCCGCTCGTCTCCGCGGACTACGCGCGCGACACCCGCTCCTCCATCGTCGACGCGCCCTCGACGCTCGTCACCGACGGCACGCTGCTGAAGGTCTACGCCTGGTACGACAACGAGATGGGCTACGCCTGCCGCATGGTCGACCTCGTGCGCCACATGGCGAAGACGGGGATCTGAGATGACCGCCGGCGCGCGCAACTACGCCATCGTCACCGCGAGCTACTGGGGCTTCACGCTCACCGACGGCGCGCTGCGCATGCTGGTGCTGCTGTATTTCTTCCAGCTCGGCTACTCGCCCTTCACGCTGGCCTTCCTGTTCCTGCTCTACGAGGCCGCGGGCGTCGGCGCGAACATGGTCGGGGGCTGGCTCGCCACGCGCTTCGGCATCACGCGGATGCTGATGACCGGGCTCGCGACTCAGATCGCCGGCTTCCTCGTCCTCTCCGCCGTCTCGCCGGACTGGGCGATCGCGCTGTCGGTGGCGTGGGTCGTCGCGGCGCAGGGCGTCTGCGGCGTCGCCAAGGACCTGACCAAGACCGCCTCGAAGAGCGCCATCAAGGTGGCGGAGGCGCAGGCGCGCCGGGACGCCGGCGAGAGCCGGCTGTTCCGTTGGGTCGCGTTCTTCACCGGCTCGAAGAACGCCATGAAGGGCTTCGGCTTCTTCCTCGGCGGCGTGCTGCTGCAGACGCTCGGCTTCTCGCAGGCGCTGTGGACGATGGCCGGCGCCCTCGCCCTCGTGCTCGCCGGCGTCTTCCTGGCGCTGCCGCGGGACATGGGCCGCGCCAAGGCCTCGAAGAGCGCCAAGGAGCTCTTCGCCAAGTCGCGGGGCGTCAACCTGCTCGCCGGCGCGCGGGTCGCCTTGTTCGGCGCGCGGGATGTCTGGTTCGTCGTCGGCGTGCCGGTGTTCCTCTATGCGAACGGCTGGACCTTCACCATGGTCGGCGGCTTCCTCGCCGCCTGGACGATCGGCTACGGCGCGGTGCAGGCGGTGGCGCCGAGCTTCGTCAAGCGCAGCCCGGACGGGCTGACCTCGGAGGTCGACGGGGCGCGGGCGTGGTCCTTCGGGCTGGCGGCGATCCCGGCCCTGATCGCGGCGGCGCTCGCCTCGGGCGTCGGCCGCCCGGACCTCGTCCTCGTCGTCGGCCTCGGGATCTTCGGGTTCGCCTTCGCGGTGAACTCGTCCGTCCACTCCTACCTGATCCTGGCCTATGCCGGCTCGGAGAAGGCGGCGGAGGACGTGGGCTTCTACTATGCGGCGAACGCGGCCGGGCGCTTCACCGGCACGCTGCTGTCGGGCCTGCTCTACCAGGCGGGCGGCATCCTCGCCTGCCTGCTGGGCTCGGCCGCGATGCTGGCGATCTGCTTTCTCGTGACGCTCGCCCTGCCGCGTCGGCGCGAGGCGCCCGCGGCGAGCTGAGCCGGCGCGTCGGAACCCCGCACGCGCCGCGTCATTCCCCCTCCGAGATGTCCTCAGGACCGGACGTCCAGACGACCGGAGGTGGCATGACCCGCTCGACGCTGCTCCTGGCGGCGCTGCTCATCATCGTTCTCGGCTTCGGGCCGCGCATGGGTTTCGCGCAGGACGCGCGCGACGGCGACGAGACGGGCTCGCTCCGGCCGTCGCCGGCCGATGCCGTCGACCAGCCGACGGCCGGCGAGGTCCGCCGGCTGCGGCAGCGCCTGGCCGAGGACGACGGCGCGGGAGACGATCTGCCGCCGCCTGAGGCGATTTCGCCGCAGATCGACCTCCTCGTCCCCGACCCCGATGCGTTCCAGTGACGCAGACCATGAGAGTTCCAGGAGCCCCGACCATGGCAGACCCCCGTCACGACCGCCCGAACCTCAAGGACGAGGACGTCAATCGTCTGCGCGACCGGCAGCGCAACGAGCATGCGCCCGTCGAGGAGGGCGGCGCTGAGGGCGGCCTCACGCAGCAGAAGGCCTGGGGTGACCCCGGCGGGGAAGCGCAGGCCTATCGGGCGGCGACCAGCGGCGCCGGGGGCGACGCGTCCGAGCACGGCGCGCTCACGGCCGAGGAGACGCCCGAGACGGCACGCCATCTCGCCGACGGCGAGACGAAGGAGGCGCGTGCGCGGGCAGATCGCGACGCCGGCCCGGCGACGGACGCCCTCGGGCAGACGCGCGAGGAGCGCTGATCAGGCGCGGACCAAGCGCCGCTCAGACGCAGTGCAGCAGCGTCCGGCGCGCAGATGCGGTGTCCCGGGCGGTCTCCGGAGCGGCGTCGCAGACCGGTTCGAAACGGCCCGTGCGCGGATCGCGCATCAGCAGCCGGCCCGACGCGATGCCGAAATAGGCCCCGTGCAACGACAGGCGGCCGCGCTCGACGAGGGTGCGCACGAACGGGAAGGTCATCAGGTTCCTCAGCGAGAGCTCGACCGAGGCGACCTCCAGCTCGGTTCGCCAGCCCGCCTCGTCGGTCGGGTCGCGCGGGCCCAGCGCGGCGGCCGCGGGGGCGATCTGGCTCAGCCAGCGCCCGACGGAGCCGCCGCCCGACGAGAGCGGCGAGGCCTCGTCGGCGAAGGCGCGAATGCCGCCGCAGCGGGCGTGGCCGAGGACGACGATGTGCTTCACCCCGAGCGCCTGCACGCCGAACTCCAGGGCGGCCGAGGTGCCGTTCTGGGTGTCGCCGTCAGGCTCGTAGGCGGGCACGAGGTTCGCCACATTGCGCACCACGAGCAGCTCGCCCGGCGCGGCGTTGAAGATCACCTCCGGCGAGACGCGGCTGTCGACGCAGCCGATCACCATGATCTCTGGGCTCTGCCCGGTCTCCGCGAGGTCGGCGTAGCGCGCCCGCTCGTCGGCGAAGCGGCCTGTGAGGAAATCGCGATACCCCTCGACGAGCCTGTCCGGAAACATGGCCGCGCTCCCCGCGTGCACCGGAGCGCGCCACCGGCCGCGCCCGTCCGATCGCCGCGCACGGCGATCGCCCATGCAACGCGTGTAGATTAGAACAATTAGACACGCAAGCCAAGGGAAACCCTTACGCCGTCGCGGCGACGAGGCCGGTGCGACCTCAGGCGAACGCGTCCAGCCCGCCGTAGTCGCCCACCAGGAGCCGGAACGGCGGCTCGTCCTCCTCGACCGTGGGGAAGCGGGGCAGCGGCTCCTCGAAGACGTTGTCGCCGACGTCGTCGTTGACGGTGGAGACCTCGCCCACCAGCACGTCGCCGCCTTCGCCCCAGAACGCGTGCCACACGCCCGGCATCAGCGTGATGCTCTCGCCGACGCCGAGCCGGATCACGCCGCCCGCCTCGACCTCGCGCACGATCCCGTCGCAGGGCACGCGGACCGGCGCATTGCGGTCGATGCTCCCGTCCGGCGCGGGCGCGAACAGCCGCAGCGCGAGCCGCGCGTCGCCGGGGGCGCCGCGAACGATGATGTCCTCGGCCTTGACGTCGTGGCGATGCATGGGGCCGAGCCGGTCGCGCCCGACGATCATCAGCTTCTCGGCATAGAGCATGCCGCGCCCGCGGGCGAGGTCGGCCGCGCGGCCGTTGCGCAGGGTGAACAGCACGAGCCCCACCGCGTCGAAGCGGCCCTTGCCGTAGTCCGTCACGTCCCAGCCGAGCCCTGCCTCGAGGATGCCGGCGATCCGCTCCCGCTCGGCCGCGAATCGGGCCGGCTCCCAGTGCGCGAAAGGCGGCAGCGCGAAGCCGAAGCCGCGCACGAAGGCGTCCGCCTCCCGCAGGATGGCATTGATCTCGGAGCGTCTCATCGGCGTCGGACCCGTCGTGGGAAGCGGTTCGCCAGGGTACAGCCGCCTCGCGGGCGGCGCCAGGGCGGTGCGGCCTTGACGGCGGCGTACACGCGGGATCGACTGTTCGCGAGGCGCCGAGCGTCGGCGCGCGAGGGGGAAGGCATGATCGTCACCACAACGAACACCATCGAAGGTCGCCAGATCGTGCAGTATCATGGCATCGTCTCCGGCGAGGCGATCTTCGGCGCCAACATCTTCAAGGACTTCTTCGCCTCGATCCGCGACATCGTCGGCGGGCGCTCGGGCTCCTACGAGCGGGTGATGCGCGAGGGCCGCGACACCGCCATCAACGAGATGATCGAGGAGGCGCAACGCCTCGGCGCGAACGCGGTCATCGGCGTCGATCTCGACTACGGCGCCATCGGCGCGAAGGAGAGCATGATGCTCGTCACCGCCGCGGGCACCGCCGTCACGCTGCGCTGAGGCCGCGCCCGTTCGGCACGCCGCGCACCAAGAGCGCGCCGACGAGGAAGAAGGCGAGCAGCACCATCGGCCCCGCGGCCTGGGTCTGGAACAGGCCGGTGAAGACCGCGACCAGGAACGGGCCGAGGAAGGCCGTGAGCTTGCCCGAGAGGGCGAGCAGGCCGAAGTAGCGGCCGGCGTCCCCCGGCGGCACGAGCCGCGCCAGGAGCGAGCGCGACGAGGCCTGCAGCGGCCCCGCCAGCGATCCGATCACGAGGCCCAGCCCGAGGAAGACCTGCTCGGGCACGCTGGCATAGAGGCCGGGCCCGCCGGCCGGCGCGGTCTCGATCACGAAGAGGACGTGGCTCTCACCGAGCGAGAGCACCCCCAGCGTCACCAGGGCGAGGATGGCGAGCGCGCCGAGGATCACGGCGCGCGGGCCGATCCGGTCGTCGATCGCCCCCCCGGCGAGGGCGCCGAGCGTGCCGGTGACGAGGATCAGGATGCCGAACACGCCGAGCTCCACCGTGCTCCAGCCGAAGATGCCGGCGCCGTAGATCGTGCCGAGCGCGAACAGCACGACGAGCCCGTCCTGGTAGGCCATGTGGGCCAGGAGGAAGCGCGCGATGGCGGGGTTGCGCCGGGCCTCCGCGATGGTCCCGCGCACCCGCGCCAGCCCGTCGCGGATCGCCGCGCCCATCGGCCGGCCGCCGCGCGGCACATCCGGGGTGAAGGCGACGAGCGGCAGGATGAACAGCGCGAACCACAGGGCGGTGAGCGGCCCGACGATGCGGTCGCCCTCCCGCGCCGCCGGATCGAGGCCCAGCAGCGGCTCGAGGCCCGCGAGCGTGTACCCGCTCTCCGGGCTCGCGGCGAACAGCCCGAGCACGATGGCGAGCGAGACCAGCCCGCCGGCATAGCCCGTCGCCCAGCCCGCGCCGGAGAGCCGCCCGAGCCGGTGCGGCGCGACCAGGGTGGGCATCATCGCGTTGTTGAACGTCCCCGCGAGCTCCGCCGCGACGGTCGCCACCGCGAAGGCGACGAGGGCGAGCAGGACGAGGCCCGGAGAGGCGGCCGGCGGCACGAGCCAGAGCAGCGCGGCGGCGGCGCTCATCAGCGCCCCGAAGGCGAGGATCCACGGCTTCTTCGGCCCGCCGGCATCGGCGATGGCGCCGAGCACCGGCGAGAGGATCGCCAGAGCCAGCCCCGCCGCCGCGGTCGCGAGCATCCATTGCGACTGGCCCGAGACCGGATCCGTCGCCACCGCGTTGACGAAGTACGGCCCGAAGACGAAGGTCACGACCAGCGTGAAGAACGGCTGCGTCGACCAGTCGAACAGCGCCCAGCCGACGAGCGCGCGCCGGGGAACCTTCCCCTGCGCCGGGGCGAGGCTCCCGGCGCTCGGGGCCGGGTTCTGCGCGAGAGCGTCGGGCTGCATGCGGCCTCTCCGGACGGGTTGCCCGTTCTACCGCGCCGGCACCCGCGGCGCCAGGGTGGAGACGGGGCCTCCGCGACGGAGCCCGGCGGCCCGCGATCACCCCACGAGCTTCGCGCGCGTCGCGCGCAGCTCCTCGATCGCCGCCTCGACCTCGGTGCGCTGGGCCTCCAGGTGGGCGATCTGCTCGTCGATCTTCTCCACCGACAGCTTCAGGTCGACGCCGCTCTGCCCGCCCTTGGCGTCCGATTCGAGCATTTCCTGGATCTCGGCCAGGGTGAAGCCCAGCTGCTTGCCCTTGAGGATGACGGACAGGCGTGCGCGATCCTGCGCGGAGTAGATGCGCATCGTCCCGATTCGGCGGGGCGACAGAAGGCCGCGGTCCTCGTAGAAGCGCAGCGCCCGCAGCGTCACGTCGAACTCGCGCGACAAATCGCTGATCAGGTATTCCCGATCCTCGCTCGTCGGGGCGGTCTCCTGCGCCTTGTCCTTCTTGCGCGCCTTTGCGGTCGTGGTCATTGGAACGGCCCCCGGAAGACCATCGAGAACAGGAGCGAATCCAGCAGGGTGCATTCGCATGGTTGTTTCATGATGCAATGAAAGGGAACGGGTGGCAAGCGAGAGCTGCGGAGCGATTCTCAAACAACAGATGCTGGCATGCGCCGGAATGCCGGCCGCGACGCGTCGCGCCTTGCTTCGGCCAGCCGATCGCCCCATGTTGCCAAGCACGATGACCTTTTCGCGTTCCATCATCTTCGCGCTAGGCGCCCTCTCCGCTACGGTTCTCGCGTCCGCGCCCGGCTCGGCGCAGTTCGGGCGCGAACCCGCCGCCTGCATGGAGATCGCGACCGGCTACGCCGCGACGCTCGTCGACCTCGGTGAGATCGACCGGCTCGTGAGCACCCAGTCCCAGGCCCTGCGGGCCTTGGACGAGATCGCCGCCCGCGACGAGCTGGAGCCGTTCGACCGGCTCCAGGAGGCGAACGCGCTCCTGCGGGGGCGCGACCTCTGGGACGCCGCGCGGGACATTCGTCGAATCGATCGCATGATCGACAACGCCGCCTCCGTGGTCGCGGGCTGGCGCGGCCTCTACTGTCCGTCGGCGCAGCCCGCCGGGGCCGCGGGGCTGGAGGGCCAGGCGCGGTGCGACGCGCTCTCGGCGATCTTCGTGGACCGCCTGCGCATCGACAACCCGACGCCGGAGCAGATTCGCCAGCGTGAGGCGCGCGAGTCCGAACGCCAGACGATCCTGAAGGCGCGCACCACCCGGTCCGACCGCGACGACCTGCTGGAGCTCTGGCGCATGCGGTCCGAGGCGTTCGAGACGCTGCGGACGCTGGAGCGCGCCATGGTGCTGCAGGAGGCGGCGGCGGCGCTGCTGCTGCGGGTGGGCGAAGAGGGCTGCCTCAACGGCGAATCGAGCTGAAGGGCATCCGGGCGCATGCACGGGCCTCGAGGCGTGCGTGCGTGATCTGTTGCGCGTGCGCCGCACCTCGCGCATAGGAGCCGCGGACCTCCAGGAGCCGAGCCCGTGACCGAGACCCCTTCGCGCCGCACCTGCCTCGCCGTCGTCCTCGCCGCGGGCGAGGGCACGCGCATGAACTCCACCGTTCCGAAGGTGCTCCACGCCGTCGCCGGCCGGTCGATGCTCGCGCACGCGCTCGCCGCCGTGCGGGCGGCCGGGGCGGATCGGGTGGCGGTCGTGGTCGGGCCGGGCCGCGAGGACGTGGCCGCTGCGGCCCGCGCCGCCGTGCCCGGCGCGGCGGTCTTCGTTCAGGAGGAACGGCTCGGCACGGCCCACGCGGTGCTGGCCGCGCGCGCGGCCCTGGCCGAGCCAGTCGACGACGTGGTCGTCGCCTATGCCGACACGCCGCTGGTCGAGGCCGAGACATTCGGGCGCCTGCGCGCGCCGCTCGCCGACGGCGCTGCCGTCACCGTGCTCGGCTTCGACGCCGCCGACCCGACCGGATACGGTCGCGTTCTGCGCGACGACGGCGCGGCGGTCCTCGCGATCCGCGAGCACCGCGACGCGAGCGAGGCGGAGCGCGCGGTGACGCTGTGCAATGCCGGCTTGATGGCGCTGGCGGGGGCGCACGCGCTCTCGCTGCTCGACGCGATCGGCAACGCCAACGCCAAGGGCGAGTACTACCTCACCGACACGGTCGAGATCGCTCGCGCGCGCGCGCTCCCGGTCGCCTGCGTGGTCGCGCCCGAATCGGAGGTGCAGGGTGTCAACGACCGCCTGCAGCTCGCCGACGTCGAGCGCACGCTCCAGCAGCGGCTGCGCGTGCGTGCCATGCGCTCCGGCGTGACGATGGTCGATCCCGACAGCGTCTTCCTCTCCTACGACACCGTTCTCGGCCGCGACGTGACGATCGAGCCCAACGTCGTGCTCGGCCTCGATGTCGTCGTGGAGGCGGGGGCGACGATCCACGCCTTCTCGCATCTCTCGGGCGCGCGCGTCGCCGCCCGCGCGACGATCGGACCGTTCGCGCGCCTGCGTCCGGGCGCCGATATCGGCGCTGGAGCGAAGGTCGGCAATTTCGTCGAGGTGAAGAAGGCGACGATCGGCGCCGGCGCCAAGCTGCCGCACCTCGCCTACGTCGGTGATGCCGAGATCGGGGCCGGGGCCAACCTCGGCGCCGGGACGATCACCTGCAACTACGACGGCTTCGACAAGCATCTGACCCGCGTGGGGGAGGGCGCCTTCATCGGCTCGAACTCCTCGCTCGTCGCGCCGCTGACGATCGGGGCGGGGGCCTATGTCGGCTCGGGCTCGGTCGTGACGCAGGACGTGCCGGGGGATGCGCTGGCGGTCGCCCGCGGCCGGCAGGCGACGAAGCCGGGCTGGGCGACGACGTTCCGCGAGAGCAAGCGACCGCGGTCATAAACGGTCAAGAAACGTGATTGGTCTAGGCAATGTTGCCCGAGTAGCTCTCCCGGAGCAGCTCGGTGACGCATGCCCGCGGCAGCGGTGCACGCCCGACGGGAGATCTTGCCATGTGCGGTATCATCGGAATTCTCGGCCGCGACGACGTGGCTGACCGGCTCGTCGACGCGCTCAAGCGGCTCGAGTACCGCGGCTACGACTCGACCGGCGTAGCGACGCTGCGTGACGGGCGCCTCGCGCGCCGTCGCGCCGAGGGCAAGCTGCGCAACCTCGAGATCAAGCTCGCCGCCGAGCCGCTTCCCGGGCGTGCCGGGATCGGCCACACCCGCTGGGCGACGCACGGGCGCCCGACCGAGGCGAACGCCCATCCGCACGCGACGGACCGGCTCGCCCTCGTCCACAACGGCATCATCGAGAACTACCGCGAGCTGCGCTTCGCCCTCGAGGACGAGGGCGTGCGCTTCGCCTCCGACACGGATACCGAGGTCGTCGCCCAGGCGGTCACGCACGAGATGAAGACCGGGCTCGACCCGCGCGCCGCGGTGCTCGCCGTGCTGCCGCGCCTGCGCGGCGCCTTCGCCCTCGCCTTCCTCTTCGAGGGCGAGGAGGACCTGATGATCGGCGCGCGCCGGGGCTCGCCGCTGGCCGTGGGCCACGGCGAGGGGGAGATGTTCCTCGGCTCCGACGCGCTCGCCCTCGCCCCCTTCACGGACGACATCACCTATCTCGAGGAGGGCGACGTCGTCGTGCTGACCCGCGCCGGCGCGACGCTGCTGGACGAGAGCGGTGCGCCCGTCGCCCGCCAGCGCCAGCGCATCGCCGCCGGCGTCTTCGCGGCGGAGAAGGGCAGGCACCGCCACTTCATGATCAAGGAGATCTACGAGCAGCCGGAGGTCGTCGCGCGGACGCTCGCCGTCCATCTCGACGCCGAGCGTGCCGCAGATGTGGACTGGGCGCGGCTCGAGCGCCTGACGATCACCGCCTGCGGCACCGCCTTCTATGCCGGGCTCGTCGCCAAGTACTGGTTCGAGCGCCTGGCGCGGCTGCCGGTGGAGATCGACGTCGCCTCCGAGTTCCGCTACCGCGAGGCGCCGCTGCCGGATGACGGGCTGATGATCGTGATCTCGCAGTCGGGCGAGACCGCCGACACCCTGGCCGGCCTGCGCTACGCCAAGGCGAACGGCCAGACGGTGCTCGCGGTCGTCAACGTCCCCACCTCCTCGATGGCGCGCGAGGCCCACGCCATCGCCCAGACCCATGCCGGGCCCGAGATCGGCGTCGCCTCGACGAAGGCCTTCACCTGTCAGCTGGCGACGCTGTTCGCGCTGGCGCTGCAGGCGGCGCGCGCCCGCGGCCGGATCGGCGCGGAGGAGGCGGATCGCCTGGCGCAGGCCGTTCAGCGGGCGCCGGCGCTGATGCACGAGGCGATGGCGCTCGAGCCGCGGATCGACATCCTCGCGCGCGAGCTCTCGAAGGCGCGCGACGTGCTCTATTTCGGCCGCGGCGCGGCCTACCCGATCGCCATGGAAGGCGCGCTGAAGCTCAAGGAGATCTCCTACATCCACGCCGAGGGCTACGCCGCGGGCGAGCTCAAGCACGGGCCCATCGCCCTCATCGACGAGGCGACGCCGGTCGTCGTGGTGGCGCCGTACGATCACCTGTTCGAGAAGACCATCTCCAACATGCAGGAGGTCGCCGCCCGCGGCGGGCGGATCGTGCTGATCACCGACGAGGCGGGCGTCGCCCATGCGCAGCTCGATACGCTCGCGACCCTCGTCCTGCCGGAGGTGGACCCGCTCGTGGCCCCGCTCGTCTACAGCGTTCCCGTGCAGCTGATCGCCTACCATACGGCTGTCTTCATGGGGAAGGACGTCGACCAGCCCCGCAACCTGGCCAAGTCGGTGACGGTGGAGTGAGCGGCGCGCGGTGCCGTCACTCGGCGGGCGGCGCGTCCGGGCGCGAGAGAATGTAGGCGGCGCAGGCGAGCATGACGACGGCGACCGAGGCGAACGCCACGAACGGCGCGCCGGCGATCGCCATCACCACGAGCGAGGCGCCCATGCCGAGCACGGCCGCCGCCTTGGCGTGGCGTGG
>JBNPEA010000127.1:0-48778 GCA_051117315.1 Salinarimonas sp. | reverse complement strand
GCTCACCCGCGGCGGCCACCCGTACCGTCTCGCGGCGCTCGGCGTGCTCGTGGGCATCGCGCCCTTCTCCGGCGTCGTGGTCGCCGGCGCCTTCGCTTCGCCGCTGCTCCTGCGCATCGGCGCGGTGCTGATCGGGCTCGGCGCCGGGCTGTTCGCGGTGGGTACGCTCACCGGCGCCATGGCGCTCGCCGACGCGAGCGGCTCGGGCCTGGCGCTCGGCGCCTGGGGCGCCGTGCAGGCGACGGCGGCGGGGCTCGGCATCGCGCTGGGCGGCGCGATCCGCGACGGCGTCGACGCGCTCGCCGCCTCCGGCGCGCTCGGGAGAGCGCTGTCGGGGCCTGAGATCGGCTACCACGTCGTCTACCACCTCGAGATTCTCGTCCTCTTCGTCTCTCTCGTTGCGATCGGTCCGCTGGTCGCACCCGCTTCGGTCGGCCGTTCGGCGCCCCGCGAGCGGTTCGGTCTCGCCGATTTGCCAGCTTGAACAGGAGGCTTCCATGGGCACTGGAGCCATCACGGGTTACATCGACGTCGCGCAGGTGACGCTGTACGTCTTCTGGTTCTTCTTCGCGGGGCTGATCTTCTACCTGCGCCGCGAGGACAAGCGCGAGGGCTACCCGCTCGTGTCCGAGCGTTCGCAGCACGTCCTGGTGCAGGGCTTCCCCTCGATGCCCAAGCCCAAGACCTTCCTCCTGCGCAACGGCCACACCTACCAGGCGCCTCCCGGCCACGTCGACGAGCGCGAGCTCAAGGCCGTGCCCGCCGAGGCGTGGCCCGGCGCGCCGCTGAAGCCGACCGGCAACCCGATGATCGACGGCATCGGCGCCGCCTCCTACGCGCTGCGCGAGAACGTGCCCGAGCTCACCGCGGAAGACGAGAACCGGACCGTGCCGCTGCGCGTCGCCACCGACTTCGCCGTCGCCGCCGAGGACGACACGCCGATCGGCATGGCCGTGATCGGGGCGGACGGGATCAAGGCGGGCGTGGTGACGGAGCTGTGGATCGACCGCTCCGAGCCGATGATCCGCTATCTCGAGACCGAGGTCGCGGCGCCGGAGGGGATGCGTACCGTGCTCGTGCCGATGAACTTCTGCCGCATCAAGAAGACCCGCCGCGAGGTCCACGTGGCCGCGATCCTCGCCTCGCAGTTCGCCGACGTGCCGGCCCTCGCCTCGCCCGACCAGATCACGGCGCGCGAGGAGGACAAGGTCACCGGCTACTTCGGCGGCGGCACCATCTACGCCACCCCCGAGCGCTCGGAGCCGATCATATGAGCATCGCCATCGTCAAGAAGCCCGAGGAGGCCGTGGCCGCCGTCGCGCGCGCGGCGGCCGAGGCCGAGCCCGTGACCCCGCGCGGCCTGCCCGCGCCGCTCCCCGAGGGCGAGAGCATCCTCTGGCAGGGCCAGCCCGCCTGGCGCACGCTGGCGCGGCGCGCCATGCATCTGCGCGGGATCAGCCTCTATTTCGGGGTCCTCGCGGCATGGGCCTTCGGCGAGGCGCTGGCCGCCGGCGCGGGCGTGCCGGCCGCCCTCGTCTCGGCGACCTGGCTCCTGACGCTGGGCGCGGCGGCGATCGGCCTGCTGTCGCTCTATGCCTGGCTGTCCGCCCGCTCGACCTTCTTCACCATCACCAACGAGCGCCTGATCCTGTCGTTCGGCGTGGCCCTGCCGATGAGCGTCAACGTGCCGTTCCGGATCATCGAGAACGTCGCGCTCAAGCGCTGGCCGAACGGCGCCGGCGACATCCCGCTCACCATCAAGAGCGAGCGGCGGCTCTCCTACGTGCTGTTCTGGCCCTACGTGCGGCCCTGGCGCTTCTCGACCGTCGAGCCGATGCTGCGTGCCGTGCCCGACGTCGATCGCGTCTGCGCGATCCTGTCCGAGCGGCTGATCGCGACGCACGGCGAGAACGCGGCGGCGGCCGCGGCCGGGCAGCGCGGGAACGCGCACCCGGATGCGCAGCGCGGCGGCGAGGGGCGCGGCCTCGAGCCGGCCACCGCCTGAGACACCCGTGGAGCTCCTCCGATGAACGCTCACGCCATGCCACCCCGACCCGATCCCGGCGCCGACGCGCCCGCCCGCCGGGCGCACTTCCCGAAGGGTGCGCTCTACGGCGCCACGATCGTGCTCCTCACGGTGCTCGGCGCCGTGTGGAACTTCCGCGAGCCGGAGCCGGCGCCGCGGGACCTGAGCGGCGCGCACCTCGCCGTGCCGCTGATCTTCGAGGACCGGGCGGACGGCGCCGTCGTGGTGCGCGACGCCGTCGACGGCAGCGTCGTGCGCGTCTTCGATCCCGGCACCAACGGCTTCGTGCGCGGGGCCATGCGTGGCCTCGCCCGTGAGCGCAAGCGCCGGGAGATCGGGGCGGAGGTGCCCTTCACCCTGGTGCTCTGTCCCGCCGGCCATCTCCCGCTCGAGTACACGGCAACCCCCGCCTCTATCGATCGCTCCGCCTTCGTCCCGGACAACTTCGCGCCGTGCGTCGCGATCCTGAACGCAGAGGGAGGCGCATCATGATCTTCCGCCGCACGATCGAGGTGCCCTGTACCATCGAGATCGAGAACACGTTCGACAGCCTGCACGCCCACGTCGACCTGCACGGCATCAAGGTCGCGCCGGGCGACAGCGTCATCGTGCACGGCGCGCCGACCATCGTGCCCCACGGCGAGCGCCACGTCTTCGAGCGCCGCGCCACCGTGGTGCGCGCGACGATCTTCGATCGGCTCTTCGCAAAGGCCGAGGGATATGCGGAACTCACCGACCTGTTCGAGGTCGGCTTCGAAGGGCATCCTCCGGAGATCCACGAGAGCGACGCGCCGACGCCCACGGTGCCGGTCTCCGACGCCTGACGATTCCCCGAGGGAGGACGCCACGATGATCACGATGGAAGGCGGAGTCGGCCAGGGCGAGAGCCCCAAGCCCCGCAAGACCCGCGACGTCAACGAATCGACCCGGCGCGCCCAGGCGAGCACGATGCTCTCCCCGCGCTTCTACACCACCGACCACGCGGCGATGGACGCGATCGATGTCGAGCCCGTGCGCAAGGACTGGGACGCGCTGATCAAGGAGATGCGCGACGACCCCAACAAGGGCCACTTCAAGCGCACGGACGAGTGGGACGACTTCGACCTCTCGAGCCTGCCGGAAGGCCTGCAGGAGGAGCTCAAGGACTTCCTGATCTCCTCCGTCACGGCCGAGTTCTCCGGCTGCGTGCTCTACGTCGAGCTCAAGAAGCACATCCAGAACCCGGACGTGCGCGAGCTGTTCGCACTCATGGCCCGCGACGAGGGTCGCCATGCCGGCTTCATCAACGACACGCTCAAGGACATGGACATCGCGGTGGACCTCGCCTTCCTGACGAAGGCGAAGAAGTACACCTACTTCAAGCCGAAGTTCATCTTCTACGCGACCTACCTGTCGGAGAAGATCGGCTACGCGCGCTACATCACCATCTACCGCCTGTTCGAGCGCAATCCGGAGCTGCGCTTCCACCCGATCTTCAAGTGGTTCGAGAAGTGGTGCAATGACGAGTTCCGCCATGGCGAGGCCTTCGCGCTGCTGATGCGCGCCAACCCGCATCTCATCACCGGCCTCAACAAGTACTGGGTGCGCTTCTTCCTGCTCGCGGTCTACGCCACCATGTACGTGCGCGACCACGCCCGGCCGCACTTCCATCAGGCGCTCGGCATCGACCCGGACGAGTACGACTACCGCGTCTTCCGCATCACCTCGGAAGTCTCGCGCCAGGTCTTCCCGGTCGTGCTCGACATCGACCATCCGTCCTTCAAGCCGGGGCTCGACCGGCTGGTGCGGATCTCGCGCTCGATGGAGAAGGCCGCCGCGCACGGCGGCATCGCCGGCCGGCTGCGCAAGGCGGCGCTCTCGCTGGCCGCGGCCGCGACCTTCGCGCGGCTCTATCTCGTGCCGGTCAAGCGCAACGAGGTCCCGGCCTCGGTGCGGCTCGAGCCGGCCTGGTGAGGACGCGCGCCCGATGACCATGGTCCTCGCCGCAGCCGGCTTCGCGCTCTTCGCCTGGTGGGCCTCCACCGGGCTCATCCTGATGCTCGACCGGCTGCCGCGCTGGACCTTCCCCTGGACCATGGCCGGCGCCACGCTGCTCACCGGCCTCGCGCTCGGCGGCCTCGCCTGGTCCGCCGACGTGACGAGCGTCGCCGCGGCTTTGTGCGCCTTCGCCTGCGCGCTGGTGGTCTGGGGCTGGACGGAGGTGTCCTTCCTCACCGGCTGGATCACCGGCCCGCGCACCACCGCCTCCCCCCCGGGCACGCGCGGGCTCACCCGCCTGCGCCATGCGATCGAGGCCATCATCTGGCACGAGCTGGCGATCCTGGCGGGCTTCATCGTCGTCCTCGCCATCTCCTGGGGCGGCGAGAACCAGACGGCGATCGCGACCTACGCCGTCCTGTGGGTGATGCGGCTGTCGGCCAAGATCAACATCTTCCTCGGCGTGCCCAACCACGCCGACGGGTTCCTGCCCGAGCATCTCGCCTACCTGAAGTCCTGGTTCACCAGGCGTGCGATGAACGCGTTCTTCCCGGTCTCGGTCTCGGCCGCGCTCGTCGTCCTGACGCTCGTCGCCGTGCCCGTGCTCTCGCCGGAGACCGGCGCGTTCGAGGCGGCGAGCCGCTCGCTCGTCGCGACGTTGCTCGCGCTGGCGATCCTCGAGCACTGGTTCCTGGTCCTGCCTTTCGAGTCGATCGCCCTGTGGCGCCTGCCCTCCGGCGACGCGCCGTCCGGCGAGCCGACGTCCGAGCCGGTGCGCGACACGCTGCGCGACCCGGCGCGCGAGCCCGTCCGCGACGCCTTGGCCCCGCGCCGCCGCGCCGCGCGCATCGACGACACGCCTTCCGCGTTCAGCCTGTGGAGACGATGATGAACTACGAAGAAATCTTCCGCACCGCGCTCGACGGGCTACGCCAGGAGGGCAACTATCGGGTGTTCGCCGATCTCGAGCGGCAGGCCGGTGCCTTCCCGCGCGCGGTCTTCCGCAGCGGCGGAGTCGAGCGCGAGGTCACGATCTGGTGCTCGAACGACTACCTCGGCATGGGCCAGCACCCCGACGTGGTCGCCGCCATGCAGGAGACGATCGCCCGCTGCGGCGCCGGCGCGGGCGGCACCCGCAACATTTCCGGCACGACGCACGCCCACGTCCTGCTCGAGCAGGAGCTCGCCGGCCTGCACGGCAAGGAGGCGGCGCTGCTCTTCACCTCGGGCTACGTCTCGAACTGGGCGGCTCTCTCGACGCTCGGCGCCAAGCTGCCGAACGCCGTCATCGTCTCGGACGCGGGCAATCACGCCTCCATGATCGAGGGCATCCGCCATTCCAAGGCCGAGAAGGTGATCTTCCGCCACAACGACGTCGCCGACCTCGAGGCCAAGCTCGCGGCGATCGACCCGGCGCGGCCCAAGATCGTCGCCTTCGAGTCCGTCTACTCGATGGACGGCGACGTCGCGCCGATCTCCGACATCTGCGACGTGGCCGAGGCCTACGGCGCCATGACCTATCTCGACGAGGTCCACGCCGTGGGCATGTACGGCCCGCACGGCGGCGGCGTCTCGGAGCGCGAGGGCCTCGCCCATCGCCTCACCATCATCGAGGGCACGCTCGGCAAGGCCTTCGGCGTCATGGGCGGCTACATCGCCGGCTCGGCGGCCGTGTGCGATTTCGTGCGCTCCTTCGCCTCGGGCTTCATCTTCACCACCGCGCTTCCGCCGGCGCTCGCCGCAGGGGCGCGCGCCGCGATCCGCCATCTCAAGGTCTCGGACGTCGAGCGTCGCGGCCAGCGTGAGCGGGTGGCCCAGCTGCGCGCGCGGCTCGACCAGGCGGGCATCCCGCACCTGATGAACGGCAGCCACATCGTTCCCGTCATGGTCGGCGATCCCGTGCGCTGCAAGGCGATCACCGACCTGCTGCTCGAGCGCCACGGCATCTACGTCCAGCCGATCAACTATCCCACCGTCGCCCGCGGGACGGAGCGGCTGCGCATCACCCCGGGGCCGCTACACACCGAGGCGGACATCGAGCATCTCGTGGGCGCGCTCGAGGCCTGCTTCGCCAGCGTGTCGGAGCTGCGCGAAGCCGCGGAGTGAACAACGCCAGGGTCGCGCGCCCCGCGCGCGCTCACCGACCCGCCAGAGCCACGAGCCGCGCCACCATCGGCGAGGCCGGGTCCGACAGCGGGGCGACGACGTCGAAATGATGCCGGCCCGGCACCGCTTCGTAGCGCGTCGCCACGCCCCTGGCGCCCCAGGCCTCGACGATGGCCCGGCTCTGGCGGTGGTACTCCGCGCTCTCGTCCCCGCCGACCACGGCGTCGAGGCTGCCGCCGGGGATCGGCTCCCACAGGAGCGGGCTCGCGGCTCTCGCCTCGGCATCGTCCATCCGCAGCGCGCCGTTGACCTTGGTGTGCAGGAGCGGCGCGAGGTCGAACAGGCCGGAGATCGCGAAGGCTGCGCGGACCAGGTCGTCCGGCAGGTCCTGCGACACGGCCTTCCAGTGCGTGGCGAGCAGGCAGGCGGCGAGATGCCCGCCGGCGGAATGGCCGGCGACGACGAGCGGGCGATCGAAGCGTGCCATCTCGCGGGCGGCGGCGCGCATCTCCTCGATGATCTCGCCGATGCGCGCCTGCGGGGCGAGCGTGTAGCTCGGGATCGCGACCTGCACCCCGTGCGCGAGAAGCCCCGCCGCCAGGTGGCTGAAGTAGGAGCGGTCGAGCGATTGCCAGTAGCCGCCGTGGATGAACATCACCGCCGCCGGCGCTCGGTCGGCCACGGGCCGGAACAGGTCGAGCCGCTGGCGCTCGCCAGGCCCGTAGGCGATCTCGAGCGGGGGGTGCGCGGCGCGGAAGGCGGCCGCGTCCCGCGCCCAGCCGGCGAAGATCCCCGGGTGCTCGGGCACGCGGGCGCGGTTGTCGTACTCGGCCTCGTAGTCGATCGGCGCATCGGTCATCGCAGGGCTCCTTACCTGCTCCGAGGGAAGCGCGCGCCGGCGCGCGCCGCAAGTGCGGGGAAGCGCCGAGCCGGATCGGCACGCCCGCGCCTCGGCGGCACCTCCGTGCGGCTCCGCCACGCTTTGACTTCCCCCGCCGCATCCGTCAAAAGGCCCGCCTTCCGGGGCGCGCGCCCGTGGCCGCGCCCCGATCGGGAACCCGAGAGGCCCAGATGAACAACCCCGTTCTCGTCGAGGTGACGCGCGGCACGCTCGTCGAATCGCGCCATCGCGGCGCGGTCGCCGTCGTCGACACCGAGGGCACCGCCGTGCTCGCCATCGGCGACGTCGACGAGCCGGTCTTCCCCCGCTCCGCGGTGAAGGCGATCCAGGCGCTGCCTCTCGTCGCCAGCGGCGCGGCGGATGCCATGGGCCTCACCGACGCCGAGCTGGCGCTGGCCTGCGCCTCCCATTCCGGCGAGCCCGCCCATGTCGAGGCTGCGGCCTCCATGCTGGCGAAGGCGGGCCGCGACGAGGGCGTACTCGAATGCGGCTGCCATTGGCCGCTCGACCAGAAGGTCGCCCGCGCGCTGGCCGAGGCCGGCGGACGCCCCGGCCCGCTCCACAACAATTGCTCGGGCAAGCACGCCGGCTTCGTCTGCCTCGCCTGCGCCTCCAGGATCGATCCTCTCGGGTATACCGGGGCGGATCACCCCGTGATGGAGGAGGTGCGCGCCGCCCTCGAGGAGGTGACGGGGGCGACCCACACGGAGGATCGCCGCGGCATCGACGGCTGCGCCATCCCGACCTACGCCGTGCCCCTGCCGGCGCTCGCCTACGGCTTCGCCAAGCTCGGCACCGGCATGCACCTGTCGGACGCCTACGCCACCGCGGCGGCGCGCATCCGGCGGGCGGTTGCGGCGAACCCGTTCATGGTGGCCGGCACCGGGCGCTTCGACACGCGGGTGATGGAGTGCCTCGGCCCGCGCGTCTTCCTGAAGACCGGCGCCGAGGGCGTCTACTGCGCCGCCTTCCCGGAGCTGGGGCTCGGCGCCGCGCTCAAGTGCGACGACGGGGCGACCCGCGCCGCCGAGGCGATGATGGCGGCGATCATCCGCCGCTTCCTCGACCTCGACGACAAGGAGCGCACGCTGGCGGACTCGGTCGCCGGCGCCGCGATCAAGAACTGGAACGGCACCATCGTCGGCGAGGTCCGGGCCGTGGGGCCGCTGTCGGGCTGAGCGGCGCCGTCACTCCCGTTACCCGCGCGCCGCCGCACCCGCGATCGCACCCGCGATCTCGGCGGCGAGCGCCGCGTTGCTCTTCACGAGCGCGACGTTGGTGGCGAGGCTGCGCCCGCCCGTCAGCTCCACGAGCCGCCCGAGCAGGAACGGCGTCACCGCCTTGGCGCCGACGCCCGCCGACCGGGCCTCGGCCAGCGCGGTCGCGACGTGCGCCTCGATCTCGGCGCGCGGGATCTCGGCTTCCTCCGGCACGGGGTTCGCGACGAGGACCCCGCCCGCGAGGCCGAGATCGCGCTTGGCCGCCAGCACGGCGGCGATCGCCGCCGGGTCGTCGAGGCGCAGCGGCGCCGGCAGGCCGGAATCCCGGCTCCAGAAGGCGGGCAGCGCGTCTGTGCGGTAGCCGATCACCGGCACGCCGCGGGTCTCGAGCGCCTCCAGCGTGCGCGGCAAATCGAGGATCGCCTTGGCGCCGGCGCAGACCACGCAGACCGGCGTGCGGGCGAGCTCCTCGAGATCGGCGGAGACGTCCATCGTCTCCTCGACGCCGCGGTGCACGCCACCGATCCCGCCGGTGGCGAAGACGCGGATGCCCGCCGCCGCCGCGCAGATCATCGTCGCCGCGACGGTGGTGGCGCCGTCGCGCCCGGTGGCGACCGCGAAGGGGAGATCGGCCCGCGAGAGCTTCATGACGTCCGATTTCTGCGCCAGCGCCTCCAGCGACGCGTCGTCGAGCCCGACGCGGATGCGCCCGGCGATCACCGCGATCGTCGCCGGCACGGCGCCGCCGGCGCGCACGATCGCCTCCACCGCCCGCGCGGTCTCGAGGTTCGCGGGCCACGGCATGCCGTGGGTGATGATGGTCGATTCGAGTGCCACCACCGGCCGCCCGGCGGCGAGGGCGTCGGAGACCTCGGGGGCGACGTCGAGGCAGGAGGGGAGAGGCGCGGGGAGGGTGGTCATGGGGTGGCTCCGTCTGCTTGCGCCTCGTCGAGGAGGGCCGGTGAGAGGTCGGCGCGCACGGCGCCCGGGCGGGCGATGGTGAGGCGGGCGAGGGCCTGGCCGGCGGCGAGAGCCTCGGCCAGCGGCGCGCCCGCGGCGAGGCGATGCAGCGTGCCGGCGATGAGCGCGTCCCCCGCGCCGGTGACGTCGACGACATCCGCCGGCGGGGCCGGGCGGTGCGTGGCGCCCGCGGCGTCCGCCACGACGAGCCCGTCCGCGCCGAGCGTCACCACGGCGGCGGCCGCGCCGCGGGCGACGAGCGCGCGGGCGAGGTCCGCCGGCGGGAGCCCGGCGCCGACCAGCGCCTCCGCCTCGTCGCGCGCGCAGAACAGGACGGCGACGCCGGCGAGATCCTCCGGCAGCCGGGCCGATTTCGCCACCGAGACCGCGTCGAGCGCGAGCCGCCAGGGCGCGCCGCGGGCGCGCGCCACGAGGGTGGCGAGGGCGTCGGCGCCGCAATTGGCGTCGGCGAAGACGAGGCCGGAGCGGGCGAGGGCGGGCGCGGCGCGGGCGACGAAGCCGGCGTCGAGCCGCGCCAGCACGTCCATGGCGGCGAGGCCGGCATGCAGTGCGCCGTCGAGTCCGTGCACGGCGACGTATTCCGCCGTCGTCGCATCCGCCACGCGCTCGATGCCGGTGACGTCGGCGCCGAGTGCCGCGAGCGCGGCGGCGATCTCCGCGCCCGCCGCGTCCGCCCCGACGACGGAGGCGAGCGCCACCGGCGCCCCGAGCCGCGCCAGGCTCTCCGCCACGTTGCGCGCCACGCCGCCGTGCGACACGCCCGCCCCCGCCGGGTTCGACGTCCCGAGCCGGATCGGTCTGCGCACCCGATACGCCCGATCCACGGCCGCGCCGCCGAGGCAGAGGATGCGGCAGGGCGGGGCAGGGGGCATGGGGCGTTCGTTCGCGGGCTGCGGGAGGCGTCGGGGATTAGCAGAGGCGGCGGGGCGGGGGAAGGGGCGGGGGAAGGGGCGGGCGTCACCGGCGCGCCGCACGCAGGGTGGCGTGAAGCGCGGGCTCAGTCGTGCACGAGGGGCGTGTCGAACCGGCCCGAGACGGTGACGCAGCGCGCGGGGTCCGGCAGGTGCATCGGCGAGGCGGTGAAGCAGAGCGGCGCCTCGAAGCGGCCCGCGATGCGCGGCGTCGCCGCGGCGAGATCGAGACGCTCGATCGCGATCGCTCCCTCGGGGAAGGGCGTCGGCGAGACCCAGTAGTCGCGAAACCCGTCGGGGCGATAGAGGATGCGCGCGTCGTGCGGCGCCGCGCCGGTGGACGAGCCCGGAGGCAGCGCGATCTCGAGCACCAGCCGCGCGGGGCCGCTCGCGCCCTCGATGCTGACGGCGTCGACCGACAGGAAGCCGGTGAAGCCGGTGCGCGCCCCGTCCATCACCGGCGTGAAGGTCAGCGCGTCGCCGTCGAAGACGAGGTCGAGCATCGGCTGCGCCGCCGCCGGAGCGATGCAGGCGACGCCGAGCGCCGCGGCGACCGACAGGTGTCGCATGGTGGACGGGCTCATGGCGTCGTTCCTCCCGTCGGCGCCCGCGTCGAGAACGGGATCCTCGACCAGCCGAACCGTTTCGAGTTTGGAGCAGGCGCGCGCCGCCGTCCATGCGGACGAGATCGCGGCGCGCCGGCACCGCTTCGGCTTCGCCGAAACACGCCGGACGGCGTGCCCGTCCGTCTCCTACAGGGGAGGAGAGCGGGTCGCGGCGAGCCTCTCCGCGAGGGCGCCGATCTCGTGGGCGAGGAGGTCGCCGATGCGGCCGAGCGCCTCGCGGTCCTCGCCGGGGTCGAGGCCCTCGATGGCCAGCTGCAGGCCGTTCGCGAGCGCCCGGGCGGCATGGGCCGCGTCCTGGAGGTCGAGCAGGGAGGGGGCGGTATCCGCGCTCCTCCCCCATCGGGGGAGGTGGATCGGCGCCGAAGGCGACGAGACGGAGGGGGTGCGCCGAAGGCGCTTCGGCGAAGCCGAAACCGCCGACGTGTGCGGCACGACGGGACCCCGCCCCTGGCTCGCTTCGCGAGCCGTCCCCGCCCCGAGGGGGCGGGAGCGGTCAGGCCGCCCTGTTCGTTGCGGCGATCCCCTCCGCGAGGGCGCCGATCTCCCGGCCGAGGAGGTCGCCGATGCGGCCGAGCGCCTCGCGGTCCTCGCCGGGGCCGAGGCCCTCGATGGCCAGCTGCAGGCCGTTCGCCAGCGCCCGGGCGGCATGGGCCGCGTCCTGGAGATCGAGCAGGCCGGGGGCGGTATCCGCGCTCCTCCCCCATCGGGGGAGGTGGATCGGCGCCGAAGGCGACGAGACGGAGGGGGTGCGCCGAAGGCGCTTCGGCGAAGCCGAAACCACCGACGTGTGCGGCACGACGGGACCCCGCCCCTGGCTCGCTTCGCGAGCCGTCCCCGCCCCGAGGGGGCGGGAGCGGTCAGGCCGCCCTGTTCGTTGCGGCGAGCCCCTCCGCGAGGGCGCCGATCTCGTGGGCGAGGAGGTCGCCGATGCGGCCGAGCGCCTCGCGGTCCTCGCCGGGGTCGAGGCCCTCGATGGCCAGCCGCAGGCCGTTCGCGAGCGCCTGTGCGGCATGGGCCGCGTCCTGGAGATCGAGCAGGCCGGGGGCGGGCGTCTCGGCTTCCGCTTCCGCCCCGACCAATGCCGCCGCCACCC
Organism: Salinarimonas sp.; assembly: GCA_051117315.1. GTDB lineage: Bacteria > Pseudomonadota > Alphaproteobacteria > Rhizobiales > Beijerinckiaceae > Salinarimonas. Next base: position 36,937 of record JBNPEA010000127.1, on the reverse strand, counting down.
GCCGCAGCCGCGCCTCCTCCGCAGGCGGGAGATCGGCGACGAAGGCGGCCCACCAGGCCTCTCGAGCCTCGCGAGGCTCTTGGGCCTGCGGGCGCGCGGGATCGTCGCGGATGGGGGATCCGTGGTATGGGTCATGCTCGGCTCTCCCGAAAGGGCCAGTCGGCAGGCGCTGCGCGCCCGCCGCTCGGCTCCCCAGGATTTATGTGACACCTGAATCGCGATGTCAATTTCCGTGACACCGAAAAAGCGCGGCCGCCCCGCCACCGGCACCGACCCCCACCTCTCCTTCCGCTCGCCCCCGGCTGTCACCCGCGCCCTGGGCCGGGCCGCCAAGGCCGTGACGGACGCGCCCAGCCGCTCGGAGATGATCCGGCGGATCGTGACGCAGTGGCTGGAGGAGCGGGGGCATTTGGGGGAGGAGTGACGGGGGGACGCGCGCGGGATCGCCCGCGAAAGTGATATTCGTGGTGGACGGCATCGGATCGCCTCCGGAATCGGGATCGCCTGGGCCGGGCGGGAGCGGCTATGCTTCCGTTGGACGAAAACCCTGATAACACGGTACGATGGCCGAGTCAAACCCTGTTAACAAGAAAAAGCGCGGGCCGCCGCCGAGCGAGGTAGGCACGCTGATCGGCGTGCGCCTGCGCTCGGACCTGCTCGGCGCGCTCGACGCGGCCATCGCGCGCGAGCCGGAGCCGAAGCCGAGCCGGGCGGAGATGATCCGGCGGGTGCTGCGCGAGCACCTGCGCGACGGTTGACAGGAAACGCGGCCGCCCTCCCACAGGCACCGACCCCCAACCTCTCCTTCCGCTTGCCCCTAGGCACGACCGACCCACCTTAAACCGCTAAAAGGTTGTGTATTGACCGAGACGTAAAGCCAGGGTAATTTTGTAGACGGGTTTTGGAGCGCACCATGCTTAAGTTCCTTACCGACTACGGAATAGCAGTCGCAGACTTAGTCGCAGCGACTTCCTTATTTGTCTCTCTTCTAGCCATCATTGGCAGTATTTATCCAACGCAAGTGTCTAGACGTGTGGCGACGATAGATTTTCAAGCTGCCCAGAAAGTGAAGCAGGACACGGCGCAAATTATTTCGGCACTCAGGGCTCTAATGATAAAGGCTGTTTTGTATACTCAAGCGCCAACTGAAATAAGGGAGAAATTCGATATTGATCCGGAAAAGAAACGCATACATGATTTTTTGCACAGCCCAACGGCACTGGCATATTACGCTTTCGTTTCGAAGAAAAGCGAGCGAGCGCGCAAGAAGGGCGTACCGGAAGAGTGGCGAACATTCTATCTACAATTGGCATCTATTCTTACTGCGAAAAACCCCTATCACGCGGGATTTATCGCAGCACAGGTAGAAGGATATTTTGATGGTCTTACACGGAAAAACATCAAGGAACTCGCCGCTTCACTTGATGACATTCCCTCTGCATTAGAATTGCTGTTTCAAAGCCGAGAACATGACGTCGTAACTCACGTATTCATGAACATTGCCAACAAAGAAGACGATTTAGAGGAGGTTTTTCCACAGTTTATGAAGTTTCTCAAAAATATTAAAAATGTTGATGATCCAGATGTGGATCTTTGGTACGCCGTAACTAGTGACGATGACGGTGTTGAGTTGGCCAAGTCAGCCTTAGACCGCGGAGCGAACAGGCAGGTGTCCCGCGGCACGATCGTTGAGCGATATAAAAGTTTTTTTGAGGAATTCTCAACGGGGCCTTCAATGTAATCTGAAGTTTTATTACCCCGCCCCCAACGTCCGCACCGCCGCATCCCGCGAGAACAGATACAGCAGCACCCGCAGCGCCTCCCCGCGCTCACCCTTCAACCCCGGGTCCCGCTCCACCATGAGCCGGGCGTCGTCGCGGGCCGTCTCCAGCAGCCGCCCGTCGGTCTCCGGGCGCAGCAGCTTGAAGCCCGGCAGGCCGGATTGCCGCGTGCCCAGCACCTCGCCTTCGCCGCGCAGCCGCAGGTCCTCCTCCGCGATGCGGAAGCCGTCCTCCGTCTCGCGCAGGATCTCGAGCCGCGCGCGGGCGGTCTCGCCCAACGGGCCCTTGTACAACAAGAGGCACGTCGAGGCCCCCGAGCCGCGCCCGATCCGCCCGCGCAGCTGATGCAATTGCGCCAGGCCGAAGCGCTCGGCGTGCTCGATCACCATGATGGTCGCCTCGGGCACGTCGACGCCGACCTCGATGACGGTGGTGGAGACGAGCAGCGTCGTCTCCCCCGCCTGGAAGCGGCGCATGGCCTCGTCCTTGTCGCGGCCGGGCATGCGGCCGTGGATGACGCCCACGCGCTCGCCGAACCACCGGCGCAGGTCCTCGCCGCGCTCCTCGGCCGCGGCGAGGTCGATGGTCTCGCTCTCCTCGACGAGCGGGCACACCCAGTAGATGCGCGCGCCGGCCTCCATGGCGCGGCCGAGCCCCTTCACGACATCGCCGATGCGGTCGAGCGCGATCAGCTTCGTCTGGATCGGCTGGCGGCCGGGAGGCTTCTCGTCGAGCACCGAGACGTCCATGTCGCCGAAATAGGTGAGCGCCAGGGTGCGCGGGATCGGGGTGGCGGTCATGACGAGCACGTCCACCGCCTCGCCCTTGGCGCCGAGCGCGAGGCGCTGGTGCACGCCGAAGCGGTGCTGCTCGTCGACGACGGCGAGCCCCAGGTCGTGGAACACCACCTCCTCCTGGAACAGCGCGTGGGTGCCCACCGCGATCTGCACCGAGCCGTCCGCGAAGCCCGCCAGCGCCGTGCGGCGCTCGGCCCCGCGGTCGCGGCCGGTGAGGAGCGCGATGGTGAGGCCGGCCTCGTCGGCCAGCGGCTTCAGCCGAGCGTAGTGCTGGCGCGCCAGGATCTCGGTCGGTGCCATCATCGCCGCCTGCCGGCCCGCCTCGATGGCGCTCGCCACGGCCAGCAGCCCCACCACGGTCTTGCCGGCGCCGACGTCGCCCTGGAGCAGGCGCAGCATGCGCGTGTCCGACGCCATGTCGGCCCGGATCTCGGCGACGGCGCGGGCCTGCGCGCCGGTGAGCGCGTAGGGCAGGCGGTTCTCGATCGCGGCGACGAGCCGGCCGTCTCCGGCGTTGGCGCGGCCGGGCTTGCGCCGGGCGCGGGCGCGCACCAGGGCGAGCGCCAGCTGGGAGGCGAGCGCCTCGTCGTAGGCCAGGCGCCGGCGGGCGGGGTGCGCCGCGCCGGCATCGCCCGCCACGGTCTCGACGCTGTCGGGCCGGTGCAGCGCCGCGAGCGCCTCGCGGAAGGGCGGGAAGCGCTCGCGGGCGAGGAAGGCGGGGTCCTGCCACTCGGGCAGATGGGGCACGCGCTCCAGCGCCGCGGTCGCGAGGCGCGCGATCATGCGCGAGGAGAGGCCCTCGGTCTGGCCGTAGACCGTCTCGACCGCGGGCAGCGTATCGATCTCGGAGAGGTCGATGATGCGGTCCGGATGCACCATCTGCCGGCGCCCGTCATAGACCTCGAGCTTGCCGGAGACGACCTTGCGTGCGCCCACCGGCAGCAGCCGCTCGATCCGCGCGCGCGGCATGTTGAAGAACACGAGCGCCACGTCTCCGCTGTCGTCGTCGACGACGACGCGGTAGGGCGCCTTCGAGCGGTTCAGCGGCCCCGGCTGATGGTGCGTGACGGTGACGACGAGGGAGACCGGCTCGCCGACCGGCGCATCCGCGATCTTGCCGGCGACCTTGCGCGAGACCGCGCCCGTGGGGAGATGGAACAGAACATCGACGATCCGCGCCGGCTGGCCAGTCTCCCCTACGAGGCGATCCACAAGGGGCGCGATCTTCGGCCCGACGCCGGGGAGCGACGTGGCCGGGGCGAAGAGCGGATCGAGAACGGAGGGGCGCACCGGGCAGCGACTTTCGCGTGGTTCGACGGGCAGCGAAGGTGGCCGATCGGCGCGCGGAGGGCAAGGCGAGGGAGCGGGGCGTTTTACGTCGGAAAACGACGTAATTTCTACTTTCCGGATTGCCCTCGCGTACACTGCTGTCTAGGTTGCCCCTCGCAGTCGAGAGGAATGCCAGGGTGGTGGTCCGACACCCCGCGCCGGAGACGGGCTCCCGGCGCCCGCGGGCGACGGCCTCGCTCGGCTGACGGAGGAGACATGCGATGTCGTGGAGCTTTTCACGCCTGACCGTGTCCGTCAGCCTGCTCAGGGTGCGGAAGACGAGATGGACGCTCGTCTTCCGCGTGGCTCTGAGCAGCTGACGAAAGAGCGGGGGAGGGGAGACCCTTCCCCGTTCACTCCGAACGCGAGACTAGCATCCTTGCCCGAAAAAGCAACCCGGAGCGCTCGGTAGAGCTGCTCTTCAGGCATAACCCGACGAATCTTCCACTTTTCGGATTGCGTGCCCGAGGCCCGCCATCTAGGTTGCCGTCCGTCGATCGGCGAAACGCCAGGGCGGTGCAGGCGCCCCGCGCCGGGCTTCCTCCCGGTGCCCTCGGGCGGAGGAGCCGCTCGATCGACCGGAGGACCAGCGATGTCGTGGAGATTTCCGCGCCTGAGCGTGTCCATCACCCTCCGCTGGGGGCGGAAGGCGAGTTCTGCAGCTCGCCTTCCGCATGTCCTCGGGACGGTGATGAAAGAGAGGGGGGAGGGGAGACCCTTCCCCCTCGCTCCGACATGAAAGATAGCACGTTCGTCGAAATCGACAATGCCCCGCCGCCTACGTCCAGCCCGGCCGCCGCATCGGAACGACGCGCGCTCGCGAACCGTTTGGCACCGCACGCGAACCGGAGGAGCGTCATGATCGCCGGCACGAGATGGTGGCAGCGCGGCATCATCTACCACGTCTATCCCCGCTCGTTCCAGGACACGGACGGCGATGGCATCGGGGACCTGAAAGGCATCGAGCAGCGCCTCGATCACATCGCCGGGCTCGGCTGCGACGCGGTGTGGATCAGCCCGGTCTATCCCTCGCCGATGAAGGACCACGGCTACGACGTCGCCGACTACACCGGCATCCACCCGCTGTTCGGCACGCTGGAGGATTTCGACCGGCTGGTGGCGCGGGCGCGTGAGCTCGACCTCAAGGTCATCATGGACTTCGTGCCCAACCACTCCTCGGACCAGCATCCCTGGTTCCTGGAGAGCCGCTCCTCGCGGGACAACCCCAAGCGCGACTGGTACGTCTGGCGCGACGCCAAGCCCGACGGCTCGCCGCCGAACAACTGGATCTCGGTGTTCTCCGGCTCGGCCTGGGAATGGGACGAGGCCACGGGGCAATATTACCTGCACTCGTTCCTGACCGAGCAGCCCGATCTCAACTGGCGCAATCCCGAGCTGCGCGCAGCGATGGTCGACGCCATGCGCTTCTGGCTCGACCGGGGCGTCGACGGCTTTCGGCTCGACGTCGTCTACTACTGCATGAAGGACCCCGAGCTGCGCGACAATCCGCCCAACCCGGGCTGGAAGCCGGGGATGCCGGAGATCGACACGCTGCTGCAGACGAACTCGAACGATCACGAGGACATGGCGATCGTCATCTCCGAGATGCGCCGCCTGGTGGACGAGTACGATGACCGGCTGCTCATCGGCGAGATCTACCTGCCGCTGGAGCGGCTGATGGCCTATTACGGCCGCGACCTCTCGGGTACGCACCTGCCCTTCAACTTCCAGCTGATCCTGACGCCCTGGGAGGCGCGGGAGGTGAAGGCGCTGGTCGAGCAGTACGAGGGCCTGCTGCCGGAGGGCGGCTGGCCGAACTGGGTCCTCGGAAACCACGACCAGCGACGCGTGGCGGGGCGCGTCGGCGCGGCCCAGGCGCGCATCGCGGCGATGCTGCTGTTCACGCTGCGCGGCACGCCCACCCTCTACTACGGCGACGAGATCGGCATGCCGAACGTCGAGATACCGCCCGGGCGCGGCGAGGACGCCTGGGGCCGCCACGAGGCGGGCTTCACCCGCGACCCGCAGCGCACGCCGATGCAATGGGACGCGTCCGAGCACGCGGGCTTCTCGACGGTCGAGCCCTGGCTGCCGCTGTCGCCGGACCACGGGGCGCGCAACGTCGAGACGCAGGACCGCGATCCGGGCTCGATGCTCACCCTGCACCGGCGCCTGATTGCGCTGCGCCGCGCGTCGCCCGCGCTCGCCGTCGGCGACTGGTCGGGCATCGAGACCATGGGCGACGTGTTCGCCTTCAAGCGCCACGCCGACGGCGACGAGATCACGGTCGTGCTCAACTTCGGCGCCGAGGAGCAGGTGGTGGCGGACCTCCACCTCGAGGGCGGGGCGGGCCGCATCACGCTCTCGACCCATCTCGACCGCGACGACGAGACCGTCGGATCCGGGGTGCGGCTGCGGCCGAACGAGGGCGTGATCATCGTCGCGTGAGCGCGCAGGAGAAATCGATGCTGGATCTCTGGTACAAGAACGCCGTCGTCTACTGCGTCGACGTCGAGACCTTCATGGACGCGGACGGCGATGGCTGCGGCGACTTCCAGGGCCTCGCCGACCGGCTCGACCACATCGAGGCGCTCGGTGCCACCTGCATCTGGCTGCTGCCGTTCTACGCCTCGCCCAACCGCGACAACGGCTACGACATCTCCGATTTCTACCAGGTCGACCCGCGGCTCGGGACGCTCGGCGACTTCGTGCGCTTCGCCCGCGAGGCCAACGGGCGCGGCATCCGGGTGATCGTCGACCTCGTGGTCAACCACACCTCGACCGACCATCCCTGGTTCCAGAAGGCCCGCGCCGACCCGAACTCGCGCTTTCGCGACTTCTATCTCTGGTCTGAGGAGAAGCCCGCCGGTGCCGACGAGGGTGTCGTTTTTCCCGGCGTGCAGGACACGACCTGGACCTGGGACGAGGCGGCGCAGGCCTACTACTTCCACCGCTTCTACGCGCATCAGGCCGATCTCAACCTCGCCAACCCCGCGGTGCGCGAGGAGATCGAGAAGATCATGGGCTTCTGGCTCGAGCTCGGCGTCTCCGGCTTCCGGCTCGACGCCGTACCCTTCATGCTGGAAGACCGCCCGCGCTCGCCGCTGCGCAGCGCCGCGCCCGACGCCGAGGCCGATCCGCACGCCTTCCTCACCTACCTGCGGCGGTTCCTCTCCTGGCGCAAGGCGGAGGCGATCCTCCTCGCCGAGGCGAACGTGCCGATGGAGAAGATCCCCGCCTATTTCGGCGAGGACGGCGAGCGCATGACGATGGTGTTCGACTTCCTGCTCAACCAGGCGACTTTCCTGGCGCTCGCCCGCGAGGACGCACGCCCCGTCGCCGATCTGATGCAAGAGCGCCCGCCGGTCCATCAGGTCGCGCAATGGGCCACCTTCCTGCGCAATCACGACGAGCTCGATCTCGGTCGTCTCTCGGATGCGGAGCGCTCGGAGGTGTTCGACGCCTTCGCGCCGGAACCGGGCATGCGCCTCTACGACCGCGGCATTCGCCGCAGGCTCGCACCGATGCTCGGCGGCGACCGGCGCCGGCTCGCCATGGCCTACAGCCTGATGCTCGCCCTGCCGGGCACTCCTGTATTCTGGTACGGCGAGGAGATCGGCATGGGCGACAATCTCGACCTTCCCGAACGATCCGCCGTGCGCACGCCCTTCCAGTGGACCGACGGCCCGAACGGGGGGTTCTCGAAGGCGGCGCCGCAGGATCTCGCCCGCGCGGTGGTGACCGACCCCGATTTCGCACCGGATGCCGTCAACGTCGCGCTCCAGAGCGAGAATGCCGATTCGCTCATGGAGCACATCCGCCGGCTCGTGCGGGCGCGCCGGGCCGCGCCGGAGATCGGCTGGGGGCGCACCGAGATCCTGGAGACGGATGATCCCGGCGTGCTGGCGCTGCGCGCCACGTGGCGCGGCGCCAGCATGATCACGCTCCACAATCTGGCGTCACGGCAGGTGACGGTGAGGCTCGATATCGCCGACGAGCACGAGGTGCTCCGCCCGGTCCTGTGCGATTCCGGTGGGCGCCTGCCGCAGGCCGCCGACGAGCCGATCGCGCTGCCGCCGCACGGATACGCGTGGTTCAGGGCCGACGAGGAGCGGCGGTGATCGCGGGATGACAGGCGGGTCACCCCTGCGCCGTCTCCATGCCCACCTGCTCCGGAGACAGGCTGCGGCCGGGGCGCGCGCCCGCCTCGTCGTTGAGATGGCAGGCGGAGAGGCGCTCGGCCGAGATCGGCGCGAGCGCCGGACGATCGACCGAGCAGCGGGCGAAGGCGTTCGGGCAGCGCGGGTGGAAGTGGCAGCCCGGCGGCGGTCGCAGCGGGGAGGGGATCTCGCCGGTCAGCGCCGTGAAGGCGCGCTTCTTCGCCTCGAGGCGCGGCACCTCCTCGAGCAGTGCCTGCGTGTAGGGGTGGTTCGGCGCCTCGAAGATCTCGTCCGTTTTCGCGAGCTCGACGATGCGACCGAGATACATCACCGCCACCCGGTCGGCGATGTGCTCGATCACGCCGAGGTCGTGGCTGACGAAGACGTAGGTGAGGTTCAGCTCGCGCCGCAGCTCGAGGAAGAGGTTGAGCACCTGGGCCTGGATCGAGACGTCGAGCGCAGCGGTCGACTCGTCGCAGACGAGCACCCGCGGCTGCACGGCGAGCGCGCGGGCGATGTTGATGCGCGCGCGCTGGCCGCCGGAGAACTGGTGCGGGTAGCGCCGGCGCGTCGCGGGGTCGAGGCCGACCTTCTCCATCAGGCCGCAGACGTAGGCGTCCATCTCGCCCGCCGAGATCAGCCCGTGCACCACCGGCGCCTCGCCGATGATCTCGACCACGCGCATGCGCGGGTTGAGCGAGGCGGCGGGGTCCTGGAAGATCATCTGCACCGCGAGGTCGGCGCGCCGCCGCGCGGCGCCCGACATCTTCGCGACGTCCTCGCCCTCGAAGCGCACGACGCCGTCCGACGGGTCGAGGATGCCGGCGACGATGCGCCCGAGCGTGGACTTGCCGCAGCCCGATTCGCCGACGAGGCCCACGACCTCCCCGTGCGCCACGTCGAGCGAGACGTCGTCGACGGCGCGCACCACCTGCTCCTGGATGCCGGCGCCGAAGAGGTTGGCGACCCTCTCCGCCGCGTCGAGCGACTTCACGAAGCGCTTGTGCACGTGCGACAGCGAGAGGATCGGCGTCCCGGCCGGTGAGGTGATGTCTTTGCTGGTGGAGGTCCGGGTCATGGCGCGAGCTCCCGCGCCGCGTCGGCGGCGGGTACGTTCAGAGGGTTGTGGCAGCGCGCGGCGCGGCCGTCGGGATAGGGCGTGCGCTCGGGGCGGATCGTATGGCAGGGCTCGGTCGCGTTGAAGCAGCGCGGGGCGAAGGGGCAGCCCGGCGGCAGCTTCGAGAGCTGCGGCGTCATGCCCGGGATCTGGGCGAGGGGCTGGCCGCGCTTGTTGCGGCTCGGCACGGAGCCGATCAGTCCCGCCGTGTAGGGATGGATCGGCCGCTCGAGCACGTCGGCGACCAAGCCCTCCTCGACGACGCGCCCGGCGTACATCACCGCGACCTTGTCCGCGAGCCCGGCGATGACCGAGAGGTCGTGCGTGATCCAGACGAGCGCCGTGCCGGTCTCGGCGCACAGCTTCTGCACCTCGGCGAGGATCTGCGCCTGGATCGTCACGTCGAGCGCCGTCGTCGGCTCGTCCGCGACGAGCACGGCGGGGCGGTTGAGCAGCGCGGTCGCGATCGCCACGCGCTGGCGCATGCCGCCGGAGAACTGGTTGGGGTAGGCGGAGAGCCGCTCCTCGGGGGAGGGGATGCCGACCTTGGCGAGCGCGTCGCGGGCGCGCGCCCGCGCCGCCTTCTCGGAGACGGCCTCGTGGGCGCGGATCGCCTCGATCATCTGCGTGTCGATGCGCAGGACCGGGTTCAAGGTCGTCATCGGGTCCTGGAAGATCATCGCGACGTCCTTGCCGCGAACCTTCTGGAGCGCCTTCTCGGGGAGACCCACGAGCTCGCGGCCCTTCACCGAGATCGAGCCCGCCGCGATGCGTCCCGGCGGATCGATCAGGCCGAGCACGGCGAGCCCGGTCACGGATTTGCCGGAACCGGATTCGCCGACGAGGCCCATCACCTCCCCGGCGTCGACCGAGAAGGAGACGCCGTCGACGGCGGTGACGAGGCCCTCGCGCGTGGAGAAGGTGACGGCGAGGTCGCGGACGTCGAGAACGGGCGTCGTCATTTCGCGAGCCTCGGGTTGAGCACGTCGCGCAGCCGGTCGCCGACGAGGTTGATGGCCACGATCACGATGACGAGCGCGACGCCGGGGAAGGTGGAGATCCAGTACTTGCCCGAGAGCAGGTAGCCGTAGCCGTTGGCGATCAGCATGCCGAGGGAGGGCTCCGTGACGGGGACGCCGACGCCCAGGAACGAGAGCGTCGATTCGAGCGCGATGGCGTTGGCGATCTGCACCGTGGCGACGACGATCAGCGGCGGGATGCAGTTGGGCAGGAGGTGGCGGAAGACGATGCGCCGGCGCGGCAGGGCGAGGCAGCGCGCGGCCTCGATGTACTCGCGGCGCTTCTCGACCAGCGCCGAGCCGCGCACGGTGCGGGCGTAGTAGGCCCATTGCACCACGACGAGCGCGATCACCACCTTGTCGACGCCGCGCCCGAAGACCGCGAGCAGCACCAGCGCGACGAGGATCGCCGGGAAGGAGAGCTGCAGGTCGACGATGCGCATGACGATGCTCTCGACGCGCCCGCCCGCATAGGCGGCGAGCACGCCGAGCGAGGCGCCGATCACGGCGGCGATCAGCACCGACGAGGCGCCGACCGTCAGCGAGACGCGCAGGCCGTAGAGGATCGCCGAGAGCATGTCCCGGCCCTGGTCGTCCGTGCCGAGATAGGCCGTCTGCCCCATGCCGAAGATTTCGCCCGGCGGGAGCATGTTGTCCATGATCGAAAGGGTGGCGAGGTCGTAGGGGTTCTGCGGCGCGATCCACGGCGCCAGCAGCGCGGCCATGACCGAGAGCACGAGCACGACGAGGCCGACGATGGCGCTCCAGCTCTCGAAGAAGGACGAGACGTGCCGGCGCAGCAGGCTCTCGCCCTTGTCGGGTGCGGCGGGCGGCACGGAGGCGCCGGCCGGCATCCCGGCGGCGGGGCCGGCTACGGGGCGCGCGGAGGCGTGGGGGGAGAGGTCGCTCATCTGGTCTTCCTCAGCCCTTCGCCTCGGAGAGGCGTACCCGTGGGTCGATCGCCGCGTAGAGCAGGTCGACCACGAGGTTGATGATCACGAAGATGAACACGGTCAGCATCAGGTAGGCGACGACGATCGGCCGGTCGAGGCGGTTGATCGAGTCGATCAAGAGCTTGCCCATGCCCGGATAGGAGAACACCGTCTCGGTGACGACCGCGAAGGCGATCATCGAGCCGAGCTCGAGGCCGAGCACGGTGACGACGGGAATGAGCATGTTCTTGAGCACGTGCACGAAGACGATGCGCCGCGACGACAGGCCCTTGGCCCGGGCGAAGCGCACGTAGTCCTGCAGCATCACCTCGCGGGTGCCCGCCTGGGCGATGCGGATGACGAGGGACGACTTGTAGAGCGCGAGCGTGATCGCCGGCAGCAGCAGGTGCGAGAGCCCGTCCCAGGTGAACATGGACAGGTGCAGGCCGAGCACCTCGACCGTCTCCCCGCGCCCGCTCGCCGGCAGCCAGCGCAGCTCCACCGCGAACAGCAGGATGAGCATCAGCCCGATCCAGAAGTTCGGCAGCGAGAAGCCGAGGATCGAGGTCGACATGATGCTGCGGCCGACGAAGGAGTCGGGCTTGAGGCCGGCGATGACGCCCAGCGGCACGCCGATGACGATCGAGAGCAGGAGCGCGACGAAGGCGAGCTCCATCGTCGCCGGCAGGCGCTCGAGGATCACCTTCAGCGCGCTCTCGGAATAGACGAAGGAGGTGCCGAGGTCGCCCTGCAGCGCGTTCCAGACGAAGATGCCGAACTGCTCCCAGATCGGCCGGTCGAGCCCGAGCCGGGCGGCGATGGCGTCGAGCTCGGCCTGGTTCGCCTCGGGGTTCGCGAGGATCGCGACCGGGTCGCCCACGGCGTAGACCGCGAGGAAGACCAGGAAGGCCATGACGGCGATGACGAGCAGAGACTGCCCGATGCGGCGGATGAGGTAGACCAGCATGGTTGACTCGAGCGCTCAGGGAACGGCGCGCCGGCACGGCGCGGGCTGCGCGCCGTGCCGGGAGTGGTGGAAGGGCGGCGGTCGGGTCGACCGCCGCCGCCGGCAGAGCCTCAGCTCGCCGGCTCGACCTCCATGGCGAGCGTGTACTGGTCCGCACGCGGCGTGACCGAAAGGCCCGGACGGAAGGCCCAGGGCGTCACCTCGAAGTGCAGCGGGATGGTGGCGTAGTCCGCCATCGCCATCGTCGCGGCCTCCTGGAGCAGCGCCTCGCGGGCGTCGTCGTCCACGGTCGCGATCGCCTCCTTGACCAGCGCATCGATCTCCGGGTTGGAGTAGCGCTGACGGTTGGTCGAGCCCATGCCCGTGTCCGGGTTGCGGGTCGCGATGAGCGCGATCAGCGGGCTCGAGATCTCGCCCGTGGCGGCGCCCCAGCCGGCCAGCCACATGCCGTACTCGAAGTTGTTGCGGCGCGAGAAGAACGTCGACGCCGTCATCGCGTCGACCGTCGTGGTGATGCCGATGCGGGCGAGCATCTGCGCCACCGCCTGGGCGACCTTCTCGTCGTTCATGTAGCGGTCGTTCGGCGCGGAGAGCACGAGCCCGAAGCCGTTCGGGTAGCCGGCCTCGGCGAGCAGCGCGCGCGCCGCGTCCGGATCGTAGGCGTCGACCGGCGTGTCCTCGCGGGTGCCGAACATCGGGTAGGGCAGGAGGTCGCCGGCGGGAACCGCGAGCGTGCCCATGATGCGCGCCGCGATCGCCTGGCGGTCGATCGCCTTCGAGATCGCCTCACGCACGCGCACGTCCGTGAACGGGTTCGCGCCGTCCGTGCCGGTCACGCCCGGAGGGACGTGGCCGTCCTCGGCGTGGTTGTCGAGGTGGAGGTAGATGACGCGGTTCGACAGGCCCTGGGCGATGTCGAAGCCGTCGCGGCGCAGGCGGTCGAAGTCCTGCACGGGGGGCGACTCGATCACGTCCACGTCGCCCGACAGGAGCGCCGCGACGCGCGCGCCCTCGTTGGCGATCGGGCGCAGCGTGACTTCCTCCCAGGTCGGCATGCCGTCCCAGTAGGTCTCGTTGCGCGACAGCTCGATCGCGTCGCCGCGCACGTAGCTCTCGAGCTTGTAGGGGCCGGTGCCGATCGCGTTGCTGGGATCGTTGAAGTCGGCGGCCTGCGGGGGCGTGCCGAGGTTCTCGCAGCCGCCCTGCGCGTAGACGACGTCCTCGCCGCCGAAGGACTCGGCCGAGATGATGCCGACGCTCGCGAGGTTGGTCGGCAGGAGCGGCACCGGGCCGTTCGTCTCGAACACGATCGTGTGCGGGTCCTCGACCGTGACGCCCGAGATGCCGGCGACGAAGCTCGTGAAGGACGACGGGGAGTTCTCGACCGTGGGCACGCGGCAGATCGTGTAGACGACGTCCGTCGCGTCGAACGGCGTGCCGTCGGAGAAGGTGATGCCCTCGCGCAGGTTGAAGCGCCAGGTAGTGTCGTCGATCGCCTCCCAGTCGCTGGCCAGGCTCGGCACGTTCTGCTGGTTCTCGTCGGCCTGGGTCAGGCCTTCGAAGATATGCATGCGCAGCGAGTTGTTGGGGCCGAGATTGTGGAAGTGCGGATCGACCGCCGTCGGCTCCGAGGTGAGGCCGACGGTGAGGCTCTGCGACAGAGCCGGGGTGGCGAAGATCATCGCGAGGGGCAGGCTCGCGAGGGCGAGCCGCTTGGCGGTACGGTGCATGTCGTCACGTCTCCTCTGGTTCCCACCGGGGCGTACTCCACGGCCGCCGGCAGGCCTTTCTTGGGCCATCCTGCCGCCCCGGCGTTCCCGGGGAAAGGCTTGATTGCCGCCGTGTGCAGGCTAATATTCGAGTCTGACATTGTCGATACACAACCGCATCAAATACGGTAATAGCAAAATGCGTGAAACGGATAGCGAAGACGAAAGCGGCCGCTCGTCGAGGCCGAGCGTTCGGGAGCTGGAGGTCCTGCACGCCGTGATCACCACGCGTAAGACTACCGCCGCTGCCCAGAGGTTGGGTGTATCTCAACCTGCGGTATCTCGAGCCATCGGGGCGCTGGAGACGCGGCTCGGCCGCGACCTCTTCATCCGCGACGGCGGGCGACTCGTGCCAACCGCCGACGCCTTCGCGCTCGACGCCGAGGCCGCCCCGATCTTCGCCGCGCTGGAGCGCCTGTCGGATTGGCCGAACGTGCGCGCCGCCGGCACGGTTCTGCGCATCCTCGCGCCGCCGACCATCGCCCACACCTTCCTCGCCCCCCTCGTCGTGCGCTTCATGAAGGTGGAGCCGGACGTGCGCATCCAGATGGAGATCGGCCGCTCGCCGGACGCGGTGAACGCCGTCGCCGACGGCACCGCCGACCTCGGCGTCCTCGACGTGCCCGCGACCCATTTCGGCGTGCGCGCCGAGCCTTTCCGGCAGTCGGTGGCGCACGTGATGATGCCCGCGGACCACCCGCTCACGGCCAAGAGCACGGTCACCCCCGCCGACATCGGCGAGACGCCGCTGATCCAGGTGACGCGCCGCTTCTCCGCCCGCGCCCGGCTGGAGCGCGCCTTCTCGGACTACGGCGTCGAGCCGCGCACGATGCTCGAGGCGGGCACGGTGCAGTTCCTCACCGAGATGGTGCGCGGCGGCGTCGGCGTCGCCGTGGTCAACCCGTTCCCGATCGCCTACGTCACCGGCGCGAAGATCGCCTTCCGGCCGTTCACGCCGCAGATCGACTACGAATCCTCCTTCGTCTTCCCGGCGGTGGGCGGCAACCTGCCCGTGGCGCGGCGCTTCGTCGACTTCGTGCGCGCGGAGCAGACGAGCCTCGTCCCCGCCGCCTGAGCCGCAACCCACCCCCGGACGCCGTGCCCCCGCGTCACGCGGGCGGCCGCGAGGAGCACGCCATGGACACGAGGGCCATCGTCGCGCATCTGCGCGACCTCGTCGCATTCGACACGACGAGCCGCAACTCGAACCTGCCTCTGATCGCCCATGTCGAGGCCTATCTCGGCCCGCTCGGCTTCCGCTGCGAGCGGGTGCCGGACGAGACCGGAGAGAAGGCGAACCTGTGGGCGACGATCGGGCCCGAGGGCGTGCCCGGCTACGTGCTCTCCGGACACACCGACGTCGTGCCGGTGGACGGGCAGGAGTGGGACACCGATCCGTTCGACCTGACGGAGAAGGACGGACGCCTCTACGGCCGCGGCGCCTGCGACATGAAGGGCTTCCTCGCCGCCTGCCTCGCCGCCGCGCCGGACATGGCGGCGGCCGACCTGAAGCGGCCGATCCATCTCGCCTTCTCCTACGACGAGGAGGTGGGCTGCGTCGGCGCCCGCGGCCTGGTCGCGCGGCTCGCCGAGACGCCCGTACGCCCGCTCGCCTGCTTCGTCGGCGAGCCGACGGCGATGGGCGTCGTCGTCGGCCACAAGGGCAAGCGCTCGGTCGCCGCCACCGTGCGCGGCCACACGGTGCATTCCTCGCTCGCGCCGGCGGGCGTCAACGCGGTGGAATTCGCGGCGCTGCTGGTCGCGAAGATCCGCGCCGTCGCGGACCGCTTCGCCGCCGAAGGCGCGCGCGACCCGCTCTACGACGTGCCCTACACCACCGCCCATGTCGGCGTGCTGCGCGGCGGCACCGCGCTCAACATCGTCGCCGACCGCGCCGACATCCTGTTCGAGGTCCGCGCCATCGGTGCCGACGACCCCGATGCGGTGCTGGCCGAGATCGAGGCCTACGCCCGCGAGACGCTCGAGCCGCGCATGACGGCCGTGCGGGAGGGGACGGGGATCGCCTTCGACGTCTATGCCGGCTTCCCCGGCCTCGACACGCCACCGGAGGCGGAGGTGGTGACGCTTGCCAAGCGGCTGGCGGGGAGGAACGAGCATTCCAAGGTCGCCTACGGCACCGAGGCGGGCCTGTTCTCCGAGCTCGGCGGCATCCCCACGGTGGTCATCGGCCCGGGCGACATCGCCCAGGCGCACCAGGCGAACGAATGGGTTGCCGTGAGCGAGCTCGAGGCCTGCGGGCGGTTCTTGGGCGAGGTCGTGAAGGAGGCGGGGCGCGGGTGAGGGGGTGCGCGTGGGGCTGCCATCCCGGATTGCGATAGCCAAGTCCGGGACCCAGACCCACAGGTGCTCGTCGGATCGCGCAGTAGCGCCGTGGCGGGGGCGGGACGCGACGAGCGCCGCGCGTGTAGTTTTTGTCGGGGTTGCTTTCTTCGTTGGCACCTCGCCCGCCGCCGCCTCCCTTACGGCAGCAGCTGTCGCACGAACTTGATCGGGTCGAGGGCGGGCCAGACGTCGGCGGTGCGGAAGCTCGGGCGGGCGCGCATGCGGGTGTCGTAGGCACGCAGCGCCGGGCGCCGCTCGATCTCGGCGGCGCGGCGAATGAAGCGAATGCGCGCGAGGAAGACCGTCCAGACGACATCCGCTGGCCCGTAGGAGTCCCCGCAGAGAAAGGCGCGTCCGTCGCCGAGCACGGTCTCGAGCCAGTCGAGCTCGTCCGCCGCCTCGCTCCACCGTCGCTCGTGGAGGGCCGCGACGGCGGAGGGGTCGAACGTGGCGATCCGCCCGGCGAAGACGGCGCTGCGGCGCCGGTAGAGATCGGCGAGCTCCGGCTCGGCCGCGGCGAGGCGGTCGAGCCGGTCGCGGGCAGCGGCGAGTGTCTTCGGGACCATCCGGCGCGCGATGGGGTTCCACTTCAGGAGCCAGGAGAAGGTCAGCTCGTCCACGGCGAAACGATAGTGCCGCGCCACGGCCTGCGTGACCGGTTCCGGCACGGCGTCCGCGCCCGGCTCGTCGCCGAAGGCGACGGCGAGGATGTCGCGGCTGTCGGTGATCACCCGCTCCGAGGTCGTCAGCGCGGGCACCGTCATCTGCGGGTTGACGCGCACGTAGCCCGGCTCGAACTGAGCCATGCGCCGATGGATGTCGACCGTGCGCGGCGCGAAGTCGATCCCCGCCTCGACGAGCGCGAGCCGGGCGATCATGGAATAGTAGGACGACGGCGCATGGTAGAGCTGCACGTCGTTCGTCGGCGAGGCCGGCGGCATGGGCACGTTCCGTGGCGTGAGGCTGACCGCTCCTTGTAGCGCGGTTTCGTTGCGAGCGGCTTAGCGGCCGGACATCCGCTTGAGATCGACCCTCCGAAACCCTATTCTCCAGCCGCCCGTCGACCGGGCGAGGCGATCGACCGCAGCGCCGCGGTGATCGGCCGACGCCCCCGAAAGGACCCCCGATGCCCCTCTACGCCCTCGACGACGTCGTCCCCCAGGTACCCGGCGAGGGTCGCTACTGGGTCGCGCCGGATGCGCAGGTGATCGGCAAGGTGCGGCTCGGGCTGGACGTCGGGATCTGGTTCGGGGCGGTGCTGCGCGGGGACAACGAGCTCATCGACGTGGGCGAGGGCACGAACGTGCAGGAGCACGCGCTGTGCCACACCGATCCCGGCGCACCGCTCACCATCGGTGCGCATTGCACGGTCGGCCACCACGCCATCCTGCACGGCTGCACGATCGGCGAGGCCACGCTGGTCGGAATGGGCGCGACGGTGCTCAACCATGCGCGGATCGGGAAGAACTGCCTCGTCGGCGCCAACGCGCTGATCACGGAGGGCAAGGAGTTCCCGGACAACTCCCTCATCGTCGGCGCGCCGGCACGGGTGGTGCGGACGCTGGACGACGCGGCGGTGCTGGCGCTGCGCCAGGCGGCGCAGCGCTACGTCGAGAACTGGCGGCGCTACGCGGCGAGCCTGCGGCGCATCGACTGAGCGCGGCGCCGAACCTCCCGATATCGAGCCCCGACGCCCTCTCCGGCCTCAGTTCGCGGCGGCAACCGTCACCGGCGACGTGACGCCGCCGAGCGAGACCCAGGCCGCGCCGGTCGATCCCTCGCGCTTGATGTAGGTGTAGCCGGTGGCGCCCCACGGCTTCACGGCGTCGACCTTGTTGTCGAGGATCATGTCGCCGCGGTCGGTGCGGATGGTCAGCACCGCGTGCCCCTCGTTGTTCTCGTCGAGCACGACGGTCATGCGCATCGCCCGGCGCGGGATGCCGGCATCCGCGAGGCGGGCGCGCTTGAGCAGCTGGTAGTCCTCGCAGTCGCCGTATCCCGTTTCCGGAAAGTCCCAGCTGTCGACGACGTTCCACTGGCGGGCGTCCGTCATCGGGCTGACCTGGCGATTGACCTGCCGGTTGACGGTGACGATCGTGCGCCAAATGCGGGGCGTCAGCACGATCACCTCCGGCTCGCTGCGGTCGATCGTGCATTCGGACGGGTATGTGTTGCAGAACTGGGTCCAGGCCGGCACCGGGCGGGCGCCGCCCGTGGTCGCGAGCTGGTAGCTCGGCTCTGGGAAGGGGCCGGCCGCGGCCTCTCCCGGGGCGGCGACGAGGGCGAGGGCCGCGACGATTGCGCCCGCCTTCGCGATCCCGCGCGTTCCGATCTTGCGCGCCGCGCACGCGAGCCGCACGATGCTGTCGCGGCCGCGGCCGCTCGCTTCCCAAATCTGCCGCATGACCGCGCCCCACGGATCGTTGTTAAGCTTCTTCCACGAGGCTGCCACGGGTGGGCAGCGGGCTCAAGAGACGCGGGACGAAGAACGCTAACGATGCCGTGAGGCGTTGGTTCCGTGCAACACCTTGATTTTTCGCGACAAGCTTGGCCGTGCCCGGTGCGGCGGGGGCGCGGCCGTCTTCCTCGAAGGGGGAGGTTCCAGAACGAGGAGAGGGGCCGGCCTTTCGGCCGGCCCCTCGTGCGATCCCGGTCGGGGACGGGGAGGGTGGGGACGTGACCGGGTGTCGCATCCTTGGGAGCGGCGCTGCGCCTGTCGCGGACGCCGCTCGGGTCCGAATCAGTCGCGTCGCGCGGTGGCGATCGGCGAGCGAGCGTGGCCGAGCGAGGTCCAGGCCGCACCGTTCGATCCCTCCCGCTTGACGTAGGTGTAGCCGGTGTCGTGCCAGGGCAGGACCGCGTCGCGGACGTTGTCGAGCACGAGGTCGCCGCGGTCGGTCAGCACCATCAGCACGGCGTGGCCCTCGTCGCGCTCGTCGATGACGACGGCCATCCGCATCGCCCGCCGGGGGACGCCCGCCTGGGCGAGGAGGTTGCGCTTGAGGAGCTGGTAGTCCTCGCAGTCGCCGAACCCGCCGGTGGGGAAGGTCCACAGGTCGGCGAGGCCGTAGGCCTCCCAGTCGGTGGTCGGGCGCACCGCTGCGTTCACGCGCTCGTTGATCTCGACGATGGCGCGCCAGGTCTCTGCGTCGAGCCGGATGCGCTCGGGCTCCCGCGTGTCCACGACGCATTCGCCCGGGTAGGAGCGGCAGAAGTCCACCCAGCCCTGGATCGGCTGCGCGGAGCCGACGTCGGCGCTCGCGACCGAGACCGGCGGTAGCGCCTGGGCCGCTCCCGAGAGGAGCATCGCGATGCCGGCGAGTGCCGATGTGAGAAGCGTGTTTCGCATGTCGTCTCTCCCTGTCCACGAGAGAGACTGCCGATGGAATTTCGCTCCGCGCTGAAACGGATCGCGACAATTCGAGCGATTCGGCCCGGATCGGACCCGGATGCTCGGTGTTCATGCGTCAGGACCAAGATCCTCTTGGTCGATTGCGTCGAATTGCTCGGTTTTTGGCAAGAAGAGCTGGATCCCCGTCCCGCCTCGGAGGAGCGGACCGTCACGCCCGCCGACGGGCGCCTTCCGAGAGCCAGCCGGCGAGGACGGCGCCGAGCAGGAGGACGACGCCGATGAAGCCCAACGCCAGCGGCGTCACCGAGACGCCCCGCACGATGGCGGACTCGCTCGGGCGAATGCCGATCCAGTCGGCGCCGGAGAGGCGCGTGTCCGAGCGCACCGTCTGGATGCGCGGCACGACGACGGGTCCGTCTCCCGCCGCGACGCGGCGGACCGACCCGCCCGTCGCCTCGGTCAGCGGGGCGAGGTGCTCCGTCGTCGAGAACACGTCGCGCATCTCGCGCGGGTTGGCCGGCCCGACGCTGACGAAGGCGACGAGCCCGTCCGCGCGCAGCTGGTGCAGGCCGAGCTCGGCCCCCGTCACCCGCGCGGCCCACAGGCCCGGCGCGCGGGCCTCGAGGTCGACCCGCACGCTCTCGCCCGAGGGCGCCGTGACCGTCACGGGGGAGGGCGCCTCGCCCATGCTCTGGCGCTCGATCGTGATGGCGCGCCCGTCGGCGGAGGCGCGCAGGGCCTCCTCCTCCAGCGCCGGCTCGCGCATCAGCCAATGCGCCGTTCGCCGCAGGAGGTCGAGATAGGGGCCGCCCTCGCGGAAGCCGCGGGCCCACAGCCAGGCGTGGTCCGACAGCAGGAGCGCGACACGGCCTTCCTCGTAGCGCTCGAGCACGAGGAGAGGGCGCCCGTCGACGCCCGACATGATGGTGTCGCCGGCACGCACGTCCGCATCGAGCAGGCGCAGCCACTCGCCCCAGGCCGGGGGCGAGACCTCCGAGCCGTCGAGCCCGCGGGTCACCGGGTGGCGCGCGCCCACGGACGTGATCTCGGCCTTGTAGGGCTCCTCGAGGATCTCGCCGGTCGGCACGCCGGGTATGATCGGCGAGAGCCGGGTGCGGGCGAGCGAGGCGACGGTGGCGAACTCGGGCCCGGCCGCGAACAGCACCGCGCCGCCGTTCTCGACATAGGCGACGATGTTGTCGAAATAGATCGACGGCAGGATGGACTGGTTGGCGTAGCGGTCGAAGATGATCAGGTCGAACTCGTCGATCTTCTCCTGGAACAGCTCGCGCGTGGGAAAGGCGATCAGCGACAGCTCGTCGATCGGCGTGCCGTCCTGCTTGTGCGGCGGACGCAGGATGGTGAAATGGACGAGGTCCACGTTCGCATCGGACTTGAGCAGGTTGCGCCAAGCCCTTTCCCCTGCGTGAGGTTCGCCCGAGACGAGGAGCACCCGCAGGTTCTCGCGGATGCCCTCGATCTCGACCACGGCGCGGTTGTTGGCGCGGGTCAGCTCCGTGTCGAGCGGTGCCACCTCGATCTCGACCACGTTGGCGCCGCCGCGGTCGATCCGCACCGGCACCGCGAAGGTCCGCCCGGTGAGGACGTCGCGGCGCGCCAGGACCTCGCCGTAGCGGCGCACGGTGACCATCGCCGAGCCGGTGCCGTTGCGCTCCTCGACCATGGCCTCGATCGTCTGCTCGCGCCCGACGATGCCGAAGCGCGGCGCGCGCACGAGCCGGATCTGCCGGTCGCTCTCGGTCACGCGGCCGGTGATCAGCGCGTGCAGCGGGGCGCGAAAGCCCAGCTGGCCCGCGGCCTCGGGGATGTCGTGCACGACGCCGTCGGTCACGAGGATCACGCCGGCGATCCGGTCCGGCGGCACGTCGGCGAGCCCGTTGGCGAGGGCCTGGAACAGCAGCGTGCCGTCGTCCCCCCCGCCGTCGGCGACCGGGATGAAGCGGGGCACCACGTTCTGCATGGCCGACAGCCGCCGGTCGAGCTCGGCGCGCACGGCGTCGGTCATCGCAGCGCGCTCGCCGAGCTCCTGCGAGGCGCTCTCGTCGATCACCACGGCGACGACGTCGTCGACGGGCTCGCGCTCCTCCTCGACGAGGGCGGGGTTGGCCAGCGCCAGCACGAGCACGGCGAGCGCCAGCGCCCGCAGCGCCGCGGGCGCCCCGCGCGCGAGGATCGCCACGAGCCCGACGATCGCGGCGAGCGCCGCCGCCGCCCACAGGACGGGTTCGGGGACGAGCGGGGAGAAGGAGAGCGTCAGCAAGCGCTTGTGCCCCTCAGTTGCCGAGCCGCTCGAGCAGCGCCGGGACGTGCACCTGGTCCGCCTTGTAGTTCCCGGTGAGGGTGTACATGACGATGTTGACGCCGGCGCGATAGGCCATCTCGCGCTGGCGCGTCCCCGATCCGGTCACCGGGTACATCGGCTCGCCGCCCGGCCCGATCGCCCAGGCGGCGGCGAGGTCGTTGCCGGTGATGATGATCGGCGAGACGCCGTCCCCCGAGCGGGCGGGGCGCACGACCTCGTCGGCGGCGACGGCCGGCATGGCCTCGACCCAGGTCTCGGAGCGGTCGTAGCGGCCGGGCAGCTCGCGCAGGATGTAGAACGTCTTGGTGATGACGTGGTCCGTCGGCAGCGGCTCCAGCGGCGGGATGTCGAGCGTCGCCAGCATGCGCCGCAGGTGGGCCGTCTCCGGCGTCGGCGGCCCCGAGGAGCGGGCGGTCAGCGCGTCTCGGGTGTCGAAGACGACCGTGCCGCCGCTCTTCATGTAGGCGTCGAGCGCCCGGATCGCCTCGAGCGAGGGCAGCGGGCGCTCGGGCGTGATCGGCCAGTAGAGCAGCGGGAAGAAGGCGAGCTCGTCGCGCTCGAGGTCGACGCCGACGGGGTCTCCCGGCTCCAGCGCCGTGCGCCGGGCCAGCACCCGCGAGAGGCCGTCGAGCCCGGCGTGGCTGGTCTCGTCGATGCGCGCGTCGCCGGTGATCACATAGGCGAGGCGGGTCTCGAAGGCGCCCTCCAGCACCTCCCGGGAGAGCGCGCCGAGGTCGTCGGAGGCGCCCTCCGCACGGGCGACGTCCGGCGCGGCGAGGAGGCCGACCGCGCCGAGCAGGATCGCCGCGGCGGCGCCGGCCCGGCGGGCGCGGCCGAGGAGGCGCCCGAGATGGCCGCCGAGCCAGAGCGAGGCGAGGCTGTCGATCATGAGGAGCACCAGGGCAGCGGCGAGGAGGGGGGCGCGCAGGTCGATCGTCTCCGCCGGCTCGAGCGGCGCGCGCACGGCGTCGAGCGAAGTGAGGTCGAGCGGGGCGAGCCGGTCCCCCGGCGAGAGCGCGTTGATCGCGAGCGCCGCGTCGACCGGGCCGTAGAAGCCCGGCGGATGCTCGGGCGCCGCGCGGCCGTCGAAGGCGCGGGTCACCGGCACGGCGTTGGGCGGCGGCGAGACGAAGGCGCCGAAGCCGTCGAGCACCTGCCGCGGCGCGACCGGCGGCCCTGAGTCCTCCCCGCCCTGCGCGCGTGCCGAGGCCGGCGCCGCGGAGAAGGCGATGGTGCGCCGGAGCATGTCGACGAAGAGGCCCGTCAGCGGCAGGTTCGACCAGCTCGCGTCCGCCGTGACGTGGAAGAGCACGACGAGCCCGTCACCGCGCCGCTCGGCGGTGACGATGGGCGTGCCGTCCTCCAGCGCCGCCCAGGTCCGCTCGGGCAGCGAGGCGTCGGGCTCCGCCAGGATCTGGCGGCGCACGCCCAGGTCATCGGGCACCGCGAGACCCTGGAACGGGCTCTCGCGAGTGAAGGGCGCGAGCGTGCGCGGCGTGTCCCAGGAGAGGGCGCCGCCGAGCGTGCGCCCGCCGCGGCGCAGCCGCACCGGGACCAGCGTGTCCGATCCCGCCGAGAGCCGCGGCCCGGCGAAGCGCAGGAGGAGCCCGCCGTCCGCGACGAAACCTTCGACCCGCGCCTCGACCGCGGGCTCGAGCGCGCCGACGTCCGCCAGCACCAGCACCGAGACGCCGTCGTCGAGCATGCGCTCGACGCCCTCCGAGGCGCTGCCGCGCGCCTCCAGGATCTCGGCGAAGGGCGCGAGCGCGCGCTCGATGTAGAAGGTCGGCGCCAGGAGCGGCTGCGCCTGGTCGAGGCTCGCCCCGGAGACGATGCCGACGCGCCGGCGCTGCGAGCGCTCGTCGATGAGCGACACCGCCGCCGCCGCGCCCTCGCCGGAGATCTCGACGCGGGCGATGGCGTTGCGCAGCTCGATCGGCAGGTCGAAGCGCGCGGTGGTCTCGGTGGCGCCCGGGTCGAAGGCGAAGGGCGTCTCGCCCACCGGCAGGCCGCGCAGGTCGACGGCGCGCAGCACGCCGGCGTCGCGCCCGTTCGGCTCGGCGCGCACCAGCGTCGCGATCAGGCCGGCGGCGGTGTTGTCGGTGCCGGCCACGGCACGGGCCGGCGCACGGGCCTCTGCGAAGACGATGATCGAGCGATCGCCGACGACCTCTTCCAGCGCGGCGGCGAAGCCGTCCTCGTCGGGCCCGGCGACGCCGTCGGAGATCCAGACCACCTGCGCGCGGGGATGCTCCGCCAGGAAGGCGGCGATGGCGGGCAGGGTCTCGGCGCGCCCGGCGAGATGCGGCGCGGGGCGGATCGCGCGCAGGCGCTCCAGCGCCGCCGCGGGGGTGAGGAGCGGCACCTGCGGCATGGGCTCGGCGGTCGCGACGACTCCGAGCGAGCGGCCCTCCCGCGCCAGGGCCTCGCCCTGCTCGACGAGGACGCCGGCGCGCCGGCGCCAGTCGCTCGCGGCGAGCGCGCCGTTGTCGACCACGAGCAGCACCGGCGCGTCCGCCTCGCCGTCGAGCGCCGGCGGCGGGTTGAGGATCGGGCCCGCGGCGGCGAGGATCAGCAAGGCGGCGATCAGCAGGCGCAGCGCCAGCAGCCACCAGGGCGTGCGCGCCGGCGTCTCGCGGCGGGGGACCAGGTCGCGGATGATCTTCAGGGGCGGGAAGGCGATCAGCCGCGGCTGCGGCGGGGTCACGCGCAGGAGCAGCCAGATCGCGGGCAGGGCCACGAGGGCCGCGAGGACGAGGGGGGCGGCGAAGCTCATCTCATGCCGCTCCCGTCAGGCCCTGGCCGGCGCGCGAGGCGCCCACCAGGGTGAGGACCCGCAGCGCCGCCTCGCTCGCCGGGCGGTCGGTACGATGCAGCGTCAGCGTCCAGCCGCGACGCCGGGCGAGGTCGGCGAGGGCGCCGCGATGCTCCTCGAGCCGCGTGCGGTAGCCCGCGCCCCAGGCGGCGGCGTCGCCCACCCGCAGCCGCCCGCCGCCCTCGAGATCCTCCAGCACCGCCTGGCCGGCGAAGGGGAAGGTCTCCTCGACGGGGTCGGCGATCATCACCAGATGCCCGCGCGCGCCCCGCGCCGAGAGGCTCTCGATGCGCGGCGCGAGCTCGTCGAGTGGCGTGAGGAAGTCCGACACGAGCAGCGCCTCGTCCTGGGCGCGCAGCGGCGCCTCCGGCGGCAGGTCGGCGTCGATCCCGGTCCGGTCGGCGGCGATCGCCTCGGCGAAGCTCTCGACCACCCGGCGCGAGGCGCGCGGCGGCAGGAGCCCGATCAGCCCGACCCGCTCGCCGGCCTCGACGAAGGCGTCGGCGAGCGCCAGCCCGAGCACCATCGCCCGCTCGATCTTCGGGCATTGCGCGAGCTCGGAGGAGAAGGCCATCGAGGCCGATCGGTCGATCCAGACATAGACCGAATGCGCCGCCTCCCATTCCCGCTCGCGCACGTAGAGCCGGTCGTCGCGGGCGGAGCGGCGCCAGTCGACCCGGCTCGCCGGCTCGCCCGGGGAGAAGGGACGAAACTGCCAGAAGCTCTCGCCCGGCCCCGCCCGGCGGCGGCCGTGGATGCCGTGGGCGAGGGTCGCCGAGACGCGCCGCGCCTCGAGCACCAGCCGCGGCAGGCGATGCGCGAGCGCCAGCGCCGCGTCCGTCTCGGAGCGACCCGGTGTCCTGATCCGCGGTTCGTGGACCCGCACGCGCGCCATGCGCCGGCCCTCAGCCCGAGATCCGCGCCACGAGGCGCTGGACGAGGGCGGGGATGCTCTCGCCGTCGGCGCGGGCGGCGAAGGTCAGCGCCATGCGGTGCTTGAGCACGGGCTCCGCCAGCGCGGCGACGTCCTCGACGGAGGGCGACAGCCGCCCCTCGATCAGCGCGCGGGCGCGCACGGCGAACATCAGCGCCTGCGAGGCGCGCGGGCCGGGACCCCAGAGCAGCTTGTCGGTGACGGCGGCATCGCCCTCGCCGGGGCGCGCCGAGCGCACGAGGTCGAGGATCGCCTCGACCACGCTCTCGCCCACGGGCAGGCGCCGGGCGAGGCGCTGGGCCAGCATCAGCTCCTCGCCGGACAGCACCGGCACCGGCCGCGTCTCGTCCACGCCGGTGGTCTCGATGAGGATACGCCGCTCGGCGATCCGGTCCGGATAGCCGACGTCGATCTCGAGCAGGAAGCGGTCGAGCTGCGCCTCGGGCAGCGGGTAGGTACCCTCCTGCTCGATCGGGTTCTGCGTCGCGAGCACGTGGAAGGGGCGGGGGAGGTCGTGGCGCTCGCCGCCCACCGAGACGTGGTGCTCCTGCATCGCCTGCAGCAGTGCCGACTGGGTGCGCGGGCTGGCGCGGTTGATCTCGTCCGCCATCAGCAGCTGGGCGAAGATCGGCCCCTTGATGAAGCGGAAGTGGCGGCGCCGGTCGGCTGTCTCCTCCAGGATCTCGGAGCCGAGGATGTCGGACGGCATCAGGTCCGGCGTGAACTGCACGCGCCGCGCGTCGAGGCCGAGCACGGTGCCCAGCGTGTCGACGAGCTTCGTCTTGGCCAGACCCGGCACGCCGACGAGGAGCCCGTGGCCCCCGGCGAGGATCGTCACCAGCGCCAGGTCGACGACCTTCTCCTGCCCGAAGATGACCGCGTGGATCGCGTCGCGGGCGCGCGAGAGCGCCTCGAGCGTCGTCTCCGCCGAGCGGGCGATGGCCGTGTCGAGATCGGTCGTGTCTGGCGCGGTGGAGTGAGACATGCGGCACCTTCGAAGTTGCGGTCCGGGACCCGGCCGGGCCTAGGCCCGGATGACCGGACCCTCCTGCCGGGACCCTCGTCATGCCCCGGGAGGCAAGTCTGAGGCCGTTTGCGCCATCCTGGCAAGCGAGGCGCGCCGCCGCAGGGCGTCTTCGGCGGCCCCGCCGTCGCGGGTCCCCGCCGTCGACGAACGTCGAGGGCGCCCCCCGCGTTCGACAAACGGGGCGGGCGGACCCATCTCTCGCATCGGCCCATGCCCCGGCCGGGCTGGGCGCTTGCAAGGATGGGTCCTTGCAAAGATGGCGTGCGAGAGGCGAGGGTGTGCATCATGGCTGATCACGAGTTCGAGACCGGCGGCTCCGACGCGCTCTCCCGCCTCGTCGCCGCGGCGAAGGAAGGGCGCGGCGCGCCCCCCGTCGAGCGCTGGAACCCGCCCTATTGCGGCGAGATCGACATGGCGATCGCCGCCGACGGCACCTGGTTCTACCAGGGCACGCCGATCGGGCGCCCGGCGCTGGTGAAGCTCTTCGCCTCCGTGCTGCGCAAGGACCCCGAGCGATTCGTGCTCGTCACCCCGGTCGAGCGCGTGGGGATCGAGGTGGAGGACGCCCCCTTCCTCGCCGTCGAGATGGCCTCGCAGGGGGAGGGCGAGGCGCGCCGTCTCGCCTTCCGCACCAACGTCGACGACGTGGTCAGCGTCGACGCCGAGCACCCGCTCGTCTTCGCGCGCGATCCGCACGGCGGCGCCAAGCCCTACGTGAAGGTGCGTGGCGACCTCTGGGCGCTCGTCACCCGCGCCCTCGCCTACGACCTCGCCGAGATGGCGCAGCTGCGCCGCGTCGACGGCCGCGAGGTCTGGGGCGTCGCCGCCGGCGGCGGCTTCTGGGAGATGATGGACGCGGCCGATGCGGGGTGAGACCGACGTCGGAGGCCGGCATGAAGGGACGTGCGCCTCGCCGATGAAGGCGGCCGACGCTCTCCCCTCTCCCTCGCGGAGAGGGGCAGGGGATGTGGGGCGTGCGGAACGATCCCGACGCGAATGCAGCGTCTCGTCCGCCGGCTTGCTCGCATCCCCGACGGCTCGCAGCCGCGGATCTTCCTGCATTGGCGTCGCGATAGTCCTGCACGCCCCGCACCCCCGCCCCTCCCCACCAGGGGGAGGGGAGAACCTCGGCGGTCTGCATCATTGGATTGCATCGCATCCTGTGCCGACGTCCTCGGCGGCGAGACGTGTGCATCGCCTAGCCCCCGCGGGGAGGGGAGCGCGTCGGCGGCTCGCATCGGCCGGCGCGCCATGACCGAGGCCGAGTTCCTCGCCCTCGCTCGCGCGCGGCTGAGCCCCGTCCCGATCGGCCGGCTCGACCGGGCGCGGGGTGATCACGACCTGAACGCGGGTGCGCCACGGGCGCCCGACCCGAAGCGGGCGGCGGTGCTGATCCCGGTCGTGCGCCGTCCCGCCGGGCCGACGCTGCTGTTCACCACGCGGTCGAGCAAGCTTCGCGCCCATTCCGGTCAGGTCGCCTTTCCCGGCGGGCGAATCGACGCGGCCGACGCCTCTCCCTGGGACGCCGCGCTGCGCGAGGCGCGCGAGGAGATCGGCCTCGAGCCGCGCTTCGTCGAGCGGCTCGGCTATTCCGACACCTACCTCTCGACCACGGGCTACCTCGTGATCCCGGTCGTGGGCCTCGTCTCCGAGGGGTTCGCGCTGACGCTCAATCCCGCGGAGGTGGCGGAGGTGTTCGAGGTGCCGCTCGCCTACGCCTTCGACGAGGAGAACCAGGAGCTGCACGTGCGCGAATGGGGCGGCCGGCTGCGGCGATACTATGCCATTTCCCACGCGAACCGCTATGTGTGGGGCGTCACGGCGGGCATCCTGCGGCATCTGCACGAGCGGCTGGCGCAGGAGCCCGCGCGCGCCCACCGGCCGGAGGCCCCATGACCCGTGCGCTCCTGCAGCAGCTGCTGTTCTTCCTTCTGCCTTTCGCCGCCTTCTTCGTCTATCTCCTGCTGCGGCGGCGCAACCCGCTCGCCTTCGAGCACTGGGAGCGCTCGATCCCGCCGCTGGCGATCGTCGGCCTCCTGCTTGTGGTCGCGGCGCTCGTCTATACCGGCGTCGTCGCGCCGCGCTCGACGGGCATCTACCAGCCGCCGACCTACCAGGACGGGACGATCACGCCCGGTCGTTTCGAATGAGCCTCGACGTCGCGCGCCTCGACGCGCTCCTCGCGGATGCGCGCGTCGAACGCCTCCTCGCAGCGCTGAACGGCGAGGGGGAGGAGACCCGCATCGTCGGCGGGGCGGTGCGCAACGCCCTCGTCGGCCGCCATGTCCACGAGGTCGACCTCGCCACGACCGCGTCGCCGGACACGACGCGCGCGCGCGCCGAGGCCGCGGGCTTCAAGGTGGTGCCGACGGGCCTCGCCCACGGCACGCTCACCATCGTCGTCAAGGGCGAACCCTACGAGGTGACGAGCCTGCGCGAGGACGTGGAGACCTTCGGCCGGCACGCCGTCGTTCGCTTCGGGCGGGACTTCGCCGCGGACGCGCTGCGGCGGGACTTCACCATAAACGCGCTCTCCCTCGACGCGCAGGGCCGGCTGCACGACTATGCGGGCGGTGTCGCGGATCTCGCCGCCGGGCGCGTGCGCTTCATCGGCGACGCGCGCCGGCGCATCCGCGAGGACTACCTGCGCATCCTGCGCTTCTTCCGCTTCTCGGCCGACTTCGCCGAGGGCGCTCCCGACGCCGACGGCCTGCACGCCGCGATCGTCGAGCGCGACGGCCTCGCCATCCTCTCGCGCGAGCGGGTGCGCAACGAGGTGCTGCGCCTGCTCTGCGCCCGCCGGGCCGTCGAGGTGGTGGAGGCGATGGCGCGGGCGGGCTTCCTCTGGGGCTTCCTCGGCGGGATCGGGGACGTGGCCCGGCTCGCGCGCGCCGTCGCCGCGGGGCGCGACGCGACAGGCCGGCTGGCGGCGCTCGCGGTCCACGTGCGGGAGGACGCCATGAGGCTGCGCGAGCGGCTGCGGCTCTCCAACGCCGACGGCGACCGGCTCGAGACCTATGCGCGGCTCGTCGAGCGGCTGCACGACGCGCCCGCTCCGGTCGACGCCATCGACGTGCGCCGGCTCGTCGCCGACCATCCGCCGATCGCGGTCGGCGACGCCCTCGCGGCGCTCGCGGGCGAGCCGCGTCCCGGCCTCGCCCCCGACGCGCCCGCGGCGCTCGCGGCCTACGAGGCGGACCCGGCCCGCGTGCCGACGATGCCGCTGCGCGGCAAGGACCTGATCGCGGCGGGCGTGCCCAAGGGGCCGGCGGTCGGTGCGGCGATGGCGCTGGCGCGGGCGCACTGGCTCGCCATCGGCTGCCCGACGGACGAGGACGCCCGGCCCGCGCTGGTGGCGGCGGCGCTGGAGCAGCGGCGGTGACGACGGCGAATCGACGTCGTCCCGCGCGGCGCCTCGGGACGCGCGTCTCCCCGTTCCTGCGAGCAGCCACCCTCTTCACCGCGCGGGACGGTTCCGCCTATGCGGCCCTGCTCGCCATGAGCGCCGCCTTCGCGACGCTGCCGATGTTCGTCTCGATCGCGCTCGCCGCGCGCTGGCTCGCGAGCCCCGACATCCTCCACGCCGCCGAGCGCGGCCTCTTCGCGCTCTGGCCCAGGCTCATCGCGCGGCCGGTCGCGCAGGCGATCGCCGCCGCCGCGGACGACCTGCCGACCTCGGCGCTCCCGCTGATGGCGGTCGCCTTCCTCGTGCTGGCGGGCAACGCCCTGGAGATCCTGCGAACCGGTCTCGCACGGTTCTACACGCCCGCCGCCGCGGATGCGCGACCCCTAGCCAGACGCCTGCGCGCGATCCTCCTCGTCGCCGCCGGGGCGGCGCTCGCCTTCGCGCTCGCGAGCCTCGTCGCCGCGCTCGCCGACCTGCCGCCGACGGCGCCCGCGGTCGAGCCGACGCAGCCGCCCCCCGGCGCCGGGCCGCTCCTGTTCCTGGGCCAGACGCTCGGCGGGCTCGCGCTCGTCGCGGCCGGGCTCCTCTTCGCGCATACGCGCCTCGTTCGGAGCGACCTCGCGCTTCGCGCCGTGCTGCCCGGGATCGGCGTCTCCGTCGTCGGGTGGATCGCGAGCGTGAACCTCGTCGCCCTCTACCAGGCGCATGTCGCGCCGCCGCAGGTGCTCTACGGGCCGTTCGCCGCCGCCTTCGCCACGCTGCTGTTCTTCTTCGTCGGGGCCTGCGCCGTCCTCTACGGCGCGGCCCTGAACGCCGTCCTCGCCATGCCGGCCGCGGGAGCGCCGCAGAACCGTTAAGCCCTCCATTAACCGCGAGACGCTAAGACCGTGGAGCGGCGAGAGAAACTCGCCGGTAGGGGGCGTGCGGCGCGTGACACGGGTGACGAGACGGCGGGACTGGCGGGCGAGGCGGGCGCATGACGTCCTCGCGCTCGCGCTCGCGCCGATCCTGCTGCTGGCGCCGCTGCCGGGGGAACCGCCCCCGGGCTCCTCGAGCGGGCAGGCTCAGGCTCAGGCGCAGGACGAGCGGTCCGCCGCGCGCATCGGCGCCATCGCCGCACCCACCTGGGGACGCATCCGCCTCGATTTCGAGGCGCCGGTCACCGTCGCCGCGCGCGCCGAGAACGGGGTCCTGGTCGTCCGCTTCGACCGCGCCGTCGAGATCGTGGCCGAGCGGATCGCCGAGGAGATCCCCTCCTACGTCTCGCAGGTCCGCCGCGACCCGGACGGCACGGGCCTGCGCATGGCACTGTCGCAGAACTTCTCGGCGAGCGTGCTCTCGGCGGGGGAGATCGTCTTCATCGACCTCCTGCCCGAGGCGTGGCGGGGCATGCCCCCGGGACTGCCGGAGGATGTCGTGGCCGAGCTCGCGCGCCGCGCCCAGGATGCGCAGGAGCGCTTCGCGGCCGAGCGCATCGCCCGCCGCGAGGCCGAGCCCGCGGAAATGCCGGTGCGCGTCGCTCAGCTGCCGGGCCTCACCCGCCTGATCTTCGCCGCCCCCGAGGGCGTCCCCGTCGAGGCGCGCTCGACCGAGGGCTCGATCACGCTGTTCTTCGACGAGCGCCTGGCGCTCGCGCCGGAGCGGCTCCTGCCGACCATCCCCGGTATCGCCGAGGTCGAGGAGGACGACACCGGAGAGGCGCTCTACGTGCGCGTGGATCTCGAGGACGGCTACGCCGCGCGCGGCTTCCGCGAGGCGGAGGGCTTCGTGCTCGATATCGAGCCGCGCGATCCCGCGGCGCAGGGCGTCGCTCCGGTGCGCGCGGCGCTCGGGCTGGTGCCCTTCCTGCAGGAGGGCGAGGAGGGCCAGGGCGTCGACGCCGAAGCATCCGACGCCTCGCTGCCGCCGACGGGCGAGCCCACGATCCAGGCTCCCGCCGCCGAGACACCCGTCGCGCAGCCCGCCCCGGTCGAGCCCGCGTCCCCCGAGCGAGCGACTGCCGAGAGCACCCCGGCCGCGGCCGATCCCCCGCCGCCCGTTTCCGACGTCCCGGTCGTCGCCATCGACGCGGAGGGGCTGCGCATCGCCTTCCCGGTCTCCGCGATGACGCCGGCCGCGGCGTTCACCCGCGCCGGCGTCGTCACGGTCGTGTTCCAGACCCCCGCGACCCTGCGCGAGCCCGACCTGTCCGGCGCCGCCGCCGGCTTCGCGACGCTGGAGACGCTCGTGCGCGAGGGACCCTTCGTCGCGACCCGGCTGCGCCTGGCCGAGCCGCGCGTGGCGCGTCTGGCTCCGGAGGGCGGGGCCTGGACGCTGAGCATCGGCACGCCCGCGCAGGCCGCACCCGAGCCGATCGCCGTGCGCTCCATCGTCGACGAGGCCGGCCGAACCGGCCTCGCGCTCGACGTCCCCGACGCCGCGGGCGTGCACTGGATCGAACATCCCGAGGGCGGCGAGCGGCTCGCCGTCGTGACCGTGCCCGGCCCGGCCCGCAACACGCCCTCGACGCGGCGCTTCACCGAGCTCGAGCTCCTGCCGACGGCCCACGGCATCGCCGTCGCCGCCGTCGCCGACGACATCATCGTCCACGCCGATTTCGACGACGTTCGGATCACCCGCGGCGGCGGCCTCTCGATCGCCATTCCCCAGGCCGAGGACGGCAGGCTGGTGGACGACGCCCTCGACCTCGTGCTCGATCACGACGAGTGGGTCGCGGCGCAGTACGGCTCGCCGCAGGTCGACCAGCGCGCACGGCTCGCCCGGATCATCGATGCGCCGGTTCCGGAGCGCAGCGCCGAGCGCCTCGCCCTCGTGCGCGCGCTACTCGCACAAGGTCTCGCGGCCGAGGCCTGGGGCGTCTATCGCTACGCGCTCGCGGAGGATCCCGGGCTGGCCGCGAACCCGCAGGCCCGCGTGCTCGAGGGCATCCTGTCGGCGATGCGGCGGCGCTTCGACGCGGCGGAGGCGGTCCTGACCGCGGATGCCGTGATCGACCTGCCGGAGGCGGTCCTGTGGCGGGCCTTCGTCGATGCCGAGCGGGGGCTCGCGGCGCGGGCGATCACGGGCTTCAGCCGCGCCGGGCGGGTGCTGAGCGCCTATCCCGACGACCTGCAGGGCCGGATACGTCTGTCCGCCGCCCGCGCCGGCCTCGCCGAGCGCGACTTCGGCTTCGCCGACGAGCAGCTCACCAGCATCGCCCGCCTGCACCCCGGCGCCGTGCCCGTGGACGAGGTCGACCTCGTGCGTGCCCTCGTCGACACGCAGACCGGGCGTATCGAGTTCGCCCTCGCCGAGCTGACCCGGCTGGCGCAGGACGCCCGGCGGCCGATCGCGGCGGAAGCGGAGCTCGCCCGCGTGCGCCTCGCCCTCGCCGAGGGAGAGATCGAGGCACCGGAGGCGATCGAGGCGCTCGAGCGCCTCGCCATCTCCTGGCGCGGCGACGACATCGAGGTCGAGACCAATGGTCTGCTGGGGCGCCTCTACGCCGACGCGGGGCGCTGGCGCGACGCCTTCTTCACCGCGCACATGGCGAACCTGATCTACCCGGACCACCCGGTGACGCTGAAGCTGCACGAGGAAACCGCCCAGGCCTTCGACGACCTGTTCCTCTCCGGCCGCGGCGCGGATCTCGACGAGGTCGAGGCGTTGGCGCTGTTCTTCGACTTCAAGGAATTCCTGCCGATCGGCCGGCGCGGGGACGAGATCGTGCGGCGGCTCGCCGATCGCCTCGTCTCGCTCGGCCTCCTCGGAAAGGCCGCCGAGCTGCTGACGCACCAGGTCGACAACCGGCTCGAGGGCGCGGGGCGCGCGGCGGTGGCGGCGCGGCTCGCGACCATCCACCTCCTGAACCACCATCCCGCGGATGCGCTCTCCGTGCTCGACAGCACCCGCATCGCCGAGCTGCCCCGGGCCGTGCGGCGCGTGCGCAACCTGATCGAGGCGCGCGCGCTGTCGGACCTGTCGCGCACCGACCTGGCGCTCGAGGTGATCGAGGACGAGCGCGGCCCCGAGATCGACCGCCTGCGCGCCGACATCTGGTGGACCGGGCGGCGTTGGCGCGAAGCGGGCGAGGCGCACGAGGCGCTCGCCGGCACGAGCTGGCAGGAGAGCCGGGAGCTGACCGAGCGCGAGCGGATCGACGTGATGCGCGCCGCGCTCGCCTACAATCTCGGCGAGGATTCGATCGGGCTCGACCGGCTGAAGGCGAAGTACGCCGACCCGATGAACGCCTCCGAGGACGCGCCGCGCTTCGTCCTCCTGTCCGATTCCGCAGCGATCGCGACGGCCGCATTCCGCGAGGCGGCGCGCGCGATCTCCGGCGAGGACACGCTGTTGGACTTCCTTGCGGCCCTGGAGGCGCGCCATCCGGACGCGGCCCTGCCGGTCGCGCCGATGGTGGCGGCCGGCGCGCCGCGCGGGGTGCCCGAGGCCGCGATCCCGGCCCCGGCGGCGCCGATGCAGCCCACCCCGATACCGGGACCGGGCCCCGAGGCCCGCGCCGCGGACGGGCCGCAGGCGCTCTGACGCCGTCGCGTCGCTATCCCCCGCCGTAGCTCTGCACGAGCGAGCCGGCGACCAGGCTCCAGCCGTCCACCAGCACGAAGAAGATCAGCTTGAACGGAAGCGACACCGTGACCGGCGGCAGCATCATCATGCCCACCGACATCAGGATCGAGGCCACCACGAGGTCGATGATCAGGAAGGGCACGAAGAGCAGGAAGCCGATCTCGAAGGCGCGGCGCAGCTCCGAGATCATGAAGGCCGGGACGAGGACGTGCAGGCCGAGGTCGTCCGGCGTCTGCGGGGCCGCATCCCCGGAGAGGCCGACGAAGAGCTCCAGGTCGCGCTCGCGCACGTGGGCCAGCATGAAGGTGCGGAAGGGCGCGATGCCGCGCGCGAACGCCTGCTCCGCGGTGATCTCGTCGGCGAGCAGCGGCTGGATGCCCTCCTCGTAGGCCACCTGGAAGGTCGGCGCCATGACGAAGGCGGTGAGGAACAGCGCCAGTGAGATGATCACGCCGTTGGGCGGCGCCGTCTGCGTGCCGATCGCCGAGCGCAGCAGCGAGAGCACGACCACGATGCGGGTGAAGGAGGTGATCATCACCAGGATCGACGGTGCCAGCGCCAGCACCGTGATCAGCGCGACGAGCTGGAGCGCCCGCTCGGTGACGCCGTCGCCCTCGCCGAGGTCGAGGGTGATCGACTGCGCGGCGGCGGGTCCGGCCGCCGCGACGAGGCCGCCGGCGAGGGCCGCCAGCGCGAGCCCGGCCGCCGCGGCCCGCACGAGGCGGGCGCGACGCGCGGTCGCGTCGAGGTCGAGGCCGGTCATGTCCCTGATTCGCCGATTGCCGCCACGGTCCCGGACGCTGCGCAATCGGCCGCCGCGACGCAAGCGGCGTCGCGGGGACGGCGTTGGATAAGCTCAGGACTTCTCGTCGCGGCTCGGCGCCCGCCCGAGCAGCCGGGCGAACTCCGCCTCGATCTCCTCGACCGAGAACGGGTCGATCGGCTGGCTCGCGGGGCGCTCCTGCGCGGCGGCCGTAGGCTCCTCCGCCTGCTCGGGCGCGGCGGGCTCGTCGCCCGCGGTGACCTCGGGCAAGCCGGGTGCGGGCTCCTCGACGGGAGCCTCTTCGGGCGCCGCCTCCTCGACCCTAGCCACCTCCATGGAAGGCGCCTCGATGGAACGCTCCTCGATCGGAGGCTCCAGGGACGCGGGCTCCTCGGCTGCGTTGTCCGGTGCGGAGGTCTCGGAGACGTCCTCGGGTACGACTTCCGGCGAAGCCTCCTCCGCCGCGGCCTCCGCGAAGCGCGGCGGCTCTTCGATCGCCGTCTCGGGCGAAACGACCGCCTCTCGCTCCTCGTCGAGATCCGGCGCGGGCTCGAAGCGGGGTTCCTCGTCGAAGCGCGGCTCGGGCTCGGGCTCCGGCGGTGCGGCCTCCGTCACGGCGGCGGGCACGAGCTCCGGCCCCGAGGTCTCGGGGTCCGCGGCGATCTCCTCCTCGGGCTCCATCGCGAAGCGCGGCTCCGGCGCGGTAGGCTCTGGTACGGAAGGCTCTGGTACGGAAGGCTCCGGCATGGAAGGCTCGGGCAGGGAAGGCTCGGGTGCTGAAATCTCCGGCGCGGAAGGCTCCTGCGGCGCGGATGCCGGCTCCTCTGCGCCGAAGCCGGCGAGGGCGGCGGCGGAGGCGGCGCGCTCGGCCAAGGTCCCGTCCTGCGGCGGGGGCAGCGCGGGGGCGCCGGCGCCCGCACCGCGTTCGCCGGCGGGGCGACGCAGCAGGCTGGCGAAGTCGAACTCGGCCCCGGCGTCGCGCGCGGGGGCGGATCTCGGCGCGGTCCGCGCGGGCGGCCCGAGTGCCGGCTCGGCCGGGCCGGTCTCGGGCTCGGCCGGACGCCGCGGACGCGCGCCGGGCGGCAGCGGCCGCTTGAGCGCCTCCTCCAGCTGACGGGCCATGTCGGACAGCACCGCCGCATCCTCCGGCGCCGCCGCCGCGAGGCGCGAGGTCGGCTCCTGCATCGGCTCGGTGGGAGACGCAGGGGCGTCGTCGGTCACGATCCGCGGCTCCGGCGCCTCGAGCTCCTGCCCCGCGGGCTCCGGTCCGAAGCGCGGCTCGCGGCGCGGCGGCGGCTCCGGCGCGACCGTCGGCGTCGCCCGCGAGCGCTGGGGCAGCACCGGCGCGCCGCTCGCCGCGGCGCGGGCGAGATCCATCAGGCTCCTGCGGCCGGGGGTGGGGGAGGGTGGGGGCGGCTCGGGCGCACGCCTGGGCGCGGGGGCGGGCCGGCCCGGGCGCGGCGCGACGACGGGCGGCGGCGTCTGGGGCGCCACCGTCTCCGGCGCGGCGCCGCCCGGCGCGGCGCCC
Source organism: Salinarimonas sp. (assembly GCA_051117315.1). Lineage (GTDB taxonomy): Bacteria > Pseudomonadota > Alphaproteobacteria > Rhizobiales > Beijerinckiaceae > Salinarimonas. The sequence goes on along the minus strand of JBNPEA010000127.1, from coordinate 9 downwards.
CCCTGGGCG
>JBNPEA010000135.1:0-10565 GCA_051117315.1 Salinarimonas sp. | reverse complement strand
CGGCGGCGGGCGCGCCGGCATCATCGGGACGACCTTCCAGGAGGAGTGCGGGACCGACCTGTTCGGCGAGCAGGTCGGGCTCTGCGGCGGCCTCGTCGAGCTGATCCGCGCCGGCTTCGAGACCCTGACCGAGGCGGGCTACTCCCCGGAGATGGCCTATTTCGAGTGCCTGCACGAGGTGAAGCTGATCGTCGACCTCATGTACGAGGGCGGCGTCGCCAACATGAACTACTCGATCTCCAACACGGCGGAGTACGGAGAGTACGTCACCGGCCCGCGCATCATCACCGCCGAGACCAAGGCCGAGATGAAGCGCGTGCTCGACGACATCCAGACCGGCAAGTTCACCCGCGACTGGATGCTCGAGAACAAGGTCGGCCAGACCTCGTTCAAGGCGATCCGCGCCCGCAACGCCGCCCACCCGATCGAGGAGGTCGGCGCGCGCCTGCGCGAGATGATGCCCTGGATCAAGGAGAAGGCGCTGGTCGACAAGGCGAAGAACTGAGCGCTTCCCCTCGGCGGCCTTCCAGGTCGCCCTGAGCAGCCAACGAGAGGCCCCCGTCGTCCGCGAGGACGGCGGGGGCCTCTCGCGTCCGGGGGAGGAGCGGCGCCCCTCGCGGCTCCGCGGCGACGCCGAGCTCACGATCGCGCGTCGACGCCATCGTCGCCGCCCGACGAACGGCTGCCATGCAGCCCGCGGGGCGTGCACGCCCCGTGGGCTCGTCGTATCATGGCGGTCCATCGACTTGCCGGAGCGTGCCATGAACATCCTGTCGATCCAGTCCCACGTCGCCTACGGCCACGTCGGCAACGCCTCGGCCGTGTTCCCGATGCAGCGGCTCGGCTGCGAGGTCTGGCCGATCCACACGGTGCAGTTCTCCAACCACACCGGCTACGGCGCCTGGAAGGGCCGCGTCTTCGACGGGCCGGCGATCGAGGAACTCGTCGACGGCATCGCCGAGCGGGGCGTGCTGCCGACCTGCGACGGGGTGCTGTCGGGCTACATGGGCTCGGCCGACATCGGCACGGCGATCCTCTCGGCGGTCGCCCGCGTGCGCACGGCGAACCCGGACGCGCTGTATTGCTGCGATCCCGTCATCGGCGACGTCGGCCGCGGCGTCTTCGTGCGCCCAGGCATCCCGGAATTCATGCGCGACCACGCGGTGCCCGCCGCCGACGTGGTCCCCCCCCACCAGTTCGAGCTCGACGTCCTCGCCGGCCGCGAGACCCGCACGCTGGCGGACGCGAAGGCCGCCGTCGCCGCCGTGCAGGCGCGCGGGCCGCGCGTCGTGCTCGTCACCTCGCTGCACGTGGAGGACACGCCGGACGGCTGCATCGACATGCTGGCGGGGGAGGGCGGACGCTTCTGGCGGCTGCGCACGCCGATGCTGTCGGTGTCGGTGAACGGCGCGGGCGACGCCATCGCCGCCCTGTTCTTCGTGCACTGGGCCCGCTCCGGCTCGGCCGAGACCGCGCTCGCGGAGGCCGGCGCGGCGGTGTTCGGCCTGCTCAAGCGCACGCAGGACGCCGGCTCGCGGGAGATCCTCACCGTCGCCGCCCAGGACGAGTTCGTGAACCCGACGCGGCGCTTCCCGGTCGAGCCGGTGTGACGCCCCGATGCGGCTGCGGATCGCCACCTTCAACGTCGAGAACCTGCTCTCGCGCAACGCCTACGGCCCGAAGGCGCGGCCGCAGACGGGGCCGGCGTTGTCGCTGTTCGACTTCGCCGACCCCGCAATGCGCGCCCACATCCAGGCGGCGACCGCCGTCGCCCTCGAGGACGACGAGCGCCAGGCGACGGCGCTCGCCATCGCCGAGACCCGCGCCGACATTTTGTGCCTGCAGGAGGTCGACGGGCTCGGCGTGCTCGCGCCCTTCGTGGCGAACTACGTGCACGCGGTCTCCGACATCCGCTACGGTCACATGCGGCTCGAGCCGGGCAACGACCCTCGGGGCATCGACGTCGCCTTCTGCGCGCGCAAGGACCTGTTTCCCGACGAGACGCGGGTGCGGGCGCGCTCCTGGAAGGATGCGACCTTCGCCGACCTCGGCGTCCACGATCCCGCGCTGGAGAGCATGGGCATTCCCGAGGGCTGCAAGGTCTTCAACCGCGACTGTCTCGAGGTTTCTCTCGATTTCGAAGAGGCATCGCTGACGCTCTTCATCTGTCATCTGAAGTCGACCGGCTGGGGACGCCGCGACACTTCCCCGGCTCTGCGGCGGGCCGAGGCGCGGGCGATCCGCGCCATCGTCGAGCGCCGCTTCGGGGACGGCTGGCGAGACGCGTGCTGGATCATCGCCGGCGATCTCAACGCGTCGACGCATGCCGTTCTGCCGCAAGGGAATATCGTCGCCGTCTCGGACAGCGGCATCGAGCCGCTGCTGGAGGATTTCGCCGTCGACCCGGCGCTCTCGCTGCCGGCGGGGGAGCGCTGGACCTACTATCACCGCGAGACGTCCGAGGGGCGCGTCGTGGACGAGCGGCACGTGCAGCTCGACGTCCTCCTGCTCTCGCCCGCGCTCGCGGAGGCCAACCCTGCGCCGCGGGTCGAGATCCTGCGCCGGGGGCTTCCCTACCGGGTCCCCCTCGACCCCGCCGATCCCGATCGCTCGATCGGCCGGCTCGCCACCCGCGCGGACCGCTATCCGCGCATCGGCTGGGACCGGCCGCGGGCGAGCGACCATTGCCCGGTCGTCGTCGAGATCGACTTGCCTCGCGCGCCGCGCTGATCCAAGACCCGCCGACACGAGGCACGCATCCCGGATGCCCCGCGCGAGAGAGAGAGAGGCCCCTCATGTCCCGCCGCTACGCCGTCCTCGACGTCTTCACCGAGACCGCCCTCGAGGGCAACCCGCTGGCCGTCGTGATCGAGGCCGAGGGCCTCGACGGCGCGGCGATGCAGCGCATCGCCCGCGAGTTCAACCTCTCGGAGACGGTGTTCCTGCTGCCGCCGCAGGACGCCCGCCATCGGGCGCGGGTGCGCATCTTCACGCCGCGGCTGGAGCTGCCCTTCGCCGGGCACCCGACGGTGGGCTCGGCGGTGCTGCTCGCGCTCGAGCACGGCGAAGGCGGTGCGGACGCGCAGGCCTTCGGGCTCGAGGAGGAGGTCGGGATCGTGCCCTGCATCGTCGAGATCGAGGGCCCCGGGCGCGGCCGCGCCCGCTTCCGGCTGCCGAAGCTGCCGGTCCCCTTCGGCGAGACCCGGACTGCGGCCGACTGCGCCATGGCGCTGGGCCTCGACCCGCAGGACATCGGCTTCGACCGTCACCTGCCCAGCCGCCACACCGCCGGCGTGCCGTACGACCTCGTGCCGGTGCGCTCCGCGGACGCGCTGGCGCGGATCGCGCCGAGCCCGCAATTCGATGCGGTGTTCGGCGACAGCACCCACCCCGCGGCCTACGTCTACACCCGCGCGCCGCTGGGCGAGGGCCTCGCCTTCCGCGCGCGCATGGTCGGCGCGGGGCTCGGCGCGGGCATCCTCGAGGACCCGGCCACCGGCTCCGCCGCCGCCGCCTTCGCCGGCGCGCTGATGCAGCACGAGCCGATGGGGGACGGCAGCCACGACGTGCTGATCGAGCAGGGTGTGGAGATGGGGCGCCCGAGCGTGATCTCGCTCCAGCTCGTCATCGAGAGCGGCGCGCTCGTCTCCGCCGAGATCGGCGGCGGCGCCGTCGTGATCGCGCGCGGCGAGCTCTACGCATGACGCCGACCGCCTTCGGCGCCACGGTCTCCCGCGTCGAGGCGCGCTTCGATCCGCACGGGCGGTGGGAGCGGGCGGAGGCGCATGGCGCGGCGATCGCGGCGCATTGGGCGCAGCGTCTCGCAGCGCAGCCGCGGCTGTTCAACGGCCGGGTGCTGATGGCGCGCGACGTCGTCGTCGCGGGCGACATCCTGCGCGGCACCTGGTTCCCGGTCGACTACGCCACGCTGCTCTGGGCCAAGAGCGGCGGCTTCGCGGACGAGGAGGTGCTCAACGCCTTCGCGCTCGCCGCCGTGCGCGGGCGCGACGGCGGCTTTCTCGTGGGCGAGATGGGCCGGCACACGGCCAATGCCGGCCGCCTCTACTTCCCCGGCGGGACGCCGGACATGGAGGACGTACGTCCCGACGGCAGCGTCGACCTCGGGGCCTCGGCGCTGCGCGAGCTCGAGGAGGAGACCGGCATCGCGCCCGCCCGCGTGCGCGCCACCGGCTGGACGGTGGTGCGCGACGGCGGCACGATGGCGCTCCTGCGCCACCTGGAGACGGACGACGACGCCGAGAGCCTCGCCTCGGAGGTGCGCGCCACGATCGCCGCCGATCCGGACCCGGAGCTCGCCGACGTGCACGTGGTCCGCGGTCCCGGCGTGCTCGATCCCGCCCGCACGCCGCGCTTCATGGAGGTGTTCCTGGCGCGCGCCGCCGGCGCGTCGGGCTCCGCTCAGGCGGGATAGCCGTAGCGCGTCTTGACGGCGCGCAGCGCGGCGCGCGCGGCGGCGTCGTTCCCCGCGCGGCAGGCCTCCGCCGGCCCGGCGAGGTCGCGCGTGGCGTCGCGGTAGACGCTCGCGCCGACGAAGCCCGTCTCGATGTCGCGGTCGAGCAGGGCACGGAACGTGCGGATCTCCTGCGCGCAGGCCGACGAGCCGGGCAGGTCGAGGCTCGCCGCCCGCGCCGGCGGACCGCCCGACGTGGTGGGCGCGCCTGTCTGGGTGCAGGCGGCGAGGCCGATCGCGGCCAAGGTGAACGCGAAGGCGAGGGCGAGGACCCGCAGAGGGCGGCGGATGGGTGCGGTCGGGTCGGGCAAGGCGGCGGCTCTCCGGTCTCGGCGATCGCTCGGCGATCGAATCGTGCGACAGCCTAGCCGATCAGGACGCGACCCGCGATCCACTTGCGCCAGCGTCCCGGCAGCCGGCGGAACAGCGCCTTCGCCGCGAGGCGCAGCCGCGGCAGGACCGCGAGCGCCACGGCGCCACGGACGCCGCGGGGGAGGATGTGGTCGCGCTCCTCGATCCGCCGCGCGCTCCATTGCAGCTTGTACTCGTCCGCCGGAGCGAGCAGGTCGTAGCGCGCGACCCCCGCCGCGCCGGCCTCAGCGAGCGTGCGAGCCATCAGAAGATGCCCCGGCCCATAGGATGCGAAAGCGGGATCGGCGGCGCCGAGATAGGAGACGAGCGTTGCGCCGCAGCGGAAGGCGACCTCGATCGCGATCGGCGTGCCGTCGAGCGTGAGCGCATAGACGCGCGCCGCCGGATCGCCGCCCGGACTCACGAGGGCGAGCAGGGTCTCCTCCATGCGTGGATCGGCGAAGGCGCGGCTCGCGCGCCCGCTCTGCGCGAGCCAGCCGCGCTTCCAGCCGAGCGCGACGGCGGTCAGCGCCCTGGCGGCCTCGCCGGGCTCGTGCGCGAGAAAGCCCACGGCGCCCGCGGCGGCGAGCTTCGCGCCGCGCTTGCGCATGTTCTTGCTCAGGCTGCGGCTCTCCGGCTCGGGCGGCGTCCGCCCGCCGAGCGCGACGAGAGGCGCTTCCCGTGCGGGGCCGACGGTGCTGCGCGAGAGGTCGAGCAGGCGGTGCACGGCCGCGTCGTCGCGCACGCGATCGAGCCGCAGGCCCCGCACGTCGCGCCAGCGGCGCAGCTCCGCCCGCAGCGCCGCGCCGAGCGCCGCCGCGTCCGCCCAGGGATCGAGCAGGACGTCGCCGGTCTGGGCGAGCGGCGCCCCGGCGAACTCGGCGATGCGCCCCAGCGGCGTGCGCCCGATCACGAAGGGCGCGATCGCGCGCACGGTGCCAGCCCCGTCCCGCAGGACGAGGATGCGCAGCCGGCAGCCGCCCCTCGCGAAGTGCGCGGCCCAGATGCGCACGAAGGCGTGCGACTGGAACGGGCTGCCGTCGGCCCGCTCCCACAGCGCCTCCCACTCCGCCCGCAGGGCCTCGAGGTCCGAGGCCGTCTCGACGGTCTGCGCCAGCACCGCCGCCGGGACCGGAGCCCCGGCGCCGGCGACGGTGTCACCGAAGGTGTGCGCTCCGGCCGCCATGGTCACTTGGCGATCTGGTAGGCGGGGATGTCGCGGTAGCCGAGCGCCGCCTGCGGATCGACCCTGAAGTCGACAGTGTAGCTGCGCACGCCGCCCGTCGTCTTCGGCCGCCCGTACTTGTGCAGGGCGGCGAGCCCCATCTTGCCGTAGAGCGAGACGCCGCGGGCCTCTCGGCCGAGCGAGGCCACGCCGAGGTTCCGGCGCAGCAGGCGGTTGGCGTAGTGGACCGCGTAGCTGTTGCGGATCTCCCGCGTCCAGTGCTCCGTCGTCAGCGAGAGGTTGACGACGTCGTGGTTCTCGATGCGGTGCGGCGCGTTCAGCGGCCAGGTGAGCATCTCGCCCGGCTTGAGGTCGATGATGGTCGCGTGCTCGTCGAACCAGGGCTCGTAATGAACGTCCTCCTGCTGCTCGCCGAGGATGATCCGCTCCATCGTCTCCGGCTGCAGGAACGGGGGCGTGTTCGGGTAGACGTAGACGCGCTTCATGCCGCGCAGCTGCCACAGCGACTGGCCGGGCACGTCGCAATGATAGTAGACCCGCGCCTTGGGCGAGGAGATCAGGAAGGTGATCTGCCGCTTGAAGGTCTCGAGGCCGGGCACCCGGCCCTCGATCTCCGCGAAGATCCGGTCGAGCAGCTCGCCGTAGGCGGGGTCGATCTCCGGCAGCTTCTGCACGTGCACCCACAGGTGCCCGCGCTTCACCGCGTCGAGCACGTCGCTGCCCGAGAGGCCGTCGATGTCGCCGTCGCGCCAGGCGCGGGCGTCGTGGCCCGTCCGCGACATGGTGCAGACGTGATACAGGTGGCGCGGCGCCTTCTCGATCAGGCGTGCCAGCGCGTCGTCTCCGAACAGGTCGGACTGCGCCAGCGAATGGCGCAGGTGCAGGACCTCGCGGCCGAAGCCGCGGCTCGTCTCATCGGTCCAGTCGGTGAAGATCGGGGCGTGTTCCATGGCGGTACGGTCCGGCTTGTTTCGGCACGAGCCATAGGCTCTCGCGCGGCACGGAGCAGGAATCGGGCGAGAGTGAACGGGATCGGGAGGATTCGACTCGAATTCGTCCCGCCAGGGTTAACGTTTCGGTAAGCCTCGCGGGCTTGCCCCGGGGACCGCGCGGCTGTACAAGGGAATATCCGCCGCGCGACGTGGCGCGGATCGGACTGACGCGGATCGAACGAGGAGAGAGCCTTGGCCCCGGCCGGCTCCAACAGCTGCAGCACCATCGCCGCGCCGGCTGTCGGCGCGCGTGCGCTCGCGCGTCCCTCCGTGCGTCCGCTTGCGGCTCCCCTCGCGCTCGGCCTCCTGCTCCTTATCAGCCCCTGAGGGCCGTCCGGGCGCGCGCCTGGGCCTTCAGGGGAGATCGAGACCCGAGCCGGCGCCCCACACACGGGTGCGCCGTATGCACGATCCCGATAGGAAGCAGACGATCATGTCCACCGACCAGAACCGCGTCCTGATCTTCGACACCACCCTGCGCGACGGCGAGCAGTGCCCCGGCGCCACCATGACCCTCGAGGAGAAGCTCGAGATCGCCGAGCTGCTCGACGCCATGGGCGTCGACATCATCGAGGCGGGCTTCCCCATCGCCTCGATCGGAGACTTCGAGGCCGTCTCCGAGATCGCCCGGCGCGTGAAGCGCGCCACGGTGGCGGGCCTCGCCCGCGCCGCCCCGCGGGACATCGAGCGCGCCGGCGAGGCGGTGCGCCACGCGGTGCGCCCGCGCATCCACACCTTCATCTCCACCTCGCCCGTCCACATGAAGTACAAGCTCCAGAAGGAGCCTGACGCGGTGCTGGCGCTCGTCGTCGACCAGGTGACCCGCGCGCGCAACCTCGTCGAGGACGTGGAGTGGTCGGCCGAGGACGGCACGCGCACGGAGCTGGACTTCCTGTGCCGCTGCGTCGAGGCGGCGATCAACGCCGGCGCGACGACGATCAACATCCCCGACACGGTGGGCTACACCACGCCGGACGAGTACCGCGTGCTGTTCGAGACGGTACGCGCCCGCGTCCCGAATTCGGACAAGGCGATCTTCTCGGTCCATTGCCACAACGACCTCGGCATGGCGGTGGCGAACACGCTCGCCGGCGTCGTCGGCGGCGCGCGGCAGATCGAATGCACGATCAACGGTATCGGCGAGCGCGCCGGCAACGCGGCGCTCGAGGAGATCGTCATGGCGATGAAGACCCGCGCCGACGTCTTTCCCTGGGACACCGGCATCGACTCGACGATGCTCACCCGCGCCTCCAAGGTCGTCGCCAACGCGACCTCGTTCCCGGTGCAGTACAACAAGGCCATCGTCGGCCGCAACGCCTTCGCCCACGAGAGCGGCATCCACCAGGACGGCATGCTCAAGCACACCCAGACCTACGAGATCATGACCCCCGAGAGCGTGGGCGTCACCAAGACCTCGCTCGTCATGGGCAAGCATTCGGGCCGCAACGCCTTCCGCACCAAGCTGGCGGAGCTCGGCTACAAGCTCTCCGACAACGAGCTGCAGGACGCCTTCGACCGCTTCAAGGCGCTGGCCGACCGCAAGAAGCACGTCTACGACGAGGACATCGAGGCGCTGGTCGACGAGCGGCTGGCCACGGCGCACGACCGCATCAAGCTCGTCTCGCTCTCGGTCATCGCCGGCACCCGCGGGCCGCAGCGCGCGACGCTGAAGCTCGAGATGGAGGGCCGCGTCGTCACCGAGGAGGCCGACGGCAATGGACCTGTGGACGCCGTCTTCAACTGCATCCACGCGCTCGCGCCCCACGAGGCGACGCTCGAGCTCTACCAGGTCCACGCGGTGACCGAGGGCACGGACGCCCAGGCCGAGGTGTCGGTGAGGCTCAATTCCGGCGGCCGAACCGTCACCGGCCGCGGCGCCGACCCGGATACGCTGGTCGCCTCCGCCAAGGCCTACCTCGCCGCGCTCAACAAGATCGTCGCCCGCGGCGAGGGCCTCCACGCCCAGCACGCCGCGGAGTGAGCGCGTCGCCCCGCCCCAGTGGGGCGGGGACGATCCGCGGTGCGGATCTGCGGCGGGGTTCCGTCGTGCCGAGGGTGGCGCGTTCGACGCCCCCTCCGTCTCGTCGCCTCCGGCGCCGATCCACCTCCGCCGACGGGGGAGGAGCGGGTGACGGGCGGCGCGTTCCGCGCTAGGCGGGAGGGGACCAAATCCCCGGAGCCTTCCGCCCATGGACACGCCGCAGATCACCTTCGACGACTTCCTCGCGGTGGACGTCCGCGTCGGCCGCATCGTCGCCGCCGAGCCGTTCCCCGAGGCGCGCAAGCCCGCCTACAAGCTCACGATCGACTTCGGGCCGCAGATCGGCACGCGCCGCTCCTCGGCGCAGATCACGCGCAATTATCGGCTCGAGGAGCTCGAGGGCCGGCTTGTGCTCGCCGTCGTCAACTTCCCGCCGCGGCAGATCGGCAAGTTCATGTCGCAGGTGCTCACGCTCGGCGTGCCGGACGCCGACGGCGAGGTGGTGCTGATCGAGCCGTCGAAGGACGTGCCCGTGGGCGGCCGGCTCTACTGAGCCGAGGTCTCTCGGCCGGGAGCGAGCGCGAGCCGCTCGACGGCGGCGACGATCCGCGGCCAGTCCGCCAGCGCCGCCGGCGGCAGGCGCACCTGGGCGTCGAGCCCGCCGCGGCGGATCTCGGCGAGGCAGGGCAGGCGCACGCCCACGGCGGCCGGACCTTCCAGGCAGCGCGCGGCGAAGGCGCGGCCCTGCGGCGGCGCGAGGTGGAGCGTCTCGCCCTCGTAGGGGGAGCCCGCGGCGAAGACGCGGCGGATGAGCCCCTCGCGCGTCGCCTCCGCTCCCGGCTCCAGGAAGCGGTTGTAGAGCTGGGCCGGCCGGTCGGAGGGGGCCGGCGCGTCGTCGGCGGGGACGAGCGTGATGCCGATCGTCGCGCCCGGCGCGGCGGCGGCGATGCCCAGGTGCGCCCCGACCAGCGCGCCGAGCGGGGCCTCGAGCGCCACCCGCTCCACGGCCCCGGGGGCGTGCGGGCCGATCAGCCAGGAGCGGGGCACCACCAGCGGGCGGTCGGCCAGCGACAGCGTGACCGCGGCGTCCGGTGCCGGCGCCTCGCGCGCGATCAGCGTGCGAGACCACAGCGCCAGCGCCAGCAGCGCGGCGGACAGGGCGAGCGCGAGGCAGGCCGCGGGCAGGCCGATGCCGCGCCAGCGGACGGGGGAGGCGGGGGCGGCTGCGGCTCGCATCGCGGGCTCTCCATCGACGGTGGCGACGTTAACCCTTTTCGCCATTCGTGCTTAACGATCGGTAAAGGCTCGGGCAGGATCGCCGTGCCGGCTCGGGAGGGGCCGTGCCGCCGGAGGAGCCGATGAGCCTCGAACCGTGGACCGTGTCCAGCCTGCACGCGCTCGTCGTGGGGTTCGCCTTCGCGGGCCTGCTCGCGAGCGCCTTCGAGCTGGTGACCCATCGCCGCGCCAGCTTCTCGCTGCTGGAGCGCGGCGGCGTGCTGGCGCTGGCGAGCCTGCCGATGCTCGCCTTCTCGGCGCCGTTCATCATCCTGCGCAACACCCTTCGCGGCCGCCGCTTCAGAGCGG
>JBNPEA010000064.1:0-48954 GCA_051117315.1 Salinarimonas sp. | reverse complement strand
CGCCGGGCGCCGCCGGGCCGGGCGGGTGCGCGTGGACTGCCGTGCCCCGTCGAGGCGAGGCCGCCTCTCCGCCTCTCCGTGTCGGCGCGCCGCCTCCACCGAGGGCCTGTGGGTGCTAATGGGCGTCGCGCGCTCCCCGCCGCCGCCCAACCGCCGTCGGCCTGCGGCCGCCTCCCTCCCCTACGGGGAGGGTCCGGGGGCGCGCTAGACGGCCGGGTGGAACGGCATGCGTCCGACGAGGGCGCCATTCCTGTCGAACACGGCGATCTCGAGCGCGATCGGCGCGCCGCGCAGGGCCTTCGCCGCGGTGCGCCAGGCGTGGCCGGCGACCACGTCGCCGAGCGGCAGGCCGAGCGCCTGCGCCATGTGCAGCACCTCGAGTGCGGTGTTCGCGTCCCGCGCCCGAGCGATGTCCGCGTCGACGGCGCCGGCCTCCGCCAGGCGCTCTGCCAGCCACGCCATGTCGACCGGCCCGGCGCGGGAATGCAGGTCGAGCATGCCCTGGCCGAGCTTCGCCATCTTGGCGATGCCGCCGGCGACCGTGACCTGCGGGACGGGGTTCTTGCGGAGGTACTTCAGCATGCCCCCGGCGAAATCGCCCATGTCGATCAGCGCCTGCTCGGGAAGCCCGTGCAGGCGCCGGACCGCCTCCTCGGAGGTCGAGCCCGTCGCCCCGGCCACATGGACGAGCCCGCCGGCGCGGGCGACGTCGACCCCCCGGTGGATCGAGTGGATCCAGGCCGCGCAGGAATAGGGCACCACGATCCCCGTCGTGCCGAGCACGGAGAGCCCGCCGATCACGCCGAGCCGCGGGTTGAGCGTCTTCAGCGCGATCGTCTCACCGCCGGGAATGGCGATCTCGACGACGACGTCCGGCGGCCCCTCCCCCAGCGCGGCGGCGGCCTCGGCGAGGTTGCCGCGGATCATCTGCCGCGGCATCGGGTTGATCGCCGGCTCCCCCGGCGGGATCGGCAGGCCGGCGCGGGTCACCGTGCCGACGCCCGCCCCCGCCCGGAAGGCGACGCCGCTCCCAGGCAGGCCGGGCCGCAGGCACACGCGCACCTCGACGCCGTGGGTGACGTCGGGATCGTCGCCGGCGTCCTTGATCACGCCGGCGGTGGCGACGCCCTCCCCCGTCTCGTGCCGCGCCAGCGCGAAGGCCGGGCGCTGGCCGTTCGGCAGCACGATCTCGACGGGGTCCGGGAAGGCGCCGGTGCGCAGGGCGACGAAGGCCGCCCGCGCGGCAGCGGTGGCGCAGGCGCCCGTCGTCCAGCCGCGGCGCAGCGGGCCCGCGGGCGCCGCGCCGAGCGCGACGTCGGGATCCGAGGGGCTCGCCGCGGGGGGCTCGCCCGTCTCGCGGGATGGATCGCTCATGCGCGGTCCTGTACACGAAGCGCCGCGGGACTTCACCGCGCAAATCGCACTGGTCCAGACCGGAGGCTCGCATGACCGACCTTTCGCGCCTCTCGCCCGCCTTCGCGCCGGGCACCGTGTGGCTCGTCGGCGCCGGCCCGGGCGACCCCGGGCTCCTGACGGTGCATGCGCTGAACGCGCTCGCCCAGGCCGACGTCGTGGTGCACGACGCGCTCATCGGCGAGGGGGTGCTGTCGCTGGCGAATTCCGACGCGGTGCTCGAATACGCGGGCAAGCGCGGCGGGCGTCCCTCGGCCCGGCAGGACGCGATCTGCGAGCGCCTGATCGCGCTCGCCCGCACCGGCAAGCGAGTCCTGCGCCTGAAAGGGGGCGACCCGTTCGTGTTCGGCCGCGGCGGGGAGGAGGCGCTGGCGCTGGCACAGGCGGGCATCGCGTTCCGGATCGTGCCCGGCGTCTCCTCGGGCCTCGCGGCGCTGGCCCAGCACGGCGTTCCCGCGACGACCCGCGACACCAACCACGCGGTGATCCTCGCCACGGGTCATTGCGCCACGGACGACGAGAGCGTCGACTGGGGCGCGCTCGCCCGCGCTGGCGTGCCAATCGTGCTCTACATGGCGGTGGCCAATCTCGGCCCGATCGCGCAGGCGCTGATCCGCGGCGGGCTGTCGGGCGCGACGCCGACCATCGTCGTCCACGGCGCGACGACGCCGCGGGAGACCCTGCTCGAGGCGCCGCTCGCGCAACTGCCCTCCCTCGCCGAGACCGGCGCCATCGCTTCCCCGGCGATCGTCGCCATCGGCGCGATCGCGGCCTTCCGGCAGGCGATCGCCGGGCACGTGCAGGCCTTCCGCGCGGCGGCGACGGGATGATCGCGCCCCGCGGCCTCCTCGTCGCCGCCCCGCGCTCGGGCTCGGGCAAGACGACCGTGACCCTCGGGCTGCAGCGGGCGCTGTCGCGCCGCGGGCTCGCCGTGCGCGGCGTCAAGAACGGGCCGGACTACATCGACCCCGCCTTCCACGCAGCCGCGACCGGAGCACCCAGCGTCAACCTCGACAGCTTCGCCATGGCCGACGCCACGATGGCGGCGATCGCGGCCAAGGCACTCGCCGGCGCGGACCTCGTCGTGGCGGAAGGCTCGATGGGCCTGTTCGACGGCGTGCGCGGGGAGACCGGTCGCACCGGCGCCAGCGCGGACCTCGCGGCGCTCCTCGGCTGGCCGGTCGTGCTCGTGCTCGACGTCTCCGGCCACGCCCAGTCCGCCGCCGCGACCGCCCTCGGCTGCGCCCGGCTCGACCCGCGCATCGCGATCGCCGGCGTGATCCTGAACCAGGTCGCCAGCCCCCGCCATCGCCGCCTCGTCGAGGACGGCCTCTCGCGTATCGGCATGCCGGTGCTGGGTGCGCTCGCCCGCGACGCCGGCCTCGCTTTGCCCGAGCGCCATCTCGGTCTCGTCCAGGCGAGCGAGACCGCGGACCTCGCGGCGCGGCTCGACGCGCTGGCGGACACGATCGAACGCAGCGTCGACCTCGACGCGGTCCTCGCCGCCGCCCTCCCGACCCGCGGCCTCGCAGAGGCGGACGACCGCGCCGCGCTACCCCCGCCGGGACAGCGCATCGCGCTCGCGCGCGACGCCGCCTTCTCCTTCGTCTACCCGCACCACCTCGCCGCCTGGCGCGCCGCCGGCGCCGAGATCGTGCCGTTCTCGCCGCTCGCGGACGAGCCGCCGCCTGTGGAGTGCGACGTCTGCTGGCTGCCGGGCGGATATCCCGAGCTGCACGCGGGACGCCTCGCCGGTGCCGAGCGCTTCCGCGCGGGCCTGCGCGCGTTCGCGCAGACGCGCCCGGTCCACGGCGAGTGCGGCGGCTACATGGCGCTCGGCCGGGCGCTCACCGACGCGGACGGCGTCACGCATCCGATGCTCGGGCTCCTGCCCGTCGAGACGAGCTTCGCCAAGCGCAAGTTCAACCTGGGCTACCGGATCGCGACCCTGATCCACGACGGCCCACTGGGCCCCGTCGGCGCGCGCCTCGTCGGGCACGAGTTCCACTACGCCGCGGTGACAGCGCGCGAGGAGGCCCGCGAGGTCGCCTTCGCGGACCTCGTCGACGCGGAAGGCACCGACCTCGGCCCGGCGGGGCACCGGGTGGGGCGCGTCAGCGGGACGTTCTTCCACGCCATCGCGCGTCGGTGAGCGGCGGAGGCGCGCCACGGTGAGTGTGCACCGCAAAAGAACTTGTGCAGTGCATCTCAAGCTTTCCCGCGTTCCATGAAGATGTTCGGCAGTGCTCGCGCACGCGCACATGGATGCGCGGCATTTGCGAGCTTGGCGGAAACCAGCTTCTCGCGGTAGGATCTGCGCGCATGGTGCTGACCGGTCCAGTAGAAGCCCGGCGCCGCATGCGGGAAACAGCATCCGAGGAGGACACGATGAGGCACATCAAAGCCTGTCTCGTCGCCGGCACCGCTTTGCTCGCGCCGCTCGCGGCGCATGCGCAGGCGTCACCGCCGAGCGACGCACTCGAGCGTCTGAGCAGCTTCAAGCCGACCGGCACGACCGAATTCACCTATGTGGATCAGGGCGGAACGCGGGCCGACAACATCCGTGCCGTGCTCGAGAACATCGAGCTGCCGGACGGATTCGAGATCTCGCTCTATGCGATCGTGCCGGACGCACGCCACATCGCCGTCGGCCCGCAGGGCGTCGTCACCTTCGTCGGGACACGCAAGACGGACGTCTGGGCGGTGACAGACCGCGACAAGGATCGCATCGCCGACGAGGTGAAGCGCTTCGCGCCCCCGCTCGCCTTCGACATCCCCAACGGCCCCTGCTTCTCGCCGGACGGCATGCTCTACATCGCCGAGCGCAACCGCGTGCTCGTCTTCCCCGCCGCCGAGTTCTTCTACGAGAGCCCGGACGTGGCGGCCTTCAACGTCGTGAAGCAGGGCGAGCTGATCCCGCCGGAGGAGGAGAGCTTCAACCACTCCGCACGCGTCTGCAGGATCGGCCCGGACGGCAAGATCTACATCTCGCTCGGCCAGCCCTTCAACGTCTATGCAGAGGAGAAGCACGAGCTCTACCTCGAAACCGGCATCGGCGGCATGATCCGCATGAACCAGGACGGCAGCGGCCGCGAGGTCTACACGACCGGCATCCGCAACTCGGTCGGCCACGCCTTCCATCCGGAGACCGGCGAGCTCTGGTTCACCGACAACCAGGTGGACGGGATGGGCGACGACATCCCGCCCGGCGAGATCAACCGCCAGACCGCGGCCGGGCAGAACTTCGGCTTTCCCTGGTACGGCGGCGGCGACGTGCGCACGAACGAGTGGATGGGCTCCGAGGTGCCTGAAGACGTGATCTTCCCGGTGGTCGAGACCATCGCCCACGCCGCCGATCTCGGCATGACCTTCTACACCGGGAACATGTTTCCCGAGCGCTACCGCAACGCCATCTTCTCGGCCCAGCACGGGTCCTGGAACCGCACGACCCCGGTCGGCGCGCGGGTGATGGTGACCTTCATCGACGAGGAGGGGAACGCCGTGACCCAGCCCTTCGCGGAGGGCTGGATCGACGAGAACGGCGAGTATCTCGGCAGGCCGGTCGACGTCGCCCAGCTGCGCGACGGATCGCTCCTCGTCTCCGACGATCTCGTCGGCGCGCTCTACCGCATCTCCTACGCGCCCGCGGCGCAGTGAGGCGTCCCGCCGTCGGCCCCCGACACGGCCGGCGGCGTCCCCCCTCTTTCCTGTGAGGTCCCATGTCCCGCGTCCTCGTCGCGGCGCTCGCCGCGTGCGCGCTCAGCGCCTCCGCCGCGGCCCAGCCGGTCGCGGGCGATCCGCAGGCCGGCCGCACCAAGGCCGGCCAGTGCCGGACCTGCCACGGCATCGACGGCATCGCGCGTATTCCGACCGCCCCGCATATCGCGGGGGAGAACTTCATCTATCTCCAGTCCCAGCTGCGTGCTTTCCGCTCCGGCAAGCGGCAGCACGAGATCATGTCGATCATCGCCGCCACCCTCTCCGACGCCGACATCGACGACCTCTCCGCCTGGTACGCCTCGATTGCCATCACCGCGACGCTTCCGGAGTGACGCCCTCCGCCCGCACCGGGCCTTCCACCCGCTCGGGCGGCAGGAAGACCACGGCGATCCCGCGCTCGAGGCCCGAACCGTCCCGCTCCTCGCGGCTCTCGAACACGACCTTGCCGCCGCGCACGAAGACGAGCCCGGCCTCGTCGGTCTCCGGCGCCAGTGCGCGGTCGGCCCGCTCGACGGCGAAGCGCCAGCCTTCGGCGTAGCGGCGCTCGTACTCTGCGAACGGCATGCGGCCGAAGAGCTTGCCGCGCCAGTCCCGGTCGAGCTCGTGGGCGAGGTCGAGGCTGCCGGCGGCGGGGAGCTGGTAGACCCGCTCGCGCCCGAGGTCGGGGCCGAGCCGCGCGCAGACCAGGGCGTTGTAGACGTCGTCCTTGGTGGCGACGAGGGCATAGTCGATCGGGCTCTCCGCCAGCCGCTCCTCGGCCTCCTCGGAGAGGATCTGCGTCTGGATGGCGGAGAGGCCCGCGCGCCGGGCCCGGCGCGTCGCGCCGCCGAACGTGTCGAGCAGCACGACGCGCACGCCGGCCTCCTTCAGCGCCCGCGACAGGTCGACGGCCCAGGGCGAGGCGCCGACCATCGCCACCGCCGGCTCGTCCCCGGCGGAGAGGCCGAGTGCCCGCGCCAGCGGCGGCAGGGAGAAGCCGTGCAGGACGACGGTCGCCGCGATCACCGCGAACACCATCGGCTCGATCACGGCCGCCTCGACGTAGCCGACCTCGGCGAGGCGCAGGCCGGCGAGCCCGGCGACCGCGGCCGCGACGATGCCGCGCGGCGCGATCGCGCCGACGAGCACCCGCTCGCGCCAGTCCAGGTCGCTGCCGAGCGTCGCGAGCGCGATGGCGAGCGGTCGCACGAGGAGCAGCATGGCGAGCGTGAGGCCGGCGATCGGCCAGGACAGCGCCCGCAGGACCTCCGTGTCGAGATCGGCGACGAGCACGATGAACAGCGTGGAGACGATGAGGACGACGAGCCCTTCCTTGAACCGCTTGAGCTCGGAGAGGCCCGGCACCTCGATGTTGGCGAGCGTCACGCCGAACACGGTCGCCGCGACGAGGCCCGCCTCGCTGATCGCGATGTTGGCGATGGCATAGACGCTGAGCGCCAGCGCCAGCAGCATCGGCGTCTTCAGGATCTCGGGCGTGAGGTCGGCGACGAAGAGGCGGCGCACCAGGAAGGCGGCCCCGACACCCAGCGCGACGCCGAGCCCGAGCCCGAGGCCGAGCCGCAGCGCGACCTCGACGAACGCCTCGTCGTCGCCCCAGCGCACGAGGAGCAGCAGCTCCAGCACCGCCGCGGCGAGGATTGCGCCGACGGGATCGTTGACGATGGCCTCCCACTTCAGGAAGGACGCCGAACGGCGCTGCAGCCGGGCCTGGCGCAGCAGCGGCAGGATCACGGTGGGGCCGGTGACGACCATGATCGCCCCGAACAGGATCGACGGTCCCCAGTCCAGCCCACCGACGAAGCGTGCCGCGAGCGCCCCGAGGATCCAGTTCAGCGGCAACGCCACGACGGTGAGGCGGATCACCCCCTGCCCCGCGGCGCGCAGCTCCTTGAGGTTGAGCGCGAGCCCGCCCTCGAAGACGATCAGCGCGACGGCGAGCCCGACGAAGGCGTGGAGGTTGTGCCCCATCGCCTCGGACGGGTCGATCAGCCCGAGACCGGGCCCGACGGCCAACCCGGCGGCGAAGAGGAGCACGATCGCCGGCAGCGCGAAGCGGAAGGCGAGCCATTGCGCCGCCACCCCCCCGGCCACCAGAACGACCACGGCGAGCGCGACGTCCTGCTCCATGTCCCGATACCGCTCCTCCCGTCTCGTCGGCGAGCGGGATGAACGCCGCGTGCGGCGCTGCGGTTCGACGGCTTCGAGCGCCGGCGCGCGACCTCGCGACGCATGGCGGCAGCGGACACGCGGCGGTTCTCTCCCGGCACGGCGACCGGACCGCGGCGTGGAGGAACACTATGGCGAAGGCGATACACGCGATGATCCGCGTGCTGGACGAGGCACGCTCAGTGGATTTCTACGGCCAGGCGTTCGGGCTCGAGGTCGCGGACCGCTTCGCCTTCGACGACTTCACGCTCGTCTACCTGCGCAACGGGGACGCCGACTTCGAGGTCGAGCTGACGATCAACCACGGCCGCACCCAGCCCTACCAGCTCGGCGACGGGTACGGCCACATCGCCTTCTGCGTCGACAACCTCGACGCCGAGCACGCACGCTTCGAGGCGCTCGGCCTTTCGCCGCGCAAAATCGTGGCCTTCGAGCGCGACGGCGCGCTGATGGCGCGTTTCTTCTTCGTCGCGGACCCCGACGGCTACCAGATCGAGGTCCTCCAGCGGCACGGCCGCTATCGCTGAGCGCCCGGGGGACCGCTCACGCCGCCGCGCGTCGCTGGCGGGCGAGCAGCCCGTCGAGGTGGCGGGCGATGGCGCGCATGCCGGAGACGCCGGCCTTCGCCTCTGCCTGGGGATTGTAGTTCGTGTTGGTGTTCACGTCGTAGGCGAAGCGCCGGCCCGCCGCGTCCTCGATCACCTCGATGCCCGCGATCCCGATGCCGTTGTCGGCGAGCATGCGCTCGAGCGCGGGGATGTCCGGGTTCTCGTAGCCCGGCACGACCGTGAACTTGTCCGCCGGCGCCGCCGCGGGACAGGCGGCGTCGCCGGCGGCGGCGCTCTCGCGGGGGACGTCGATCGCGCAGGCGTCCGCCGGGCAGAGCTCGAAGCCCTCCGACGTGTCGACCCGCACCGCGTAGAGGAAGCGCCCGCCGACGAACTCGAGCCGCGTGACGAAGGGTGCCGGCGCCTGCACATAGCGCTGCACCAGCGTGATGCCGTCGAGCGGCTCCTCGAACTCGTCCGACGCGAGGTGCTCGGCCAGCGCCGCCGCCGAGAGGAACAGCCGCACGCCGAGCCCCTTGCCACCACGATTGTGCTTCAGGATGAGGGGAAAGCCGAGCCGCTCGGCCGCGCCCGCGATGTCCTCGCGCCCGACGACGGCGAGCGTGTCCGGCGTCGCGACGCCGTGCGCGGCGAGCGCCTCGTATTGCGCGACCTTCGAGACCTCGAGCCGCAGCGCGCGGCTGTCGTTGACCACCGTGCGGCCGTGGCGCTCGAGCCAGGCGAGCACGGCGGCGGTGTATTCAGCGGCATAGCGATGGCCGCGGGTGTGCGAGGAGGCGCTCATGCGATTGTAGAACACGCCCTGCGGCGGCGCCGCGCGCAGGTCGAGCACGCCACGATCGAGGAACCACTCCTCGGTCGGCGTACCGAGCTCGGCGAAGGCCTCGCGCAGCGGCACGACCCAGGCGTCGTTCTCGTGGATGACGTGGACCTTCGACATGGCGGATCTCCTCGTGTACCCGGAGGAAATAACGCATTCACGCACGGGGATAAAGGGTAATGCCGATCACGAATGCGTTTTGATAGATTTCACATTAGACATCGGATTAACCGGCTGCCCGGGCGCTCCCGTCATCCGACGGCACGCACGACGCGTTCCCCTCTCCGTCGCGGAGAGGGGAGCTCCCGATCGCCCGACGTCGGCGGCGCGGCTCGTGCGCCGACCGGCCGGTTGCCATCCATCTCCGCGACGCCCGACCCTCCTACCCCGCGAGCGGCTCCATCACCGCCCACAATGCACCCTTCGCCTCGAAGCCGACGCCCGGCACGTCCGGCATGGCGATGCGGCTGTCCGCAACCGGCGTACCGTCGGCGAAGCCGCCGAAGGGGGCGAAGACGTCCGGATAGCTCTCGTTGCCGCCGAGCCCGAGGCCGACCGCGATGTTGAGCGCGAACTGGTGCCCGCCGTGGGGCACGCAGCGCCGCCGCGACCAGCCGTGGGCGGTGAGCACGTCGAGCGTGCGCAGATATTCGACGAGCCCATAGGAGAGCGCCGGGTCGAACTGCAGGATGTCGCGGTCGGGCCGCAGGCCGCCGTGGCGGATCAGGTTCCTCGCGTCCTGGTGCGAGAACAGGTTCTCGCCCGTCGCCAGGGTCGGCGCGTAGAGGGTCGCGAGCGCCGCGTGCTCGAGGTAGTCGAGCGGGTCGAGGGGCTCCTCGTACCAGCGCAGGCCGTAGGGTGCGACGGCGTGCCCGAAGGCGATCGCCTCCTCCAGCGAGAAGCGGCCGTTGACGTCGACGGCGAGCTTCGACCCGTCGCCCCCGAGCACGTCGAGCACCGCCTCGATACGGGCCACGTCCTCCGCCAGCGGCACGAGGCCGACCTTCATCTTCACGGTGGAATAGCCCCGGTCGAGATAGGAGCGCATCTCGTCCTTCAGCTCGGCCGTGCCCTTGCCGGGATAGTAGTAGCCCCCCGCGGCGTAGACCCAGGCGGTCTCGTCCGCGCGGCCCCCGTTGTAGCGGTCCGCGAGCAGCCGCCACAGCGGCATCCGATGCGCCTTGGCGAGGGCGTCCCACAAGGCCATGTCGAGCACGCCCACCGCCACCGAGCGCTCCCCGTGCCCGCCCGGCTTCTCGTTCTTCATCATCAGGTCCCAGGCCTTGTGCGGATCGAGGAAGCCGTCATCGTCCTGGTAGGCCTCGGGCGCCGCCTCGAGCAGCCGGGGGATGAAGCGTTCGCGCAGAAGGCCTCGAGGCGCATAGCGGCCGTTCGAGTTGAACCCGAACCCCACGACCCGCCGCCCCTCCACCACCACGTCCGTCTCGACCGCCACGACGGAGGCCGTCATCAGCGAGAAGTCGATGTAGGCGTTGGCGATGTTCGACGCGATGGGCGCGACGATGTCGCGGATGGCGGTGATCTTCATGAGGGAGGGGCTCCGGGGCGGGGGGTGACGCGGGAGGCTAGGCGTCACGCCACCGCAGCGAAAGTGGCGCGAACGAGCAGACCGGTTCGCGCAGGCGACCGCGCTATTGCGCCGTCCAGCCGCCGTCGATCGGGATCGCCGTACCCGTGACGTTGTGCGCGATCGGTGCACAGAGCCACAGCGCCAGCGAGCCGATCTCCCGCGGCTCCGAGAGACGTCTCGACGGCTGCTTCTCCGCGAGCAGCTCGGCGATCCCTGCGTCGCGGTCGCCGCCGTGCGCGGCCGCACGCGCCTCGATCTGCGGCGCGATGATCGCGGTGTCGGTCCAGCCGGGGCAGATGCAGTTGACGGTCACGCCGCCCTTCGCCCGATCGCCCGCGGCGGCGTACTCGAGCGCGGCCACCCGCGAGAGCCCGACGAGCCCGAACTTCGCAGCGACGTAGGGCGCCTTCGCCGGCGAGCCGACCAGCCCGTGGACGGAGGCGATGTTGACCACCCGCCCGTAGCCGCGCGTCGCCATGATCGGCAGGGCGATTCGCATCGTGTGGAACGCCGCCGAAAGGTTGATCGCAACGATCGAGTCCCAGCGCTCCCGGGGCATCTCCGCGAGCGACGCGGTGTGCTGGATGCCCGCGTTGTTGACGAGGATATCCGCCCCGCCCCAGCCTGCGACGGCCGCCATCAGCGTCTCGATCGCATCGGGATCCGCGAGGTCGCCCCCGAAGAAGCGGATATCCTCTGCGCCGCATTCGCGCAGCCGGTCGCACGCGTCCCGCGCCACGTCCGGTTCGGCGAGGCCGTGCACGGCGATCCGGGCCCCCGCCTGCGCCAGCACCTCCGCGATGGCGAGGCCGATGCCCTGCACCGAGCCGGTGACGAGGGCGGTCTTCCCCGAAAGCGCGCTCATGTCGACGTCTCCACCATGCCCCTCAGCTCCGTCTTCAGCACCTTCCCATACTCGTTCTTCGGCAGCGCCGCGACGAAACGATAATGCTTCGGCCGCTTGAACCGCGCGATCCGTTCCAGGCAGTGCGCATCGAGAGTCGGCGCGTCCACCTCGGCGCCGTTCGCGGCGACCACGAAGGCGACCACCTCCTCGCCCCAGTCGGGATGAGGGCGCCCGACGACAGCGCATGCGGCGACCGACTCGTGCTCGAGCAGCGCCTCCTCGACCTCGCGGGGGTAGATGTTCGTGCCGCCCGAGATGATCAGGTCCTTCGAGCGGTCCTTCAGCGTGAGGTAGCCGTCGGCGTCGAGGCTGCCGACGTCGCCGGTGAAGAGCCAGCCGTCGCGCAACGCCCGGGCCGTGGCCTCGGGCGCGTTCCAGTACCCGGGCATGACGGCGACGCCGCGGGCGAGGATCTCGCCGGTCTCGCCGGGGGGCAGCGGGTCGCCGTCCGGATCGGCGATGCGGATCTCGCTGACGCATTGCGCCCGGCCGGCCGAGCCGAGGCGCTCGCGCCAGCGCGGATGGGCGCGATCCGCGACCTCGGCGCGGGAGAGCGCGGAGATGCACATCGGGCACTCGCCCTGGCCGTAGATCTGGACGAAGACCGGCCCGAAGCGCTCCACCGCGTCGACGACGTCGGCCACGTACATCGGCCCGCCGCCGTAGACGATCGTGCGCAGCCCCTCCCCGCGCCGGTCCGCCCTGCGGGCGTGGTCGGTGAGCCGGCGCACCATGGTCGGCGCCATGAACATGTGCACGCGCCCGACGCGCGCCGCGAGGTCGAGAATCTCGGCCGGATCGAAGCCGCTGGAGGGCGGGCAGGAATGCCGCGCAGCGACGAGGACGTGGACCATCACGTAGAGCCCGGCGCCGTGCGACAGCGGCGCGGCGTAGAGGGCCGTGTCCTCCGGCTCCGCCCGGTCGACGTCGACGAGATAGGCGAGGCTCATGGCGGACAGCATGCCGTGGGTGATCACCACGCCCTTAGGTCGGCCCGTCGTCCCGGACGTGTAGAACAGCCAGGCGAGGTCGCCGGGCTCGCGCGGCGCGGGCGCGTCCGGCCCCTCCCCCGCCACGGCTGCGGCGAAGGCGTCGGTGCCCGCCACCAGCGTCTCGACGCCGGCGGGCAGAGCGTCGGCGAGGTCGGGCGTGGCGACGGCTTGACGCGCGCCGGCGTTCTCGACGATCCATGCGATCTCGCGCGGGTGGAGCTTGGCATTGATCGGCACCGCCGCCGCGCCTGCCCACCAGATGCCGTAGAGCGCGACGAGGTAGTCCGGCGTGTTGCGCATCAGGATCGCGATGCGGTCCCCGGGCGCGATTCCCCGGCCCGCGAGGAAGCCCGCGAGGCCGGCGGTGCGGCGCGCGAAGGCGGCGTAGTCGGCGACGATGGTCTCGCCGAGCATCAGCGCCGGCGCGTCCCCGCGCGCGCTTGCGGTTCGATGCAGCCACTGCGCCTGGTTCATGCCGTCCACCTCCCGCCACGGGCCGCGTCTGCCGCGCGACTTTCGGCGCTCATCCTGCCGGGATCTTGCGCCCAGGCAAGAGCATCCGTGCACGGCGCCCCCGGGCTTTCCTCGACCGCCGCCGCCATCTATCCAGGTGCGTCAAGCTGGAGAGCGCCCGTGAACGAGACAGACCCCCTCGCCCTCGACACCCGCCTCGGCTGGCCGTCCGACCTGCGCGTGCTCTTCGAGCGCTATCCGCGCGAGGTCTGGCCGACGCACCCGAACCTCGGCGCCACGGCGCGGTTCTGGCTCGGCCGGCACGACATGTTCCGCGAGCTGGGCTCCGCGCTCCAGGGCGCGACGAGGGCGATGCGGGAGGGCGAGGTGGCCGCGGGGCCGTTCCGCGGCTGGTTCGCGCCGCGGCTGCGGCTCTTCCTCGGCGAGCTGGAGGGACACCACCAGGTCGAGGATCACGCCTACTTCCCGCTCTTCCGCGCGGCGGACGCCCGGCTCGTGCGCGGCTTCGACGTGCTGGAGGGCGACCACGAGGCGATCCACCACGCGCTCGAGGTCACCGCCGAGCGCGCCCGCGCCCTCCTCATGGCGTCGGAAACCGACCAGGACACCCTGCGTCGGGCGGCGGACGCCTATGCCGATCAGGCCGACCGGCTGCTGGCGAGCCTGCTGCGCCATCTCGAGGACGAGGAGGACCTGATCGTCCCGATGATCCTCGACCGCACGGAGGGCGGGCTGGGGATCTAGCGCGCCCAGCCCGCACGTCTCAATCCACGTCCTCGACGTCCGCCGTCGTGCCGTACACCCGCTGCGCGAGCGCCGCCTCCATGAACGGGTCGAGGTCGCCGTCGAGCACGTCGTCGGGGCTCGTCGACTGGGTGCCGGTGCGCAGGTCCTTCACCAGCTGGTAGGGCTGGAGCACGTAGGAGCGGATCTGGTGGCCCCAGCCGATGTCCGACTTCGAGGCGCTCTCGGCGTTGGCCTTCTCCTCGCGCTTCTTCAGCTCCGCCTCGTAGAGGCGCGCGCGCAGCATGTCCCAGGCCTTGGCCCGGTTCTTGTGCTGGGAGCGCTCCTGCTGGCAGGCCACCACGATGCCGGTGGGGAGGTGCGTGATGCGTACGGCCGAGTCGGTCGTGTTGATGTGCTGCCCGCCGGCGCCCGATGCACGGTACGTGTCGATGCGGCACTCGCTCTCGTTCACCTGGATGTCGATCTTGTCGTCGACGACGGGGTAGACCCAGACCGAGGCGAAGGACGTGTGCCGGCGCGCGGCGGAATCGTAGGGCGAGATGCGCACCAGCCGGTGCACACCCGATTCGGTCTTGAGCCAGCCGTAGGCGTTGTGGCCCTTGATCATGACCGTGGCGCCCTTGATCCCGGCCTCCTCCCCGTCGGCGATCTCCATCACCTCGACCTTGAAGCCGTGCTTGTCGGCCCAGCGCATGTACATGCGCTGGAGCATCTGCGCCCAGTCCTGGCTCTCGGTGCCGCCGGCACCGGAATGGACCTCGAGGTAGGTGTCGTTCGAATCCGCCTCGCCCGAGAGCAGGCTCTCGACCTGCCGGCGCTGCGCCTCGGCCTCGATGCCGCGGATGGCGGCCTCGCCCTCCTGGATCGTCGCCTCGTCGTCCTCGGCGTCGCCGAGCTCGATCAGGGTGACGGCGTCCTCGAGCTCCTGCTCGAGACGGGTGATGGCGGCGATCGAGTCTTCCAGGGACGTGCGCTCGCGCATCAGCTTCTGCGCGGCGTCGGGGTCGTTCCAGAGCTCGGGGTTCTCGGAGGCCGCGTTCAGCTCGGCGAGACGGCGTTGTGCGGTATCCCAGTCAAAGATGCCTCCTCAGCAGCCCTATGGACTGCTTGGCGGTCTCGACCAGCTGTTCGATCTCGGCGCGCATGGGCTCTCGAAACTCGACTGTGGCGGGGTGGAAAACAGCGGTGCAGCCCGACGGGCCGCACCGCTGGAGATATAAGGATCGCGGCCGGGGTGTAAACCCGCGCCGCCGCTCAGGCGGCTCGCGTCATGTCCTCGGCCTGCGCCTCGAACAGCCGGCGATACGCCCCGTCCGGCACGGCGAGGAGCGCGCCGTGCGGCCCCTCCTCGACGATCCGCCCGCGATCGAACACCAGGATCCGGTCGAGGGTGCGCACCGTCGAGAGCCGGTGGGCGATGACGATCGCCGTGCGGCCCGCCATCAGCCGCTCCATCGCCTCCTGGATCAGCCGTTCCGATTCCGAATCGAGGCTCGACGTGGCCTCGTCGAGGATCAGGATCGGCGCGTCCGCCAGGAAGGCGCGGGCGAGCGCCACGCGCTGGCGCTCGCCGCCCGACAGCTTCACGCCGCGCTCGCCGACATGGGTCTCGTAGCCCTTGGGCAGGCGGGCGATGAAGTCGTGGGCGTTGGCGAGCCGCGCCGCCGCCACGATCTCGTCCGGCCGCGCGCCGGGGCGGGCATAGGCGATGTTCTCGGCGAGCGAGCGGTGGAACAGGATCGGCTCCTGCGGCACGATGGCGATCTGCCCGCGGAGCGACGCCTGCGTCGCCGCCGCCACGTCCTGCCCGTCGATCGCGACCCGCCCCGCCTCGATGTCGTGCAGGCGCTGGATCAGCTTGACGAAGGTCGACTTGCCCGAGCCCGAGCGCCCGACGAGCCCCACCCGCTCGCCGGGCGCGATGCGCACGTCGAGATCCCGGAACAGCGGCGTGTCGTGGCCCTTGTAGTGGAAGGTGACGCGCTCGAAGGCGATCTCGCCGCGCGTGATCGCGATCGGCCGGGCGTCCGGCCGGTCGACGACGCCCAGCGGCGCCTCCATGATGGCGACGAGCTCCTCCATCTCGTTCACGGATTGGCGCAGGTTGTTGAGGTGCATGCCGACCTCGCGCAGGTACCCGTTCACGACGAGGAAGGCGGTGAGCACGTAGGCGATGTCGCCGGCGCTCGCCTGCCCGCGCCACCACAGCCACAGCGCGATGCCGAGCACCGCCGCGCGCAGCACGACGAGGATCACGAGCTGCGCGCTCCAGGTGCTCGAGTAGCGCATCCAGGCGCCGCGGGTGCGCGCCCGCCACTTGTCGAGGAGCCGCTCGAGCCGCACGTCCTCGCGATCCTCCGCGCCGAAGGCCTTGACGACGGCGTTGCAGCCGATCGCGTCGGCGAGCAGCCCGCCCATGCGGGTGTCCTGGGCGTTGGCGAGCCGCGCGCGCGGGGCGACCCAGCGGCTCGACAGGAGCGCGACGGCCGTGACGTAGACGATCGCCCCCACGAGCACGACCGCGCCCATGATCGGCCATTGCACGCTCATGAGGAGGATCGTGCCCACCAGCACCACCGCCGACGGCAGCAGCGCCACGAGCACCGTGTCGCTGAACGTGTCGAGCGCCCAGATGCCGCGGGTGATCTTGCGCACGGTGGAGCCGGCGAAGTTGCTCGCGTGCCAGTCCGACGAGAAGCGCTGCACGCGCGCGAAGCTCTCGCGCGCCACGTCGCTCATCACGAAGATCGTCAGCTTTTCCAGGCCGCGGAAGGCCTTGTGGCGGAAGGCGACGGAGACGATGCCGAGCGCGACGGTCGCCACCAGCGCCAGGAGCGCCGCGCGCCCTGCGCCCGGCGCCTGCGGCCCGAGCGAGACGGCCTCGATCATCCGTCCGGCGAAGTACGGCACGGCGATCTCGGCGAGCGTCGAGAGGATCATGCCGAAGACGATGACCAGCGTGGCGCCGAGGCGTCGGCGCCAGTGCGAGCCGACGAAACGGACGATATCGCGCAGCGGGTCGCCGCGACGGTCGGAACGGAGAGACATCGATCTATCCGGCCGCGGGGCCGGCTCCTGACGGACGCGGCGGGCGCCGAGCGCGCCGCCTGATACGGTCTACGTGCTGCGAGGTGGGGGCCGGACGCGAGGTCCGCTGTCCGGCGCGGGCGGCGGGGATGCGGTCGCTAGAGGAGCCGATCCGCCGCGGGCAGCGCCGGGAGGATGATCTTGCACATGTCCATGCACACCTCCCGATCCGTCAGGTTTCAATAGAGGCGGTCGTACACGAGACCGGGGCCGAGGGCAAGACACCCATGTTGCTGTGAAACGCCACGGCGGCGCTAAAACGCCCACTTCCCCCACGCGTGCCGCTTCTCTAGTCTCGCGTCTCCCGACCGCAGCGCAGCACGCACCATGATCGACGCCGTCACCACCGAATGGGCGAGCCAGCTCGGCCGCTGGATCCACGTCATCGCCGCCGTGGCCTGGATCGGATCGTCCTTCTACTTCATCGCCCTCGATCTCTCGCTGCGGAAGCGCGAGGGGCTGCCGAAGGGCGTCGGCGGCGAGACCTGGCAGGTGCACGGCGGCGGCTTCTACCGCATGCAGAAGTACCTCGTCGCGCCCCCCGAGCTGCCGAAGGAGCTGACCTGGTTCAAGTGGGAGAGCTACGCCACCTGGCTGACGGGCTTCTTCCTGATCGTGTGGATCTACTACGTCCAGGCGGAGCTCTACACGGTCGACCCGGACAAGCTCGCGCTCTCCGGCTGGCAGGCGGCCCTCCTCGGCATCGGCGCGCTCGCGCTCTCGTGGCTCGTCTACGATGGGCTGTGCAAATCCCGGCTCGGTCGCAGCGACGGCGCGCTCGGCGCGGTGCTGTTCGGGTTCATCATCGCGATGAACGTCGCCTTCCTGCAGGTGTTCTCGGACCGCGCCGCCTTCCTGCACACGGGGGCGATGATCGCGACCTGGATGTCGGCCTCGGTCTTCCTCGTCATCATCCCCAACCAGAAGATCGTCGTCGCGGACCTGATGGCGGGGCGCGAGCCGGATCCGAAGCTCGGCCGGCAGGCCAAGCAGCGGTCGCTGCACAACAACTACCTCACCCTGCCGGTGCTCTTCCTGATGCTCGGCACGCACTACCCGCTCGCCTGGACGAGCGCCTACGCGCCGGCGATCGTGGCCATGGTGATCGTCTCGGGCGCGCTGGTGCGCCACTTCTTCAACACGATGCATGCCGGCAAGGGCTACGTCTGGTGGACCTGGGGCGGCGCGGCCGTGGCCCTCGCGCTCGCGGCCTTCCTCTCCGTCGCCGGGCGGCCGAGCTTCGAGACCGTCGACTGGAACGCCGGCGCCGATCGCCCGGAGGCGCAGACGGCGGCCTTTGCGGAGGCGATGCTCGTGGTCCAGAGCCGGTGCAGCATGTGCCACGCCACCGAGCCCGGCTGGCCCGGCATCGCCTCGCCGCCCAAGGGCGTGCGCTTCGAGAGCCCCGACGACATCATCCGCCACGCAAGCGCGATCCGCGCGCAATCGGTCCTCACCGACGCCATGCCGCCCAACAACATCACCGAGATGACCCCCGACGAGCGCCGCATCGTCGCCGCCTGGCTCGCCGAGCGCGACGCACGCTGAGCGGGAGGCCTCTGCGAGCCCTGCGCAGAGCGCATACCTAGGGCGACTCGGTATTCCGATGCGTGCGTTTCCCCAACGGCTCCGCTACAGGATGGGCACGTTCGAACGCACGAGGAGGATAGACGGGTGGGCAGCTTCCTGGCCGAGCTTCGCGGCGGCGTCGCGGAGATGGCGCCCTCCCGCTTCCCCTACGCGCGCTTCCTCGCAGCCCTCGTTCTCGGCCTGATCGGCGGCTGGCTGTTCTGGCGCATCGGCCTGCCGCTGCCGTGGATGCTCGGGCCGATGACGGTGTGCACGCTCGCCGCCCTCGTGCGGGCCCCGATCGCGGCGCCGTCGGTCGTGCGCCCGCCGATGAGCGCGGTCATCGGGGTGCTGCTGGGCGCCGCCTTCACGCCCGACGTGATCGGGCGTCTCGACGAGTGGGTGATCTCGACGATCGGGCTCGCCG
The DNA here is from genome assembly GCA_051117315.1 of Salinarimonas sp. Taxonomy (GTDB): domain Bacteria; phylum Pseudomonadota; class Alphaproteobacteria; order Rhizobiales; family Beijerinckiaceae; genus Salinarimonas. The sequence continues at coordinate 30,472 of JBNPEA010000064.1, read as the reverse complement.
GCTTCGTCGCCGTCTCGGGCCTCGTCGTGGTGGTCTACTTCCGCAAGGTCGCGCGCTTCGATCCGGTGACGGCCTACTTCTCCGGCATGCCGGGCGGCCTCGTCGAGATGGTCATCGTCGGCGAGGCGAAGGGCGGGGACGGGCGTACCATCGCGCTGATCCATTCCGCGCGCATCCTGCTCGTCGTCATGACGCTGCCCTTCATGGTGCAGTGGGTCGAGGGGGTTGCTCTCGGCGCGCGGCCCGCCGCCGGTCCCTCGATCCTCGACGCGCCGCTCTCGGCGGAGGCGTGGATCCTCGTCTGCGGCCTCGCCGGCACCTTCCTCGGGCATGTGCTGCGCCTGCCGGCCAAGGTGCTGCTCGGGCCGATGCTGGTCAGCGCCGCCGTGCACGTGACGGGCCTGAGCGACTTCCAGCCGCCGGTGGAGATCGTCGCCGGGGCGCAGGTGGTGCTCGGCGTGACGATCGGGGCGCGCTTCCTCGGCACGGCGCCGCGGGAGATCCTGCGCATCCTCCTCCTCTCGGTCGGCTCCACGATCATCCTCCTCGCGCTCACGCTCGCCTTCGCCAGCGTGGTCGGGCGGATCATGGGAATCGGCACCGTGCCGCTGATCCTCGCCTATTCGCCGGGTGGGCTCGCGGAGATGAGCCTCGTCGCCATCGCCGTGCAGACGGAGGTGGCGTTCGTCGCGGCGCATCACATCATCCGCATCGTCCTGGTGATGGCCGGCGCGGCCCCCGTCTTCGCGCTCCTGTCGCGCAGGACGGTGAGGAAGGAGTGAGCGGCCCGGGCCGTGCGCCCGGGACCTCCCCCCAGGAACTCCCCCAGGAACTCCCCCAGGCTTCCCGCCGTGGCGGCGCCGGTCTAGGGTTCCTCCCGCCCCTCCACGAGACACGAGGTCCGACGGCCCCATGACGGACGCCGAGGTCTTCCACGAAGTTGCCGCCCTGCTCGCCCTCGCCGCCGCCGCAGGCATCGTCGGGCTGGTCCTGAAGCAGCCGCTGATCGTCGCCTTCATCGCCACCGGCATCCTCGCCGGGCCGGACGTGCTCGGCGTCATCCAAACCAGCGCGCACGTCGACCTCCTGGCGGAGATCGGCATCGCGGTGCTGCTGTTCCTCGTGGGCCTGAAGCTCGACCTCTCGGTCGTGCGCTCGCTGGGCGTCGTCGCCCTCGCGACCGGTCTCGGGCAGGTCGCCTTCACGGCGATCGTCGGCTACGTGATCTGCCTCGCGCTGGGGATCGACGCCCTGACGAGCCTCTACATCGCGGTCGCGCTGACCTTCTCCTCCACGATCATCATCGTGAAGCTGCTCTCGGACAAGCGCGAAGTCGATTCGCTGCACGGGCGCATCGCCATCGGCTTCCTGATCGTCCAGGACATCGTCGTCGTCGTGGCGATGATCGTGCTCTCGACCTTCGGCGTCGGCGCCGGCGCCAAGGGCGGGCTGGGGCTCGGCCTGTTCGGCACCTTCGCCGCCGGGCTCGTCCTCGTCGGCGCGGTGCTCGCCTTCGTGCGCTACGGCGCCGAGCGGCTGATGCGCACGGTCTCGCGCACGCCCGAGTTGATGGTGACCTTCGCGCTCGCCTGGGCGGTGATGTTCGCCGCGCTGTGCGACCTGATCGGGCTCGGCAAGGAGCTGGGCGGCCTGCTCGCGGGCGTGTCGCTGGCCTCGACCTCGTTCCGGGAGGCGATCGCCTCGCGGCTGTCGAGCCTGCGCGACTTCCTGCTGCTGTTCTTCTTCGTGGGGCTCGGCGCGGGGCTGGGCATCGGGACGCTGGGCGAGCAGGTGGTGCCGGCCCTCGTGCTCGCCGCCTTCGTCCTGATCGGCAACCCGCTCATCGTGATGATCATCATGGCCGTGCTCGGCTATCGCAAGCGCACGGGCTTCTTCGCCGGCCTCACGGTCGCGCAGATCTCGGAGTTCTCGCTGATCTTCATGGCGATGGGGCTGACGCTCGGCCACGTGCCGGAGAGCTCGATCGGGCTCGTCACCCTCGTCGGACTCGTGACGATCACGCTCTCGACCTACATGATCCTCTACTCACAGACGCTGTACGCCTGGTGCGAGCCCTTCATCGGCTGGGCCGAGCGGCGCGATCCCTATCGCGAGCGCGAGGAGTCGATTCCCGATACCGCGCGCTACGACGTGCTGATCTTCGGCGTCGGGCGCTACGGCCGCGAGATCGCCAAGGTGCTCGTGCCGCACCACGTCGCGCTGCTCGGCATCGACTTCGATCCCGAGGCGATCGAGCGCTGGCGCAAGCGCGGGCACGACGGCCTGTTCGGCGATGCGCTCGATCCCGAGTTCCCGGCGAGCCTGCCGCTCGCGGGCGCGAACTGGGCGGTGATCGCGACGCCGCCGCCGGTCGGGCCGAGCGTGGTCCACGGCGACAGCCGGCTCGTCCTGATGCATTCCCTGCGCGAGGCCGGCTTCGCGGGGAAGATCGCGGTACGCAGCCACGACACCGCCGACGCGCGCCGGTTGATGCACGCGGGCGCCGACCTCGTGCTCCAGCCCTTCGCCGACGCCGCCGAGCGCGCCGCGGAGATGATCGGCTACGCCCCGCTCAGTGCCGGCGCGGCCGGGTCCACGCCGGCGGATTCGTCGCACCCTCCGGCCGTTTCGCCGGCAAGCCCTCCGGCGGAGCCCGAGCGGGCGTGATCGCGGCAGGCGCCGCCGCACCCACGCCCGTCCTGCACCTCGGCTTCGCCATTGCCGCGCGGCCCGCCTCCTCCTTATGATCGCCCACGAACGAGGAGACAGCAGCGATGACGAAGGCGATTCGGATACACGCCGTCGGCGGGCCGGAGGTGATGGTGCTGGAGGACGTCGAGATCGGCGCTCCCGGCCCGGGCCAGGCGCGCGTGCGCCACACCGCCATCGGCGTCAACTTCATCGACGTCTACTTCCGCACCGGCGCCTACCCGGCTCCCCTCCCCTTCACCCCCGGCAACGAGGGCGCGGGCGTGGTCGAGGCCGTGGGCGAGGGCGTCACCGACATCGCGCCTGGCGACCGGGTCGCCTATGCCGCGGGCCTCGGCTCCTATGGGGAGGCGCGGCTCATCGACGCCGACCGGCTGGTCAAGATCCCCGACGGCGTCTCCGACGAGCAGGCCGCCGCCATGATGCTCAAGGGCATGACGGCGCAGTACCTGCTGCGGCGTACCTATCGCGTGAAGGCGGGCGACACCGTCCTGGTGCACGCGGCGGCCGGCGGCGTGGGGCTGATCCTGGTGCAATGGGCGAAGCACCTCGGCGCGACCGTGATCGGCACCGTGGGGTCGCCCGAGAAGGGCGCGCTCGCCCGCTCCAAGGGCTGCGACCACGTCATCGACTATTCCAAGGAGAGCTTCCCCGAGCGCGTCGCCGAGATCACCAACGGTGCCAAGTGCCAGGTGGTCTACGACGGCGTCGGCAAGGCCACCTTCCCCGGCTCGCTCGACTGCCTGGCCCCGCTCGGCATGTTCGCGAGCTACGGCTCGGCCTCGGGCAAGGTCGAGGGCTTCGACATCGGTCTCCTCGCCCAGAAGGGCTCGCTCTTCGCCACCCGCCCGACGCTTTTCACCTACATCGCCAAGCGCGAGGACCTCGTCGCCACGGCCGAGGACCTGTTCGCGGTGGTCGCGAGCGGCGCCGTCGAGATCCCGGTGAACGCCCGCGCGCCCCTCGCCGACGTCGCGGACGTGCATCGTGCGCTCGAGGGGCGCAAGACGACCGGTGCCACCGTGCTGCTCCCCTGAGACCGAAAACGACCTTGGCCGACGCTGCCCCCGCCCCGTCCTCCTCCGCCGTCGAGGCGCCCGCGCTCGTCTCGCTGCGCGGGGTCTCGAAACGCTACGGCGACCTCCTCGCCAACGACGCGATCGATCTCGCCTTGGCGCCGGGCGAGATCCACGCGCTGCTGGGCGAGAACGGCGCGGGCAAGTCGACGCTGGTGAAGATCCTCTACGGCGTGATCGAGCCTTCGGCGGGCGAGATCCTATGGGAGGGGCGGCCGGTGACGATCGCCTCCCCCGTGGCCGCGCGGGCGCTCGGCATCGGCATGGTGTTCCAGCACTTCTCGCTGTTCGAGGAGATGACGGTCGCCGAGAACGTCGCCGTCGCCCTCCCCGAGCGGCCGTTCGAGGCGGTGCGCACCGAGCTCGCCGAGGTCTCGCGGGGCTACGGCCTCGCGCTCGAGCCCGATCGCGCGGTGTGGACCCTGTCGGCGGGCGAGCGCCAGCGCATCGAGATCGTGCGCTGCCTCTTGCAGAAGCCGCGCCTCGTCGTCCTCGACGAGCCGACCTCGGTGCTCACCCCCCAGGAGAGCGAGCGGCTGTTCGAGACGCTCACCCGCCTCTCCGAGGAAGGCACCGCCATCCTCTACATCTCCCACAAGCTCGAGGAGGTGCGCCGCCTGTGCCGGGCGGCGACGATCCTGCGCGGCGGCAAGGTGGTCGCGACGCTCGACCCGCGCGCCAGCAGCGCCCGCGAGATCGCCGCGCTGATGGTGGGCAGCGAGGTCGGCGAGGTGCGCGCGCACCTCTCGAAGGGCACCGGCGAGGAGATGCTGCGGGTCGAGGGCCTGTCGCTGCCGCCGGAGGCGCTGCACGGCAAGCCGCTCGCGGACGTGGCGCTGTCCGTGCGCGCGGGCGAGGTGGTCGGCGTCGCCGGCGTCGCCGGCAACGGCCAGAGCGAGCTGTTCGCCGCCCTCTCGGGCGAGCGGCTGGCCGCGTACCCCGGCGACATCGTGATCGCCGGTACGGGCGCCGGTCGGCTCGGCATCGACGCGCGCCGCCGCCTGGGCGGCGCCTTCGTGCCGGAGGAGCGGCTCGGCCACGCCGCGGCGCCGGGCCACGGGCTGTCCGAGAACACGGTGCTCTCGCATCACGCCACGAGCGGCCTCGTCAAGGCGGGCTTCGTCGCCTTCGCCGAGGCGGCGCGGATCGCGCGCTCCGTCGTCGGCCATTTCGACGTGCGCACGCCCTCCGAGGATCCCCTCGCGCGCAAGCTCTCGGGCGGCAACCTGCAGAAGTTCGTCGTCGGTCGCGAGATCCTGCGCGGCCCGAAGCTGCTCGTCGTCGACCAGCCGACCTGGGGCGTCGACGCGGGGGCGGCGCGCCTCATCCGCCAGGCGCTCGTCGACCTCGCGGCCAAGGGCGCGGCCGTGCTCGTGATCAGCCAGGATCTCGACGAGCTGTTCGAGATCGCGGACCGCATGGCGGTGATCTCGGACGGGCGCCTTTCGCCGCTGCGCGCGGCCGCGGACTGGACCCGCGAGGCGATCGGCCTCGAGATGATCGGCGCGTCCGCGCCGGCGGACGCGGCCCACGCCCGGGAGCCCGCCTGATGCGGCTCGAGCTCCTCCCCCGCCCCGACCCCTCGCCCATCGCGCGGGCGCTGGCGCCCCTCGCGGCGCTGGTCGTCGCCTTCCTGATCGCGGGCCTCGTCGTCGCGCTCCTGGGCAAGTCGCCGGTCTCGGCCTTCGAGGTCTACATCCTGCAGCCGCTCACCGACCCCTGGTCGCTGCGCGCGATGCTGGTGAAGGCGACGCCGCTGATCCTGATCGCCATCGGCCTGTCCTACTGCTTCCGTGCCGGGCTCTGGAACATCGGCGCGGAGGGGCAATTCGTGATGGGCGGCGTCGCCGGCTCGGCGCTGGCGCTCGCCACCCACGGCACCGATCCCGGCCCGTGGCTGCTGCCGGCGATGATGCTCGCCGGCATCCTCGGCGGCGCCGCCTGGGGGGCGATCCCCGCCTTCCTCAAGGTGCGCTTCGGGGTGAGCGAGATCCTCACCTCGCTGTTCCTCGTCTACGTCGCCGAGCTGTTCCTCGACTGGCTCGCCCGCGGCCCGTGGCGCGACCCCGGCGGCTTCAACTTCCCCCAGTCCGTCGTGTTCGAGAGCGCCGCGCGGCTGCCCGAGATCCCCGGGCTCGACCGGGTCCACATCGGTATCGTCTTCGCGCTGATCGCCGTCGTGGTGACGGCGCTCGTGCTCGGCCGCACGCTGTTCGGCTATCGGCTCAAGCTCACGGGCGACGCGCCGCGCGCCGCGCGCTTCGCGGGCTTCGACGCGCGGCGCACGACGCTGATCGTCTTCGCGATCTCCGGCGGCCTCGCGGGCCTCGCCGGCATCGCCGAGGTCTCGGGCCAGATCGCGCGGGTGATCCCGGATATTTCGCCCGGCTACGGCTTCACGGCGATCACGGTCGCCTTCCTCGGCCGGCTGAACCCATGGGGCATCCTGGCCGCGGGGCTCGTGCTGGCGCTCACCTTCATCGGCGGCGAGAACGCACAGATCCTGCTGCGTCTGCCGTTCGACCTCACGGTCGCCTTCCAGGGCCTCGTGCTGTTGTGCGTGCTCACGGCGGATGCGCTGGTGAGCTATCGGGTCAGGCTCGTGAGACAGGCGGGGGCGCGCGCATGACGACCTTCGAGGCCATCCTCTTCACCATCGTCGCCGCGTCGACGCCGCTCCTCATCGCCGCCATCGGCGAGCTGGTGGCCGAGCGCGCGGGCGTGCTCAACCTCGGCGTCGAGGGGATGATGGCGATGGGCGCGGTCTGCGCCTTCGCCGCCGCCTTCACCTTCGACTCGACCCTCGTCGGCATCCTGCTCGGCATGGCCGCGGGCGGGCTGATGGCGGCCTTGTTCGCGCTCGCCGTGCTCGGCTTCGCGGCGAACCAGGTCGGCTCGGGCCTGGCGCTCACGATCTTCGGCCTCGGCCTGTCGGGCCTGATCGGCGCACCCTTCGTCGGGCAGACGCGCCCGCGCGTCGAGGAATGGCCGATCCCGGTCCTGTCCGACCTGCCCTTCGTCGGCCACGCGCTGTTCTCGCAGGACCCGCTCGTCTACGTCACGCTCGGCCTCGTGCTCGGCGTCGCCTGGTTCCTGTCGCGCACGCGCACCGGGCTTCGCCTGCGCGCGGTGGGCGAGAACCACGTCTCCGCCCATGCGCTCGGCCTGCCGGTGCTGAAGATGCGCGTGTATGCGGTGATCTTCGGCGGGCTCTGCGCCGGGCTCGCGGGCGCCTACCTGTCCCTCGTCTACACCCGCTTCTGGTCGCCCAACATGACCGCCGGCCGCGGCTGGATCGCGGTCGCGCTCGTCGTCTTCGCCGCCTGGCGGCCGACCTGGGCCCTGGTCGGCGCGCTGGTCTTCGGCGCGGCGACGGTGCTCCAGCTCCACGCCCAGGCGGCGCAGGTGCCCCTGCCCTCGCAGCTGCTGGCCGCCGCGCCCTACCTCGCCACGATCCTCGCGCTGGTGCTGCTGTCCATCCGCCGCGGCCGGGCGATCGGCGCGCCGGGATCGCTGGGGGCGCCGTTCGTGCCGGATCGGTAGCCTCTGGAGGCCCGCCATGCTCATCCAAGCCGCCCTCAACGGCGCACGCACCCGCGCGGAGCACCCCGCCGTGCCGCTTACCCCGGTCGAGCTCGCAGCCGACGCCGCGGCCGTGGTCGCCGCGGGGGTGCGGGCGCTGCACGTGCATCCGCGCGACGCGGCGGGGGTCGAGAGCCTCGCGCCCGACGTCGTCGCCGCGGCGGTCGAGGCGATCCGCGCCGCCTGCCTCGGCGTGCCCGTGGGCGTTTCCACCGGCGCCTGGATCGAACCCGGCGGCGACGCGCGGCGCGAGGCGATGCGCGGCTGGCGGGTCAAGCCGGACTACGTCTCGATCAACCTGTCCGAGGACGATGCGCCCGAAGTCGCGGCACTCGCACTCGAAATGGGCATCGGCGTCGAGGCCGGGCTGTGGTCGCGCGGCGACGTCTCCCGCTTCCTGCACGAGCCGTGGGCGGATCGCGTGCTGCGCGTGCTCGTCGAGATCAACGAGCAGGGCGAGAGCGAGGCGCTCGGCGCCTTCGAGGCCGTCGTGGCAGAGCTCGACGAGGGCGGCTATGCGGGCCCCGTCCTGAGCCACGGGCTCGACACGGGGTTCTGGCCGGTGCTGCGCGCCGCCGCCCGCGCCGGGCACGATCTTCGCATCGGGCTCGAAGACGTGCTCGTCCTGCCGGACGGATCGCCCGCGGCCGGGAACGCGGCGCTCGCCTCGGCGGCGGCGCGGATCGCAGGCGGGCGCTGACCCGGGACGCACCGACCCCGCGCGCCGTTGCACGGGCCGGGGATGAGTGTCACAGTCGTGGTTCTCCAGAACAAGAGGTCGTCATGAAGACAGGGACTTCGCTGATCGCCGCCGTCGCGGCGCTCGCCATCGGTGCGACGGCTGCCGTCGCGCAGCAGGACACGGCCCGGGTGGGCTTCATCTACGTGGGGCCCGTCGGCGACCACGGCTGGTCCTACCAGCACGACCAGGGCCGCCAGGCGGTCGAGGCCGCCTTCGGCGACCGGGTCGAGACGACCTTCGTCGAGAGCGTGCCCGAGTCCGACGCCGAGCGTGCCATCGAGCAGCTCGCCCGGACGGGCCACGACATCATCTTCACCACCTCCTTCGGCTTCATGGAGCCGACGCTGGCGGTGGCCGAGCGCTTCCCGGACGTGCGGTTCGAGCACGCCACCGGCTACAAGCGCGCCGACAACGTCGCCACCTACGCCGCGAAGTTCCACGAGGGCCGCTACATCATCGGCCAGATCGCCGCGCGCATGTCCGAGAGCGGCGTCATCGGCTATGTCGGCGCCTTCCCGATCCCCGAGGTCATCGCCGGCATCAACGCCTTCATGCTCGGTGCGCAGTCCGTGAACCCGGACATCGAGCTGCGCGTCGTGTGGGTGAACGCCTGGTACGACCCGGCCCGAGAGGCCGACGCCGCCACCGCGCTGCTCGACCAGGGCGTCGACGTGATCACCCAGCACACCGACAGCCCGGCGCCGCTGCAGGCCGCCGCCGACCGCGGCGCGATCGGCTTCGGCCAGGCCTCCGACATGGAGCGCTTCGCCCCCGAGGCGCAGCTGACCTCCATCATCGACAACTGGAACGACTACTACGTCGAGCGCGTCGGCATGGTGCTCGACGGCACCTGGGAGAGCGGCGACGTCTGGGGCGGCATCGACTCCGGCATGGTGGAGATGGCCGAGTACAAGAACATGCCCGAGGACGTGAAGGCGCTGGCGCAGACCACCGAGGCGGCGATCGCCTCGGGCGCGCTGCACCCCTTCACCTGCCCGGTCTTCATGCAGGACGGCTCGGAAGTGCCGTGCGACGGCGGTACGAACCTGTCCGATGGCCAGATCCTCGGCATGAACTTCTACGTCCAGGGCATCGACGCCCAGCTGCCGAACTGAGCCTTCGGCACCCGACGACGCGACCGCGCGCGGCCTCGACGCCGCGCGCGGCTGCACGAAGGACGGAAAGACCGGAGGAGGCGCGGCCATGGACCTGACGCTGACCGAGGAGGACGTGCTCCTCGTCATCGACGTGCAGTACGACTTCCTGCCGGGCGGCGCGCTCGCCGTGACCGACGGGGACGCGGTGATCGCGCCGATCGATGCGCTCGCCAGGCGCTTCGCCTCGCATCGCGGCCACGTCCTGCTGACGCAGGACTGGCACCCGCCCCACCACGCCTCCTTCGCCTCCAGCCATCCGGGCAAGGCGCCCTTCGAGACGATCGAGATGCCCTACGGGCCGCAGGTCCTGTGGCCGGACCATTGCGTCCAGGGCACCCGCGGCGCCGAGATCTCCCGTGGGCTGGAATGCGCCTCGATCGCCGAGCTCGTCATCCGCAAGGGCTACGACAAGGACGTCGACAGCTATTCCGCCTTCCACGAGGCCGACCGGCACACGCACACGGGCCTCGCCGGCTACCTGCGTGAGCGCGGGCTCAAGCGCGTGTTCTGCACGGGGCTCGCGACCGATTTCTGCGTGGCCTGGAGCGCGCTCGACGCCCGGGCCGAAGGGTTCGAGACCGTGGTGGTGCTCGACGCCTGCCGGGCGATCGACACCGGCGGCTCGCTGGCCAAGTCCATGGCCGATCTCGGGCACGCCGGCGTCGTCCTGTGCCAGACGGGCGACCTGCTGGCCTGACGGGCGCGCGACCGCCCTCACGCCCAGCGGCACGAAGGGGGTGGAATCCGGCGGCGAGCCCGCGTAAGTTCGCGGCGAACGACAGCGAAAAATAACGAACTCGCGTCATCGACCCGCGAACCCGGAGGACGCCTCGTGAGCCGCTACACCCTCGCCATCGACCAGGGCACCACCTCGACCCGCGCCATCCTGTTCGACGACCACATGCGTGTCGCCGGCATCGCCCAGCGCGAGTTCGCGCAGCACTACCCGGCCTCCGGCTGGGTCGAGCACGAGCCGGACGACCTGTGGGAGACGAGCGTCGCCACCGTGCGCGAGGCGATGGCGGGCAAGGGCGTCGGCCCCGGCGACATCGCCGCCATCGGCATCACCAACCAGCGCGAGACGGCGCTGGTCTGGGACCGCCGCACCGGCGAGCCGATCCACCGCGCCATCGTCTGGCAGGACCGACGCACCGCCGCGTTCTGCTCGCGACTGAAGGCGGAGGGCCGCGAGCCGCTGATCACGGCGAAGACCGGGCTCCTCGTCGACCCCTATTTCTCCGCCTCCAAGATCGGCTGGATGCTCGAGCACGTGAAGGGCGCACGCGCCCGCGCCGAGCGCGGCGAGCTCGCCTTCGGCACGGTCGACACCTACCTCCTGTGGCGCCTCACCGGCGGCCTCCACGTCACCGACGCGACCAACGCCGCGCGCACGCTGCTCTACGACATCCACGAGAATCGCTGGGACGACGAGCTGTGCGCGATCTTCGGCGTGCCGCGCGCGATGCTCCCCGAGGTGCGCGACTCCGCCGGCGACTTCGGCGAGACGCTGCCCGATCTGTTCGGCGCGCCCATCCGCATCCGGGGCGTCGCCGGCGACCAGCAGGGGGCGACCATAGGCCAGGCCTGCTTCACGCCCGGCATGGTGAAGTCGACCTACGGCACCGGCTGCTTCGCCGTGCTCAACACCGGCGACACGCCGATCGCCTCGAAGTCGAAGCTGCTCACCACAATCGCCTACCGCCTGAACGGCAAGACCACCTACGCGCTGGAAGGCTCGATCTTCGTCGCGGGGGCCGCGGTGCAATGGCTGCGCGACGGCCTCGGCATCATCGACGAGGCCGCGCAGAGCGGGCCGATGGCGGAGGGCGCCGACCCGACGCAGGACGTCTACCTCGTGCCCGCCTTCGTCGGGCTCGGCGCGCCGCACTGGAACCCGGACGTGCGCGGGGCCCTCTTCGGGCTCACGCGCAACACCGGCCCCCGCGAGATCGCCCGCGCGGCGCTCGAGAGCGTCTGCTACCAGACGGCCGACCTGCTCGAGGCGATGCAGGCGGACTGGGCGGAGCACGCGCCCGCGAACGGCGAGACGGTGCTGCGGGTCGACGGCGGCATGGTCGCCTCCGACTGGACGATGCAGCGCCTGGCCGACCTCCTCGCCGCTCCCGTGGACCGCCCGGAGGTGAAGGAGACGACCGCGCTCGGCTCGGCCTATCTCGCCGGCATGGACGTCGGCTTCTACCCGCCCCCGGAGCAGTTCGCCGACCGCTGGCGGCTGGAACGCCGCTTCGAGCCCTCCATGTCGCCCGACGAGCGCGAGAAGAAGCTCGCCGGCTGGAAGGACGCCGTCCGCAAGCTCCTGGCCTGAGGCCGGAGGCCGGAGGCGACGGCGTCCGCGGCGCGCGCGTTGACGCGCGCGCCCGCTTGCCCTAACCGCCGGGGACGCCGAAGCAGGGAAGAGCGGGATGACGAAAGCCCAGATCGCCGCGGTCCTCGAGACGATCGTCAAGCAGCAGCTCGACGATTGCGAGCGCGCGATCAAGGCCGGCCAGCGCACCATCGCGCTCAACGAGCTCGCCGACGCGATGGCGCAGCTCAAGCAGCTCGCCAAGATCGTGAAGAAGTCCTGACCGCGGCTCACGCGCACGACGTTAACCTAGCCGCCTAACCTGTTCTGTTTACGGAGTTTTCGCACTCTGACGCTAGATGCTGCCGAAGCGTGGCAGTTCCGGGACGCTCATGTTCGCCTCTCCTCGACGCGTGTGGCCGAATGCTTCGGCGGAGGCCCTGTCCTTGATCCGCAGGTGGCGCGCGGCGGCGGGTCCGAGCCGGTCGGTGCCGCTCTACGAGGACATCGTCCTCGGCGAGCTCGGGCCGATGGCGGAGCGCTGCGGCATGCTGGTGCGGCGCGGCGACGCCTACGTGTTCATGTTCGCGGGCGAGCGCGTCGAGGCCTGGATCGGCCGCAGCGCCCGCTCGGTCCCCCTCGACGAGATGCCCGCCCACGCCCGGCGCGCACTGGCCGAGGCGGCGGATCGGGCGCTCGCCACCGGCGCGCCCGCAGCCGGTGTCGCCAACTGCATCCTCGACGGCTCGGTGCTGACCATCGACCTGACCGCGCTGCCGCTGGCGAGCCGCTGGTCGCGCGACCCCTGCATCCTCGTCCACGCCCTGCCGCGATCGGAGACGATCTCGCTCGTCGAGGCGATCGTGCGCGCCACCGACGACGGGCTCGTCGGCCTGTCGGCCCTGCGCGACGCCGACGGTGCCATTTTCGATTTCCAGGTCGTGACCGCGAACGACGGCGCGGCGCGCCTGCTCGGCCGCTCGCGCGAGCGCCTGGCCTTCGGGCGGCTGGGGGAGGCGCTGGAGGGGCTGCCGGACGGCTTGATCGGGCCGCTCGCCGCAGTGCTGGAGAGCGGAGGACGGGCGAGCTTCGAGATCGACCTCCCGGTCGCCGACGGCCTCGTCCCGGTGCGCGTCAACGCAGCCGCCTTCGGCGACCTGCTCACCCTGGGCTTGACCGACATCACCGTCTTCCGCGACCGCGAGGCGCGCTTTCGGCTGCTCTACGAGGACAACCCGGGTCCGGTCTGGGTGTACGATGCCGAGACCCTGCGCTTCCTCGAGGTGAACCGCGCCGCGTGCGAGCTGTACGGCTACAGCCGCGACGCGTTCCTGGGCTTCACCGTGCTGGACATCCGGCCGGAGAGCGAGCGCGCCCGCGCCGCGGAGATCGCGCGCAGCGTGTCCGGCGCCTATGCCGCGAGCGAGCCCTTCCGGCATCTGCGCGCCGACGGCAGCGAGATCGCCGTTCTCACCTATGCGCGCTCCATCGAGATGGGCGGGTCGCGCGCCGTCGTCGTGCTCGGCGTCGACGTCACCGAGCGCGAGCGCGCGGAGGCGCGGATCGCGCACATGGCGCTGCACGACGCGCTCACCGACCTGCCCAATCGCGTCCTCTTCCGCGAGCGGGTGGACGAGGCGCTGTCGCGCATGCGCCGCTCCGGCGACGGCGTGGCGGTACTGTGCCTCGACCTCGACCACTTCAAGGCAGTCAACGACACGCTCGGCCACCCGACCGGGGACAAGCTCCTCAAGTGCGTCGCGCAGCGCCTTGCCGCCTGCGTGCGGGGAACGGCCATGGTCGCGCGCCTCTCCGGCTCCGAGTTCGCCGTCGTCGCCCGCGACGCCTGCGCGCCGCACGCGCTCGACGGGCTGGCTCAGCGCCTCGTCGCGGCCATCGACGAGCCCTTCGACATCGACGGGCATCGGGTCGTCGTCGGGCTCTCGGTGGGCATCGCCATCGCGCCCGCCGACGGCGAGGACGCCGACACGCTGATCAAGAACGCCGACATCGCGCTCTACCGCGCCAAGGCCGACGGCCGGCGCGGCTATCGCTTCTTCGAGGCGAGCATGGACGCGCGCCTGCAGGCTCGTCGGCTGCTCGAGCTCGACCTGCGCGAGGCGCTGCGGCGCGACGAGCTCGACCTGCACTACCAGCCGCAGATGGACACGAGGGCCGGCCGCATCACCGGCTTCGAGGCGCTGCTTCGCTGGCATCATCCGAGCCGCGGGGCGGTTTCGCCGGCCGACTTCATCCCCGTCGCCGAGGAGACCGGCCTCATCGTCCAGATCGGCGAATGGGTGGTGCGGCGCGCCTGCGTGCAGGCGGCGTCCTGGCCGGCGGCGTACCGGGTCGCGGTCAACCTTTCGCCGGCCCAATTCAAGAGCAGGGCGCTCGTCGCCTGCGTGGTGCGGGCTCTGGCGGAGTCGGGCCTGCCGGCGAGTCGGCTCGAGCTCGAGATCACCGAGAACGTGCTCCTGGCCGAGACCGAGGGCAACCTCGCCACGCTGCACGCATTGAAGCAGCTCGGGGTGCACATCTCCCTCGACGATTTCGGCACCGGCTACTCCTCGCTCTCCTACCTGCGTGCCTTTCCCTTCGACAAGATCAAGATCGACCGCTCGTTCGTCCGCGAGCTCTCCGAGCGAGCGGATTCGGCGGCGATCATCCGGGCCGTGGCCGGGCTCGGGGAGAGCCTCGGCATGGCCACGATAGCGGAGGGCGTGGAGACGCGCGAGCAGCTCGCGCTCTTGCGCGCCGTCGGGATCGTCGAGATCCAGGGATACCTGATCAGCCCGCCCAAGCCGGCGAGCGCCTTTCCCGAGCTCGCGCACGCCGCACCGAACGCCGGCACCATGCGCGGCGCCGACGCGGCCTGAGCCCGCGCGTCAGCGTCGCGCCACACGGCCGAGCGCCAGCCCGATGCCGGCTGCGACCGCCGCGGTCGCGAACGCCGTCCCCAGCCGCGCCTGGGGACCCGGCAGGCGCATCGCCGACCGCTTCGCCTCGCGGCCGAAGGCGCCGTGGGTGCGATGCAGCGCCCGGTCGGCGGGCTGGTAGAGGTTCCCCTCAGGCGGCACGGCCCGCGTCGTGCGCCCCTGGCGCATCTGGCCCTCGACGGCGTTCCTGCCGAGATAGCGGTCGGCCAGCGTGGGAGCGAGGGCGTTGCCGATGATCGCCGTCGCCGTGACCCCGCCGAGCCACCAGGCGCGCTCGGGCGAGCGGATCGCGTGCACGATCGCGTCCGCCGCCGCCTCGGGCTCGTAGATCGGGCCGGATGGGCGCGGCGCCCGTGCCAGGCGCGAGCGGGCCCAGTCGAATTGCGGCGTGTTCACGCCGGGCAGGTGCACCTCCGTCACGGCGATGTCGATGCCGTCGTGTCGCAGCTCGGCGCGAAGCGAGTCCGAGAAGCCGACGATGGCGTGCTTGGCGGCGCAATAGGCGCTCTGCAGCGGGATGCCCCGATAGGCCAGCGCCGAGCCGACCTGGACGACGACGCCACGCCCGCGCGGGCGCATCGAGCGCAGCGCCGCGAGGGTGCCGTGGACGACGCCGAGATAGGTCACCTCCGTCACCCGGCGATATTCGTCGGGGGTCATCGCGTGGACCGGGGAGAACACGGTCACCATCGCGTTGTTGATCCACACGTCGATCGGGCCGAAGTGCCGGATCAGCGCCTCCGCCGCACCGATCACGGCGTTCGCGTCGGCGACGTCGCAGGGCAGCGGCAGGGCCTCTCCGCCGCGGGCGCGCACCTCCCGGGCGACGTCCTCCAGCGCCTCGGCGCTGCGGGCGATCAGGCCGATGCGCGCGCCTTCGCGGGCCAGTCCGAGCGCCGTCGCGCGGCCGATGCCGGCCGATGCGCCGGTGAGCATGACGACTCGTCCTCGAAGGTCCTCGATCCCGCCGCGCATGATGATCTCCTCGACCGCGTTACCACGGGCCGCGCCGTGCACGGCCCCGGTCCCGACAATGAGCGCCGCCGCCGGGTCGTTCCCCAGATCGTCTCGCAGCTCGTTCCCGGCTTCACGACGGCCCGATTTCACCTCTGGCAAGGACGCCGTGTTCACCTTTGGCAAGGACACTGTGACACCGTGTGCTACGGTGACGATTCCCGAGAGTGGGACGAGAGCGTTGCGGCTGGCGGAGGCCGTTCCCACGTGAGCATAATGAAGAAGAACGACAAGACGGCTCCCACGCCGCGTAAGCAATGCGGTGCCCTTCCCTTCCGTGTCGACGAGACCGGCCAACTCGAGGTGCTCCTCGTCACCTCGCGGGAGACCCGCCGCTGGGTGATCCCGAAGGGTTGGCCGATTCGCAAGCTCAGGCCCGCGGAAACCGCGGCGCGCGAGGCCTACGAGGAAGCCGGTCTCGCCGGCGATGTCTCGCCAGAACCCTATGGCGTCTTCACCTACGACAAGCGCCTCAAGTCGCGCAGCTTCGTGCCCTGCACCGTCGACGTCTTCCTGATGCGTGTCGACAAGGAGCAGAAGCGCTGGCCGGAGCGCGACGAGCGCGAGCGGCGCTGGTTCGACGCGCAGATCGCCGCCGAGCTGGTCGACGAGCCGGAGCTCTCCGACCTCATCGCCGCGCTGCCCGAGCGGCTCGATCTCCCGAAGGCGGACCGCCCCCGCAAGGCCGCCGGCGGGCGCCGCTGACGGCCCGCGCTGTTCCGCTCCGGCGGCTGAACCGCGATCGGCGTGTGCCCGCGCCTCGGCGGGGCATCCGCGTTCACGAGCGCGTGAGCGGGCGGGACGTGCGCGTGGCAGGACCCATAATGACGCCGGGCGTCGCTCGACGCCGGCCTTCTGGGAGTGCCCACGCCATGACCGATCTCACCCGACGCGCGATGCTGGCCGCGCCGGCCATCGCCGGTGCCGCCGCGGCCCTGACGTCCACGCGCGGAGCGCGTGCGCAGGGGACGGACGCGACCGATAGATCGACCCCCGTCTTCCGCTACCGCGTCGGCGAGATCGAGGTCTTCCCCGTCTACGACGGCCTGCGGTCCTTCCCGCTCCAGGACGGCTTCGTCACCAACGCGTCGCTCGACGAGGTCCAGGCCGCCTTCGAGGCCGACATGCGGGCGACGGACGCGATCGAGAACCCGTTCACCGCGACGCTCTTGCGCGTCGGCGGGCGCAACCTCCTCGTCGACACCGGCAACGGCCCGCAGGAAGGCGAGAGCCCAGTGGGGCGGCTCGTCGCCGGCCTGGCGGCGATCGGCGTCGCGCCGTCCGATATCGACACGGTGGTGATCTCCCACTTCCACGGCGATCACATCTCCGGCCTGCGCGGCGCGGACGGCACGCCGATCTTCCCCAATGCCGAGACGCTCGTCCCCGAAGGCGAGGCGGCATACTGGCTCGACGAGGGGGAGATGTCCCGCGCGCCGGAGGGCCGCCGCGGCGGCTTCGAGCGGGCGCAGGCGATCTTCGCCGGCGAGGATCTCGGCATCCGCACCTACGCCGGCGGGGACGAGCTCGCCCCCGGCGTGGTCGCGGTCGACGCGCACGGCCACTCGCCCGGCCACATGGCCTTCCGCGTCCAGTCGGACGGCCAGGGCCTGCTGCTGATCTCGGACGCCGCCCACCTGCCCTTCCTCTTCGTCGCGAACCCGGACTGGTCCGTGCGCTTCGACATGGATCCGCAGATGGCCCGCGAGACCCGCCGCCGCCTCCTCGACGAAGCCGCCGCCGACCGGCTGATGATCGCCGGTTACCATTGGGGCTTCCCGAACGTCGGCCACGTCCGGCAGGCGGGCACCGGCTTCGAGCTCGTGCGCGTGCCCTGGCCGGGCTGAGCCGGAACTCGGCCGTGGCGCCCGCGTTCGCTTTCCTTTGGCGGGGTTTCGAATGCCGAGGGAACGCACGCGGGCGCTCAGCGACGTGCTCGACCAGCTCGAGCGGACGGCCCACGACGACAGCATCACGATCGAGGAGGTGGTGGCGCACCTGGGCCCGAAGTCCTTCGCGGCGCTGATGCTGGTCTTCTCGCTGATCTCCACCTCGCCGGCGAGCGCGATCCCCGGCATCACCGCCACCGTCGCGGTGATCGTCTTCATCCTCGCCGTCCAGATGATGCTCGGGCGAGATTGCGTCTGGCTGCCGGATTTCGTCACCCGGCGGCGGATGTCGACGCAAAAACTCTGCAAGGGCGTCGCCTGGATGCGCCCGCCGGTGCGGTTCGTCGAGCGCTTCCTCGGCGCGCGGCTGACCTTCCTGCTCCACCGCCCCTGGCTCTACCTGCCGCTCACGCTGATCCTGGCGCTGACCCTGTTCATGCCCTTCATGGAGGTGGTCCCCACATCCGGATCGATCGCGTCGGCCGTGATCGCGCTCTTCGCCGCGGGGCTCCTCGTGCGCGACGGCGCGCTCGTAATCGTCTCGCTGGTGGCCCTCCTCGCCGTGCCGATCGCGGTGTGGCAGTTCGGCTTCGCCGGCTGAGCGCGCCGGCCCGTCAACCCCGCGGCAGCCCTTCGATCGCCTCGGCGATGCGCCGCAGCTGGGGCGCGAGCGGACTCGTGCGGCGCCAGACGAGGCCGATCGTGCGCGTGGGCTTCGGGTCGTCGAAGGCGGTGATGCTGACGGGTGCCGAGCGCGTCTCGACCGGCACCGCCATCTCCGGGATGAGCGTGACGCCGATCCCCGCGCCGACCATCCGCACGAGCGTCGAGCGCGCGCTTCCGTCCATCAGCTGGCGCGGCCGCGGCCCCCCCCACCCGCAGAAGGGACGCGCCTGCCCGCGCCTGCCATGGCCCTCTCCGCGCAGCCGGAGACGCAGGCGCGCGAGCGTGTCCGGCTCGGGGACCGGCTTGCCGGCGTCCTCGAGCGGGCGCACGAGGACGAAGCTCTCCGAGAACAGCGCCGTCTCCTCCAGGCTCGGCTCGGACACCGGCAGCGCCACGAGCGCGGCGTCGAGCCGCCGCTCGGAGAGCTCGCGGATCAGCGTCGGCGTGATCGATTCGCGGATGCGCACGTCGATGTCCTGGTAGAGCGCCGCGAGCCGGGAGACGATCCGCGGCAGCAGATAGGGCGCGACGGTCGGGATGACGCCGAGCCGCAGCGGCCCGGCGAGGCCGTCGCGCTCGGTTCGTGCCAGCGCCTCGACCTCGTCGACCGCGCGCAGGATCTCGCGCACCCGCTCGCCGACGAGCTCGCCGAGCCCCGTCGGCGCGACCTTGCGCCCGCTGCGCTCGAGCAGCGAGGCGCCGAGCGTCTGCTCGAGCTCCTTGATCTGCATGGAAAGCGCCGGCTGCGAGATCGCGCAGGCCTCCGCGGCGCGGCCGAAATGGCCGTGGCGGAGCACCGCATCGAAGTAGGCGAGCTGCCGCAGGGTGAGTGATGTCATCAGCTTGCCTTATCGTCCCGATCAGAAAATCCGACTTTACCTGATCGACCGATTGGAACTATGTCAAGCCAGAGTGTTCCGCACGCAGGCGTCGCTCCTCGCGCCATCGGATTCCCCCGGCTGGATCGGCACGAGGTACGGTCGTCCGATGCGCTCGGAAACCAACACAGAGTCGGACGACGGACCGGAGGACGAGATGGACGAGATCGGCAGCCTGACGAAGGGCGGATGCCCCGTCGCGCACGGCGTGCGCAAGGTCGGCAACCGCGACTGGTGGCCCAACCAGCTGAACCTGAAGATCCTGCATCAGAACACGGCCCTCTCCAACCCGATGGGGTCGGGCTTCGACTACGCGGCCGAGTTCCGCAAGCTCGACCTGCAGGCGGTCAAGAACGACATCTACGCTCTGATGAAGACCTCGCAGGACTGGTGGCCCGCGGATTACGGCCATTACGGACCGCTCTTCATCCGCATGGCCTGGCACTCGGCCGGCACCTACCGCACGGCGGACGGCCGCGGCGGCGGCGCCTCGGGCACGCAGCGCTTCGCCCCGCTCAACTCCTGGCCGGACAACACCAACCTCGACAAGGCCCGCTTCCTGCTGTGGCCGGTCAAGCGCAAGTACGGCCGCCGCCTGTCGTGGGCGGACCTGATGATCCTCGCGGGCAACTGCGCGCTCGAGGACATGGGCCTGAAGACCTTCGGCTTCGCCGGCGGGCGCGTCGACGTCTGGGAGCCCGAGGAGGACATCTACTGGGGCTCCGAGAGCGAGTGGCTCGGCGACATGCGCTACAGCGGCGATCGCGACCTCGAGCGCCCGCTCGCCGCGGTGCAGATGGGCCTGATCTACGTCAACCCGGAGGGTCCCAACGGCAATCCGGACCCGGTTGCGTCGGGCCGCGACATCCGCGACACGTTCGGGCGCATGGCGATGAACGACGAGGAGACCGTCGCTCTCGTCGCCGGCGGCCACACCTTCGGGAAGTGCCACGGCGCCGCCCCGGCCGCGCACCTGGCCCGCGAGCCGGAGGCCGCGGACGTCGAGCTGATGGGTCTCGGCTGGAAGAACTCCTACGAGAGCGGCAAGGGCGTCCACACCATCACGAGCGGCATCGAGGGTCCCTGGACGCCGAACCCGATCAAGTGGGACATGGGCTATTTCGACGTCCTGCTCGGCTACGAGTGGGAGCTCGTGAAGAGCCCCGCCGGCGCCTGGCAGTGGGCGGCGAAGGAGCTCGCCGAAGGCGATCACGCCCCGCAGGTCGACGGCTCGGGCGAGCGGGTGCCGCTGATGATGACCACGGCCGACATGGCCATGCGCATGGACCCGATCTACGAGGGCATCTCCCGGCGCTTCCACAAGGACCCCGAGGCCTTCGCCGACGCCTTCGCCCGCGCCTGGTTCAAGCTGACCCATCGCGACATGGGACCGCGCGAGCTCTATCTCGGCCCGGAGGTCCCCGCCGAGGTGCTGCTGTGGCAGGACCCGCTGCCGGCGCGCGACTACGCGCTCGTCGGTGACGACGACGTCGCCGCGCTCAAGCAGACGCTCCTGGGCTCGGGCCTGTCGACGGCGGATCTCGTCTTCGTGGCCTGGGCCTCGGCCTTCTCCTACCGCGGGTCGGACAAGCGCGGCGGCGCCAACGGCGCGCGCATCCGCCTCGCCCCGCAGAAGGACTGGGCGGTGAACGAGCCGGAGCGCCTGGCCGCCGTCCTCTCCGTGCTGGAGGGGATCAAGGCCGGCTTCGACGACTCGCGCACCGACGGCAAGAAGGTCTCCCTCGCCGACCTGATCGTGCTCGCCGGCACCGCCGCCGTCGAGAAGGCGGCGCGCGACGCCGGCCACGTCGTCGAGGTGCCCTTCGCGCCCGGCCGCGTGGACGCGACCCAGGACCAGACCGACGTCGACTCGTTCGCCGTGATGGAGCCGGAGGCCGACGGCTTCCGCAACTTCACCAAGGGCGCCTACACGCTCTCCCCCGAGGAGATGCTCGTCGACCGCGCGCAGCTGCTGGGGCTGACCGCGCCGGAGATGACGGTCCTCGTCGGCGGCCTGCGCGTGCTCGGCGCCAACCACGGCGGCGCGGCACACGGCGTCCTCACGGAGCGTCCCGGCACGCTGACGAACGACTTCTTCGTCAACCTCACCGATCTCGGCGTCGAGTGGGCGCCGGCGAACGAGGCGAAGACGCTCTACCAGGGCCGCGACCGCGCCACCGGCGCGCCGAAGTGGACCGGCACGCGCGTCGACCTCGTGTTCGGGTCGAACTCGCAGCTGCGCGCGCTGTGCGAGGTCTATGCCTGCGACGACGCCGCGGACGCGTTCGTGCACGACTTCGTCGCGGCCTGGACCAAGGTGATGAACCTCGACCGCGTCGACCTCGCCTGAACTCGCACGCACCCCGACGGGCGCGCTCAGGCGTGCCCGTCGGTCCCTCCCGGCGGTGCGGCTCAGTCGCAGCCGTTGTGCCGGCGCCACATCCTACATCCGCGCCGCCAGCTCGGGCCCGGTGCTCGGGGTTCTCGAAGTCGAAGCGGCCAACCGGCCTTCCAGGCGCGGCGATCGTTGCCCCGGCTCGGCAGCCCGCCGGCCTCCGCCAGCATCCGCGCGAGATGCATCAGATTCCAGCTCATGATCGTGGTGTCGCGCCGGGTGAAGTCGTCATCGAGCCCCGCCCTGTCGTCGCCGTAGCTCGGGCCGGGCCCCGTGCTCCTACGGCGCGCGTGAGGCCGCGCCTACTCGGCGGTCTTCGGCAGGCTCGTCACCTCGCCCCGCGCCGGGTAGCCCTTGGCGAGCACGAAGTCGATGGCGCCGACCACGTCGGAGAGATGCGGGCGCGCGAAGGGCATCGTCTGGACCGAGCCGAAGTAGAGCGTGCCGTCCGCACGGACGAGGTAGAGCGCCGGCTCGCTGAACAAGGCGGGCTCATCGATCCCCAGCGAGGACGTGCCGCGCCCGGAGGAGACGTAGAGCCCCCAGCGCCGCGCCGTCTCGAGGTCGAGCCCGTAGGCGACCCGCAGGTCGGAGAGGCCCCAGTCGGCCTTGGTCCGCTCGCCGCGCTCCGCGCCGTCCGACGATATCGCGACGACGCCGACGCCGCGCTCGGCGAAGGCGCCGATCTGGCGCTCCAGCTCGCGCAGCTGCGTCTTGCAGATCGGGCAGTGCAGGCCACGGTAGAAGACGAGCAGGGTGAAGTTCTCGGGCGCCTCCGCCGCGAGATCGAAGCGCCCGCCTCCGGCGAGGGGCAGCGTGAGGGCGGGAACGGATGCGCGGGGGATGAGGGGGCGAATGTCGGTCATGGCGTATCTCCGGTGTGTCGACGTGCGTTATCGCCCGTGCGGGCGGCCGTTGCACCGGGGGCGGCCTTCACATCAGCGTGGGGCGGGCGTGAACGCGGCGCCGCCGCGCGCACGATCTAGCGCGCGACACACGCCTGTTCGACGAGCCGCACGCGCGGCGTCTCGCGGGCTGGCGAGCCGCCGCCGCCGGCTCTTCTCGCGCCTACTTCTTCCCGCCAGGCAGGTAGTCGGCGGCGACCTGCTTCACCGTCTGCCTGATCACGCTCGCCTCCTCGGGATCGCCCGACAGGAGCGTCGAGGTGAAGGCCTTGGCGTTCTCGAGCGTGATGTGCGGCGGCAGCGGCGGGACGTTGGGGTCCGTCACGGCCTCGATCACGACAGGCCGGTCCGACGCGAAGGCCTCGTCCCACACCGCGCCGAGCTTCTCGGGATCGTCGACGTAGAGGCCCTTCAGCCCGAGCAGCTCGGCGTACTTGGCGAAGGCGAACGGCGGCACCTCCTGGGAGGCCTCGAACTTCGGGTCGCCCGCCTGGGCGCGCATCTCCCAGGTCACCTGGTTGAGGTCCCGGTTGGCGAGGACCAGCACCACGAGCTGCGGGTTCGACCAGCGCTTCCAGTATTTGGCGACGGTGATGAGCCCGTTCATGCCGTTCATCTGCATCGCCCCGTCGCCGACCATCGCCACGACCGGCCGGTCGGGATAGGCGAACTTCGCGGCGATGGCGTAGGGCACGCCCGGCCCCATCGTCGCTAGCCCGCCGGAGAGCGAGCCCATCATGCCCGGGCGCATCTTGACGTCGCGCGCGTACCAATTGGCGCTCGAGCCGGAATCGGCCGCGAGAATGGCACGCTCCGGCAGCCGCGGGGACAGCTCCCAGAATACGCGCTGCGGGTTGATCGGGTCGGCCGAGGTCATGGCACGGCCCTCGAGCACCTCCCACCACTCGGCGACGTTCTTCTCGATCGTCTCGCGCCAGGAGCGATCCTGCTTGTGCTCGAGCAGCGGCAGCAGCGCCCGGAGCGTGGCGGCGCTGTCTCCGATCAGGTTCTGCTCCATGGGATAGCGGATCGAGACCGACTTCGGGTCGATGTCGATCTGCACGCCCCGCGCCTGCCCCGCAGGCGGCAGGAACTCGGAGTAGGGGAAGGTCGAGCCGACCATCAGCAGCGTGTCGCAGCCCATCATCATCTCGTAGCTCGGCCGCGTGCCGAGGAGCCCGATTGAGCCCGTGACGAAGGGCAGGTCGTCGGGCAGCGCCGCCTTGCCGAGCAGCGCCTTGGCGACGCCCGCGCCGAGCTTGTCGGCCACGGCGACGACCTCCTCGCCCGCGCGCAGCGCGCCGGCGCCGATCAGGATGCCGACCTTCTTCCCGGCGTTGAGGATGCCGGCGGCCCGGCGCAGGTCCGCTTCGGCCGGTACCACGACGGGCGGCGAGTAACCGACGCCGGAATGGATGGTGCCGTGCTTCTGCGGCGGCTGCTCGACCGCGTCGAGCTCCTGCAGGTCGTTGGGCAGGATCACGCAGGTGACCGTGCGCTCGGCCATGGCGATGCGCATCGCCCGATCGATCAGATGGCGGACCTGCGTTGGAGAGGAGGCCTGCTGGACGTAGTCCCCGGCGACGTCCTTGAACAGCGTCGTGAGGTCGACCTCCTGCTGGTACGAGCCGCCGAGCGCGGCGCGAGCCTGCTGGCCGACGATGGCGACGACCGGCATGTGGTCGAGCTTGGCGTCGTAGAGCCCGTTCAGCAGATGGATGGCGCCGGGACCGGAGGTGGCGAGGCACACGCCCGGCTCGCCCGTGTACTTGGCGTGGGCGCAGGCCATGAACGCGGCCATCTCCTCGTGCCGGACCTGCACGAAGTCGAGCCGGTCCGAGGCGCGGTCCAGCGCGCTGACGAGCCCGTTGATGCCGTCGCCCGGATAGCCGTAAATGCGCGTCACGCCCCAGTCGGACATGCGACGCCAGATGAAGTCGCTGACGGTGTCTGCCATTGCCTCGCTCCCTCGGCGGATCGTTTCGCCGTGCTCCCTGTCGAACCGCGGCGCGGCTGCGGCGGTTCCGTCGCGGGCTTCATCGGACGGGAGGACGGCGGCGCGAGGCTGGCGCCGGGGTGCGAACGAAGGGGCGCCGGCCTCCAGTTCGAGACGTCATCCTCGGTTGGGCCATGTATGCGAAGCGCCCGGCCCGGGGGGAACCCGGCCGGGCGCTCGTGCCGACGTATGAAGTCAGCGACGGTCGGTCATGCCCTGGCGCTGCATCTGGAAGAAGAAATCCTGCTGCTGGGGCTGATCGTAGACCGTGACCGCCGGGTTGCGCGTCTGCGCCGCGGCGGGCGCGGTCACGACGGCGGCGAGGGCGGCGATCGCGAGGATTCGATGGAAGCTCGTCATCTCGTATCTCCTTCGTTGTCGAGCGGTCGGTGACGCCGCTCACATGGCGCGTCTTCGCGGGACGAGAAGGATTCGTTACGAAATTCTCCCCGAAAACGGGATTTGCATCGATGCATGCCTTGCATTATGCAGAGCTTCTACATGGAAGAGATCCTCGCCAACACCTGATCTCCCACTGAAGTACGTCTAGGTCTATACCGGATCCTCGGATTCGTACGCTACCTGGCTGCGAACTCTTCGCGCAGCGCGACGACGTGGGCCGTCAGCGCCGCGAGCTCCTCGGACTCCCAGGGCAGCGGGTCCGCGCTCATCGGGACGATCATGCACAGCTGGACCATCTGCTCGGCCGTGACCTCGTCGAGACCGGCGACGCCCTGCCCCATCTCGACGAAGTGCGGATAGGGCTCGGTGAACGTCTCGTTGAAGCTCTGGAAGTCCGCGTGGCAGGTGGCGCACGACATCCCGTTCGTGCTGAGGCTCGCGTCGGAGAACAGCCGCTCGCCCGTCGCGCGAAGCCTCTCGGGTGGCGCCTCGAACCGGGAGACGTCCGCCGGCGGGGTGACCGCCGCGCGTATGTCGTCCTGAGCCAGGACGCCCGTCGCGGCGAGCATGGCGATGCTCGCGATCGATGCTGCACGTCTCATCATCCTGTCCTCCATGGTTCGGCCGTCGGAACGCATCGGGGTGGCGCGCCCCGAGCCGGAAAGGTCGCAGAGCCGCCGCACGCGCGCGAGTCACGAAGGCGTGACGATCTTGGTTCTTGCTTTTCCCACACGAGTGAAGTCTCTCAGTTCAATTCCGTTACATGATTATTGGACATTATTTGTCGAGCGTACGATGTAATCGATCGCCTCACCCTTGCGAAGACAGGACACACGAGCAGCGAGCCGCCGCTCGACAACCCAAGGAGACCCGCCATGACCAACCTGTCCCGCTTCCTCGCCGTCGCCGTCTTCGCCGCGATCGCCTCCCCGGTCGCCGCGCAGCACGTCAACCCCGAGATCACCAACTACGATCAGCCGCAGCAGCAGGACTTCTTCTTCCAGTCCCAGCGCGGCCTCGCTCCCGACGTGTCCGTCACCGGCAGCATCGCGCGGCCCGGCGCGGCGCCCTTCTACGGCGCGCACGAGTATTCGCGTATCCGGTCCGAAGACCAGAACTGAGCACCGGGCCGCACGCCCGCCGGGCCCCCTCCCGGCGGGCGTCCTCGGCATGGGCCGCGCCGACGTAACGGCGGCGCTCGCCACCACGAAGACGGTTCGTGCAGCCGTGTGCCGCGATGCCGCCGACCCGCCTGCAGGAGATACGAATGAGAACCGACGCCCTGATCGAGACGCTGACGAGTGATCTCCACGCGCGCCCTGCCCGCCGCGGCGGCGGCGCGGCCCTGATCGCCGCCTCGGCGATCGCCGCGGCCGCGCTGTTCGCCGTCGTGCTCGGCCCCCGCGCCGACCTCGCGTCCGCGATGCAGTCAGCGGCGTTCCTCGCCAAGCCGGTCCTCACCGTCGCGCTCGGCCTCGCCGCGTTCGGCGCGGCCGTACGGCTGGCGCGCCCGGGCGCGCGGCTGGATGGCTGGTCCTCGGGCCTCGTCTTCGCGCCGCTCCTCGCCCTCGCGCTCGTCGCCGTCGAGCTCACGCGTCGACCGGTCTCGACCTGGGCGACCGCCTGGATCGGCGACAACGCGTTGGTCTGCCTCGGCGCGATCCCGCTGCTCACGGCCCCCCTCCTCGCAGCCGCCATCGTCGTCTTGCGGCGCGGGGCGCCGACGCGGCCCCGCCTCGCCGGCGCCGCGGCGGGATGCGCGAGCGCGGCCGCGGCTGCGACGCTCTACGCCTTCCATTGTACGGACGACAGCGCGCTGTTCGTCGCCACCTGGTACACGCTGGCGATCGCCGGGGCTTCGGGTGTCGGCGCGATCGCCGGCGATCGCTGGCTGCGCTGGTGAGGAGGCCGTCATGAGCCGGGACATCTTCACGCGGCACAGTGTCGGGACG
The DNA here is from genome assembly GCA_051117315.1 of Salinarimonas sp. Classification (GTDB taxonomy): domain Bacteria; phylum Pseudomonadota; class Alphaproteobacteria; order Rhizobiales; family Beijerinckiaceae; genus Salinarimonas. The sequence goes on along the minus strand of JBNPEA010000064.1, from coordinate 3,865 downwards.
GCGCGGCGGCTGGCGCTGGTGCTGTCGGTCGGCCTGGCGCTCGCCGTCTCGACGCTGGCCCTGGCGCAGGAGCGCCTGACGCTGGCGACCGCGCCGGACGGCTGGGTCGTCGTCGAGACGCCCCACGGCTTCGAGGCGCTGTCGGAGCGGCTCGATGCCGCCGTGCGCGCCAACGAGATGGGCCTCGTCACCCGCGCCAGCGCGTCGGACGGCGCGCGCATGCAAGGCATCGAGATCCCCGGCAACCGCGTCGTCGGCGTGTTCCGCAACGATTTCGCCCGCCGCATGCTGGCCGCGAGCCTGCCGGCCGGGATCGAGGCGCCGATCCGGTTCTACCTGACGCAGGCGCCGGACGGGACGGCGACCCTGTCCTACGTGCCGCCGTCGCTCGTGTTCGCACCCTATCTCGAGGCCGCCGCGCCGGACCTGCGGGAGGTGGCGCGCGAGCTCGACGCGATCTTCCGCGACATCGCCGAGGATGCGACGGCGCCCTGACCGAAGGAGCCCCGGGGGCCCGATGAGCGCGCCCGCGCGTTGGCCTTCCGTCGTGCCGGTTGATGACGCCCCGTCGATCAGCCCGCCCGCCGACGAACCGGACGGTCCTTGCGCGCATGCTCAGCTTCATCCGAGAGAACGTCCGCTGGCTCGGTGCCGGGTTCCTGCTCACGTTCGCCTCGGCGTTCGGGCAGACCTGGTTCATCGCCCTGTTCGCGAGGCCCATCAAGGACGCGCACGGCCTGACCGACGGCGGCTGGGGCACGCTCTACACGATCGCCACCCTGGCAGCCGCCGCGCTGATGTTCTGGCGGGGATCGGTCGCCGACACGATGCGCCTGTCGCATCTCGCGCCGTTGACGGCGGCGGCGTTCGCCCTCGCGGCCGTCGGCATGGCCGCGGCGGAGTCGATCTGGCTTCTGGGCCTGTCCCTCTTCCTGCTGCGCTTCTGCGGCCAGGGGATGTTCAGCCACATCGCGATGACGGCGATGGGGCGCTGGTTCGAGGCACGGCGCGGGCAGGCGGTCTCGCTCGCCAATCTCGGGCATCCCGCCGGAGAGATCGCGATCCCGATCCTGGCCGTCCTGGCGAGCACCGGTATGGGATGGCGACCGGCGTGGATCGGGGTCGCGCTCGTGCTGCTCCTCGTCGTCGCGCCCAGCCTTTGGACGCTGCTCCGGGAGAGCAGGCTGCCGCGCCAGCGGCTCGACGCGGCGATGCAACCGGGGCTGCTGGGGCGGCACTGGCAGCGGCGCGACGCCGTCCGGCATTGGCTGCTTCCGGCTCTGCTGCCGGTGCTGCTGACGCCCGGCTTCATCACCACCGTGGCCTTCTTCCACCAGTCGCACATCGCGGAGGTGAAGGGCTGGACGCTGGTGGAGATGGCGCCCGCCTACTCCGCCTTCGCCACGACCACGGTGATCTCGGCACTGGCGGCGGGATGGACGGCCGATCGCTTCGGGCCGCAGCGGCTCCTGCCGGTCTTCCTCCTGCCGATGGGGCTCGGCATCGCCCTCGTCGCCCCGGCCGGGCAGGTCGCCGCCTGGTACGTGGCGCTGGCCGTGATCGGGATGACGCAGGGCGCGGCGAGCGCGCTGTGGGGCGTCCTCCTGCCCCACGTCTACGGCACCCGGCATCTGGGTGCCATCCGCTCCCTCGCCACGACGGTCATGGTCGTGTCCACCGCGATCGGCCCCGGGATCACGGGCGTGCTGATCGATCTCGGCATCACCTTCCCGATCCAGAGCCTGTTCATGGGAGCGTGGTGCCTGCTCCTCTCCGGTGGCTGCCTATTGATCTCCCTGCGCCTGACAGCCGAGTTGCGGCGGGGATGGGAGGGCAGCGCGGCTCAGGAGCGTCGCACCCCGACATAGACGCTCTGCAGCGCCGGCGCGTCCTGGAGCGGGTTGTGGAAGCGCACCGGCTCCGCGCGCGCCTCCTCGAAGACGGCGCCGAGCCGGGCGCGAAAGGCCTCGTCCGGCCCGAGGTTCGACCACAGGCCGAAGACGCCGCCGGGGACGAGCCGCGTGCGCACGCGGCCGAGGCCTTCGTGCGTGTAGAAGTCGCGGCTGCGCGCATCGTCCAGCAGATCGTCGGGCGTGTGGTCGATGTCGAGGAGGATCGCGTCGAAGCGGCGATCCGGCTCGCGGGGATCGAACCCGCTCCCCGCCGCCATCGCGAAGAAGTCGCCCTGGACGATCCGGCAGCGTGGGTCGCCGGCGAGCCGCGGCCCGAGCGGGACGAGCCCTCGGGCGTGCCAGTCGATCACCGGCTCCAGGAACTCGACGATGGTGAGCGAGGCCACCCGCGGATCGTCGAGCGCGGCGGCCGCCGTGTGGCCGAGGCCGAGCCCGCCGACGACGACGTCGAGCCGCTCACCCTCCACCGCCGCGAGCCCCAGCCGCGCCAGCGCGACCTCGGAGGCGGTGAACAGGCTCGACATCAGGAACTCGTCGCCGAGCTTCACCTCGAACACGTCCGCGCCGGTGTGCAGGTCCCGCCGCCGCCTCAGGCTGACGGGGCCGATCGGGGTCGGGCTCCAGTCGAGCTCCTCGAAGAGCGCGCTCATGATCTCACCGGAACAGGAGGACGGGGACGAGGTTCGAGCGCATCATCTCCGCCGTGGTCGAGCCGATGAACAGGTTTCGGAAGCGGGTGTGACCGTAGGCGCCCATGACGAGGAGATCGATGCCGAGCCGCTCCACCACGGCGGCGATGACCTTGTCGGGTGCGCCCGGCTCGAGATGCGTCTCGACCGCGAGGCCCCCCGCGGCGATCTGTGCGGCGGCCGCCTCGAGCCGCCGGCGCGCCTCTGCCTCCTCGGCCCCGACGGTGACGAGATGGATCGTCAGCCCCGAGAAGAGCGGCGAGCGCGAGACGTAGTCCACCGCCTTCAGCGCGCTCGGGCCACCGTCGAAGGCGACCAGCACACGCGCGATTGGCTTGAAGCCGCGCGAGGCGACGAGGACGGGCTTGTGCGCGGCGCGCACCAGGCGCTCCAGGTTAGAGCCCAGATGCAGGCGCGCGAAGTCGGCCGCCTCGCCGCGCTTGCCGAGGACGATCATGTCGGCGCCGGCCTCGCGGGCGGCGACCTCGTCGAGCAGGTCCCCGTGGCGCAGCGTCACCTCGACCTCGTCGACGCCCGCGTCCCGCACCCGCGTCTTGGCCTCGTCCATGACGATCCGGGCCTTCTGGAGGAGCAGCTTGGAGCGCTGCGCGTCGAGCTCGGCGAGCTCCTCCAGGACCTGGACCCGCGCGTCCGCCGGCAGGCTGCCGCTGAGGTCCAGGTTCGAGACGTCCTTGCGGCCGAGGACCTGGAGGAGCTCGACGGAGGCCTGGAGCCGGGATCCGGCCCAGGCGGCGTGATCGGCGACGGAGTGGGAATAGACCGAGCCGTCGATGCAGGCGATGAGGCGAGACATGGCCGTTTCCTTCCCCTCAATGCTCCAGGAGCTTCTCTAGGGCCCCCGGCTTGTCGTGGATCGCGAGCTTGTCGACGATCGTCTCGCTCGCCGCGTTGAGCCCGACGATCTCCACCGCGGCGCCCTCGCGGCGGAACTTGAGGACCACCGTATCGAGGGCCGACACGCTGGAGATGTCCCAGATGTGCGCCCGCGAGACGTCGATCACCACCCGGTCGAGCGCCTCCTTGAAGTCGAAGGACGCCGCGAACGTGTCGGCGGAGGCGAAGAACAGCTGGCCCTCCACGACGTAGGTCCGGGCGGTCCGGTCCGCGTCGAGCGTGGACGTCACGCGGAAGAGCTGCGCGATCTTCCAGGCGCAGAAGATGCCCGACAGGCGCACGCCGCGCAGCACCCCGCTGGCGCGATTGTGGGTGAGGCCGCCGCCGGCGGCCGTCGCCACGAGCCCG
>JBNPEA010000105.1:0-10692 GCA_051117315.1 Salinarimonas sp. | reverse complement strand
CCGCCCGGCGCGCGGCCGCCCGCCGGCGCGCGCCCTCGTCGCGGGCGGCGAGGACGTCGGCGAGAGCGGCGAGGGTCGTGCGGTCTACGGGCATGGTGCGGGACGCTCCTTCGCGCCTTGACGATAGGGCGCGATGGTTAACGTTTCGCGACCGGGATCGCGGGCGCTCTCCGGTTCGGCCGCGACGTCAACGACTTGGCCTCCACTCGCGCTTCAGGTCTCGATGCCGCGGGACTCCACGTGGTTCGCCCGCGAGCCCAGGGCCGCCCGCGCCCTTGCGAGGGACGACGAGCCAGACGCTCTGCCTGCGCGTGTGGTTCGCCGCGAGCCATCGCGCGAGCGCGTCCGCATCCCCGATGGAGACCCGCTCGAGATGCTCGCCCGCCCGTTCGCCCATCGCCGCCTCCCGTGGTCTGGCGAGAGACTATCGCAGGATGCATCTCAAGAGGAGAGGGCGCCGTCGTTCATCGCCCCCCGCAGCAAGCTGCGCACCTCCGGCGGCAGCGCGAACGCCCCGACATGCACGTCGGGCGCGTAGTAGCGTGTCTCGATCTGTGCGCTACGGAAACGCTCCCGGAGGAGAGGCGGCTCGCCGGGGGCCAGCGCCGCGTCGGAGGCGAAGCCGAGCGCGATGGGGCCCCCGCTGTAGGTGGGGACCGCCGCGAGATAGACGGTCGCTCGAGCGAAGATGGCGGCGAACAGCGCCTGCGTCGCCGCCACCTGCGGTCCCTGGAAGTAGGGCACCCCGGCCTGGGTCACGAGCACGCCGCCCGGCGTCAGGCATCGCTTGCAGTCGCGGTAGAAGGCGTCCGTGAAGAGCGCCGCGGCGGGCCCGACGGGATCGGTCGAGTCCACCACGATCACGTCGAAGCGCCGGTCCGTCTCGCGCACGAAGGCGAGCCCGTCACCGATGACGATCTCGGCTCGGGGATGGTCGAAGGCGTGCCCGCAGACGAAGGGAAGATGCGCGCGCGCCGTCTCGATCACGCGCGCGTCGATCTCGACGAGGGTCGCGCGCACGTCCTCGTGCCGCAGTACCTCCCGCAGCACGCCCCCGTCCCCGCCGCCGATGACCAGCACCTCGCGCACGTGTCCGTGCGCGACGACGGGCACGTGCGCGATCATCTCGTGGTAGATGTGGTGGTCGCGCTCGGTGAGCTGCACCATGCCGTCGAGTGCGAGCACCCGGCCGAAGGAGGCGTTGTCGAAGATCACGAGCTCCTGGAGGTCGGTCTTCTCGTGGTGCACGAGGCGATCGATCCGGAAGGTCTGCCCGAAGCCGTCGTGGATCGCCTCCGTGAAGCTCAGCACGAGACCATTCCGCGCTTGTGCTCGGCGAGCTGTATGCGTTCCGGCGCGAACGCGTCGCGCAAGACCGCGATCGCTGCGTGCGGGCGCGCGTCCCCGCACATGAAGATGTCGATCGCGGCATAGGCCCGCTCGGGCCAGGTGTGGATGGAGATGTGGCTCTCCGCCAGCACGGCCACGCCCGAGATGCCGCCATTGGGCGTGAAATGGTGCAGGTCGATGTTGAGCAGCGTCGCCCCGGCGGCCTCGGTGGCGCGCCGCAGCGCGTCCTCCACCGCCGGCAGGTCGTCGAGACGCGAGGCCTCCCATAGATCGACGATCAGGTGCGTGCCCGCGAAGCGCAGGCCGTCCTTCTCGACGAAATGGTCGAGGCTCTCGTCGTGCCGGGTCGCGTCCGGCTCGGTTCCAACCGCCGCAGCGATAGATGGATCGTCGATCTCGCCCCGCTCCGCGGCGGAATTCCGATCGGTGCTCACCTCGTTGGTTCGAACGCCTGCGTCATGCAGGGTGAAGTCCATCCCCAATTCGGCGAGGCGGGTGTCTTTGCGCATCCCGTGCCCCTCCAAGACCAGCAGATGAACCCAGCCAGCTGTCGTGTCGCTTTCGGGTCAGGAGGGGGGTTGTGGCGATTCTCGGGGGGGAGTGCAAGGGCGGCGTGGGAGATTTCCCGGCAGCCGCTCCGCGTCGAGGCGCTCGAAGACCGCGCCCGAACCTGGTGCCACACGAAGCGCGGCGCGCCTCGTTCGCGCCCTCGCGGCCCAGTGGCGTCATGCGTCCCCGGCTCCTGGCGGCGGCTCGCCCGCGAGAAACGACATGACCTCCGCGACGATCCGAGCACGCATCTCCTCGCTCTGCGGCCCGCACCATCCCTCCAGCCAGAGATAGGCGGCCGCTTTCGCCCGCACGACCTCCATCGTCGCTGGCCGCAGACCGGCGATCCGCTCGGCGAGGGCGTCGCACTGTGCCCAAGTCCTGCGGAGGTCCTGCTCCTCCGACCCGGAGCCGACCCCCTCACGCATCACGATGTCCTCGATCGTGCACACGACGCCCATGTTCGATCGAAGCTCGGTGAGTAGATATTCTGGCGCAAACGCCACTGTCGACACTTCAGTACTGCTCTCGACACTCACGATTTTCACCCCCGAGGACTGTAACAGCAAGCATATCCATGCCGGAGCACGTATCCGTGCCGGCTCGACTGACATGACGGTCGTTCAGAAGCCGCAATTTCCCCGTCGGCATGTGCCGACTAAAGTGCACGTGCGTCCTGCCGCTCCCCGCACGGCAAAGTCGCGGATGGGGGCTGTAGAAATGAGGGGCGCCAACTGGAACGATCTTCGTATCCTGCTCGCCGTCGCGCGCGCCGAGACGATGGTGGCTGCGGCGCGGGCGCTCGGTGTCGACGAGAGCACGGTGGCCAGACGGCTGAGCATCCTCGAAGCGAAGATCGGGGCGAAGCTTGTCGCGCGTACGCCCTCCGGCATAAGGCCCACGTCCGAAGGTGCGGCGCTCCTCGCGAGGCTCGGACGGGCGGAGGTCGAGATCGAGACCGGCTTGAGCGCGGCCGCCGGTGCGGACGCGCGCGTCGCGGGTACGGTACGCATCACTTCCGTCCCCGTCATCGTCGATCATGCTCTCGCGCCGGCTCTGGGCGCGCTGCTTTCGCGCCACCCGGATCTGACGGTCGAGCTCGTCTCCGAGGCCGCGGACCTGAGCGTGGTCCAGCGACAGGCCGACATCGCGCTGCGACTCGCGCGGCCGGAGCGCGATCAGAGCGCGTTGACGCGTCGGATCGGACACATGCGCTACGGCGTCTATCAGGCGCGGCACGCCCGATCCGGGTCGGAGCAGGGGCCGAACTGGATCGGATTGGAAGGGTCGCGCGGACGCCGATTTCAGGCCCGGTGGATCGACGAGCGCGCGACGGTGCCTCCGCGCGCCGTCGCGACCGACGTCTGCACCCTCGGCGCTCTCGTGCGGGCGGGCCTCGGAATAGCGCTGCTGCCGATCTTCTTCGCGGACAACGACCCGTCGCTCGAGCGGCTCGAAACCGACGAGCCGCCGCCCGGGCGCGAGATTTGGCTTCTGGTCCGTCCGGAGGCGCGCGAGGTCGCCCGCCTCGCGACCGTCGTCGCCTGGGTCGAGGAGATCGTGGCGACGCTCTGAGCCCGCCATCGTCGGACCCCGTTCCCTTCCCCGCGCTAATCGCTATCCTGCGGCGATGGCACATCAGGTCTCCGACGGAGCGACACGAGGCATGAGGGACGCGATCCGCCTGGTCAGGAACGGCACGATCCGCGAGATCCGCGACGTTCATCCGCGCACGACGCTGCTCGACTGGCTGCGGCTGGAGGAGCGGCGCACCGGCACGAAGGAGGGCTGCGGAGAAGGGGATTGCGGGGCGTGCACCGTGGCGCTGGGGCGGCTCGTCGACGGGCGCGTGGTCTACGAGCCGGTCAATGCCTGCATCCTGCTGCTCGGCCAGTGCGACGGGGCGGACGTGGTCGCGGTGGAGGACATCGCCGCGGACGGGGCGCTGCACCCCGTCCAGGAGGCGATGGTGACGCATCACGGCTCGCAGTGCGGCTTCTGCACGCCGGGCATCGTGATGAGCCTGTTCACGCTCTACGAGGAGGGGGAGCGCCCCGTCGGCCGCGATGCGGTGAACGACGCGCTCGCCGGCAACCTGTGCCGCTGCACCGGCTATCGCCCCATCGTCGAGGCGGCGCTCGACGCCTGCGCCACGCCGAAGGATCGCCGTTTCGAGGCGCATCGTGTGGCCGCCGCGCGCGCGCTGGGGGAGATCGCGGCGGACGGCGCCGATCTCTTCATCGATGGCTCATCGGGCGACGAGAGCCGCTTCTTCGCCGCCCCGGCCTCCGAGGAGAACCTCGCGGCGCTGCTCGCCCGCCACCCCGACGCCACCATCCTCGCCGGCGCCACCGACGTGGGGCTGTGGATCACCAAGGCGCTCATGGAGATCGAGACGATCGTCTGGCTCGGGCGCGTCGCGAGCCTGCGCGAGACCCGCGCCACCCCCGAGACGCTGACGCTGGGCGCCATGGTCTCCCACGCCGACGCCCACGCGGCGCTCGCCGCGATCGACCCCGACCTCGGCGAGCTGATGCGCCGCTTCGGCTCGGTCCAGGTGCGCGCGTCGGGGACGGTGGGCGGCAACATCGCCAACGGCTCGCCCATCGGCGACCTGCCGCCGGCGCTGATCGCGCTCGGCGCGACGCTGCATCTCGCCGGCGCCGATGGCGCGCGCGCGCTGCCGTTGGAGGACTACTTCCTCGCCTACCGCGAGCAGGACCGCCGGCCGGGCGAGTACGTCCGCGCCGTGGAGATCGAGAAGCTGCGCAGGCACGACGTCTTCCGCTGCTACAAGGTGACGAAGCGCATCGACGAGGACATCTCCGCCGTGATGGGCGCCTTCCGCCTGCGCGTCGAGGGCCGGCGCGTGGCGGCGGCGCGCATCGCCTTCGGCGGCATGGCGGCGACGCCCGCGCGCGCGCCGCAGGCGGAGGCCGCCCTCGTCGGGCTCGACCTCGACGACGAGCTCGCCTGGGCGCCGGCGCTCGACGCGCTGGCGCGCGACTACCGGCCGATGTCCGATCACCGCGCCTCCGCGGAGTATCGCGCCGTCGTGGCCCGAAACCTGCTCTTCAAGGCGCTGGCGGAGATCGCCGGCGCGGAGGGCATGCGCATCGCGCCCCGCGCCGAGGGCCTCGCCGCCGCCGAATGATCGCCCGCGTCCCGCCGAGAGCCGAGAGAGCATGAACATCCGCCACGATCCCGAGGACGCCTCGCCCGACGATTCCGAGCCCTTGCGCCACGTGCGCAAGCCGCTGCCGCACGATTCGGCGCGCCGGCATGTCCAGGGCACGGCCGAGTATGTCGACGACGTGCGCGAGCCGGCGGGCACGCTGCAGGTCGCGATCGGCCTGTCGCCCAAGGCGCGTGGCGCGATCCGCGGCCTCGACCTCGCCGCCGTGCGCGCCTATCCCGGCGTCGTCCGGGTGCTCACCGCCGCCGACATCCCCGGCGCGAACGACGTCTCCCCCGCCATGGGCGACGACCCGATGTTCGCGACCGACCGGGTGGCCTTCCACGGCCAGGCGCTGTTCGCGGTCCTGGCCGAGACCCGCGACGCGGCGCGGCGCGCCGCCGCCAAGGCGGTGGTCGAGATCGACGAGGAGCGCCCCAGCGTCACGGTGGAGGACGCGCTCGCCCGCGCGGAGACCGTGCTGCCGGACTACGGCTTCGGCCGCGGCGAGGTGGAGCCCGCCCTCGCCGGCGCGCCGCATCGGCTGGAGGGGAGCCTGCGCATCGGCGGGCAGGAGCACTTCTATCTCGAGGGCCAGGCGGCGCTCGCCACGCCCGGCGAGGAGGGGGACGTCCACGTCCTCTCCTCGACCCAGCACCCGACCGAGGTGCAGCACGTGATCGCCCGCGTGCTCGGCATTCCCGACGCCTTCGTCACCTGCGAGGTGCGCCGCATGGGTGGCGGCTTCGGCGGCAAGGAGAGCCAGGCCACGCAATGGGCGGCCATCGCCGCGCTCGGCGCGCATCTGACGAAGCGCCCCTGCAAGGTGCGGCTCGACCGCGACGACGACTTCGCGCTCACCGGCAAGCGCCACGACTTCCGCTGCGACTGGCGGGTGGGCTTCGACGGCGAGGGTGCGATCGCCGGCTTCGCGGTGACGCACAACGCGCGCTGCGGCTACTCGGCGGACCTGTCCCAGGGCGTCGTCGACCGCACGATGTTCCACACGGACAACGCGTACTACTTCCCCGCCGTGCGCATCGACACGCGCCGGCTGCTCACCAACACCGTCTCGAACACGGCCTTCCGCGGCTTCGGCGGCCCGCAGGGCATGCTGATGATCGAGCACGTCATGGACCGCATCGCCTGGGCGACCGGCCGCGACCCGCTCGACGTGCGCTACGCCAACCTCTACCGCCCCGGCCGCGACGTCACGCCCTACGGCCAGACCGTGGAGGAGACGGACACGCTGCGCGCGATCGTCGAGACGCTCGAGCGCACCAGTGAGTACCGCAGCCGCCGCGCGGCGATCGCCGCCTTCAACGGCCGCTCGAAAATCCTCAAGAAGGGCATCAGCCTCACGCCCGTGAAGTTCGGCATCTCCTTCACCCTGATGCACCTGAACCAGGCCGGGGCCCTGGTGCACGTCTACCAGGACGGCTCGGTCCACCTGAACCACGGCGGCACCGAGATGGGGCAGGGGCTCTACCAGAAGATCGCCCAGGTGGTAGCGGAGGAGTTCGGCATCGCCATCGAGCGCGTGCGGATCACCGCGACCTCGACGGCCAAGGTCCCCAACACCGCGCCCACCGCCGCCTCCTCGGGCACCGACCTCAACGGCATGGCCGCGCGGATCGCGGCCGGCAAGATCAAGGCACGGATGGCGGCGCGGGCGGCGGAGCGCTTCGGCGTCGCCGCCGAGGAGGTGACCTTCCGCGACGACCGGGTCTTCGCCGGCAACGAGAGCCTGACCTTCGGCGAGCTGGCGAAGGATTGCGTGCTCCACCGCGTCCACCTCTCGGAGGCGGGGTTCTACAAGACGCCGAACATCTCGTGGGATCGCGTGCAGGCGAAGGGCCGCCCGTTCCTCTACTTCGCCTTCGGCGCCGCCTGCTCGGAGGTGGTCGTCGACACGCTCACCGGCGAGTACGAGGTGACCCGCGTGGACATCCTCCACGACGTGGGCAAATCCATCAACCCGGCGATCGACATCGGCCAGATCGAGGGCGGCTTCGTGCAGGGCATGGGGTGGCTGACCACGGAGGAGCTGGTCTACGCCGCCGGAGCCGGCCGGCTGCGCACGCACGCGCCGTCGACCTACAAGATCCCGGTGGCGTCCGACGTGCCCGAGGCGTTCCGCGTGGCGCTCTTCCCCAACGCCAACCGGGAGGAGACGATCTACCGCTCGAAGGCGGTGGGCGAGCCGCCGATCATGCTGGCGAACAGCGTCTTCTGCGCGCTCGCGGACGCGGTGCACGCGCTCGATCCCGGCGAGCCCGTGCCGCTCGACGCGCCGGCGACGCCGGAGGCGGTGCTGCGCGCCTGCCAGGCCCTGCGCGGCCGGCCGCTGCCCGAGCGAGCGATCGGGTGACCAGCGCCTACGCCCGCCTCGCCGATCTCGTCGCCGCCCACGGCGCGGCGGCGCTCGTGCGCGTGGCCGAGGTCCGGGGCTCCGCCCCGCGCGAGGCCGGCGCGGCGATGGCCGTGCGGCCGGACGGGGCGTTCCACGGCACGATCGGCGGCGGCGAGCTGGAATGGCGGGCGCTGGCGGACGCCCGCGCCGCGCTGGCCGACGGCCGCGGGCCGATGCGGCGCCTCGACATGGCGCTCGGGCCGGACCTCGGCCAATGCTGCGGCGGCCGCGCGGTGGTGACGATCGAGACGTTCGATGCGCGGGATCTGGACGTGCTGCGCATGATCGCGGAGGCGGCGGCGGAGGGGCGGCCGCTCACCGCGCGGATGGGCGCCGACGGACGTGTGGTGCGGGTGCCGACGCCGATACCTCCCCGCAGGGGAGGTGGGCCGGGCGAAGCCCGGCCCGGTGGGGGCGAGCCGCTCGACCGTTCGCCCCCACCCGTCGGCCCTGCGGGCCGCCGACCTCCCCTGCGGGGAGGTGTCGAGGCGGCCGACGCTTCGGTAGCCTGGATCGAGGAGACCGGGCCGGCGCCGACGCCGCTCCTCCTGTTCGGAGCGGGCCATGTCGGCCGGGCGCTCGTGCTGGCCTCGGCGCCGCTGCCGTTTTGCGTCCGCTGGGTCGACGGCCGCGCCGACGCCTTTCCCGCCCACGTTCCGGCGAACGCCACGGCGATCCACACCGACGAGCCCGGCCGCGAGATCGCCGATGCGCCGCCCGGCGCCTTCGTGCTGGTGATGACCCATTCGCACCCGCTCGACATGGCGCTCACGGCGGCCGCGCTCGGGCGTGCGGATCTCCCCTTCGTCGGGCTGATCGGCTCGGCCACCAAGCGCGCACGCTTCGAGCGGCGCTTCCGCGAGATCGGCCTGCCCGAGACCCGCATCGCCGCGCTCGCCTGCCCCATCGGCCTGCCCGGCATCCGGGCGAAGGACCCCGCCAGCATCGCCGCCGCCACGGCGGCCCAGCTCCTCCAGGCCCGGGAACGCGCGCCCCCGGCCGCCCACGCCGGACACGACCCATGACCGACCCCGACACCGACCGCCGCTTTCTCGCCCGCGCCGTGGCGCTCTCGCGCGCCCACATGGAGACGGGCGAGGGCGGGCCCTTCGGGGCGGTGATCGTGCGCGACGGGGAGGTGCTCGCCGAAGGCTGGAACGAGGTCACCTCGGCCAACGACCCCACCGCGCACGCCGAGGTCATGGCGATCCGGCGTGCCTGCACGGCGGTGGGGGACTTCAGCCTCCGCGGCGCGACGCTCTACACGAGCTGCGAGCCCTGCCCGATGTGCCTCGCCTCCGCCTTCTGGGCTCGCGTCGACCGTATCGTCTACGCCAACACCCGCGCCGAGGCCGCCGCCATCGGCTTCGACGACGCCTTCATCTACGACGAGATGCCCAAGGACCCCGCCGCCCGTGCGCTCCCGGCCGAGCACCTGCCGCTCGACGAGGCGAAGGCCGTGTTCCGGGCCTGGCTGGAGAAGCCCGACAAGATCGAGTACTGAGCCCCCCGCCTCAGGCGGCGAGCCAGCGCGCCAGCGCCGCGTTCACGGCGTCGGGCGTCTCCAGCGTCGGCAGGTGGCCGGCACGGGGGACGATCTCGAGGGTCGAGCCGGCGAGGAGCTCGTGCATCAGCGTGTGGCGCTTGACCGGGCAGAGCCGGTCGTCCTCGCCGCACAGGACGAGGGCGGGGCCGCGATAGGCGCGCAGCGTCTCCTCCTGGCCGTCCCGGCTCGCGAGCGCGCGGGACTGGCGCACGAAGGCGTCGGGGCCGAGGTCGTGCGCCATGGCGAGCATCAGCGCGCGGATGTCCTCGCGCGTGCTCTCGCCGTGCAGGAACAGCGGCTGCAGGTCCCGGCGCAGCACCGTGTCGAGGCCGCCCGCCTCGACCTCGGCGATCTGCGCTTCGCGCATGGCGCGCACGCCCGGCGAATCGGCGCGGGGGTCGGTGTCCAGGAGGGCGAGGCGATGCACGCGATCGGGCGCCTGGCGGGCCATCTCCATCGCCACGATCCCGCCCATCGAGAGGCCCGCCAGCGCGAAGGCCGGCGGCGCCTGCGCCAGCACGCCGGCGGCGAGCGCCGCGAGGGTGTCCGCGCCGGAGACGTCCGGCACGATCACCGTGCGCCCGGACGAGAGCGCCGCGATCTGCGGCGCGAACAGGCGCGCGTCGCAGGCGAGCCCGGGAACGAGGATGAGAGGCTCGGCCATCCGGCTCACTCCCACGCCCCGAGCATCTGCTCGTGCTTCTTCTCCTCGGCGCGCACCGCCGGGTCGGCGGCGTGCTCGGCCAGGAACTTCTCCGCCTCGAGCGCCGCCATGCAGCCGAGCCCCGCGGCGGTGACCGCCTGGCGGTAGACGTCGTCGGCGACGTCACCGGCGGCGAAGACGCCGGGGATCGCCGTCCGCGTCGTGCCGGGCTCGACCACGAGATAGCCGCCCTGCTTCATCGGCAGCTGGCCCTGGAACAGCTCGGTCGCCGGCTTGTGGCCGATCGCGATGAAGACGCCGTCGGTGCGCACCTCGTCGGTCGCGCCCGTCGTGGTGTCCTTCAGCCGCACGTGGGTGACCCCGCGCGGCGTGCCGCCGCCGCAGATCTCCTCGACGGCGGCGTTCCAGCGCACCTCCACCTTCGGGTGGGCGAAGAGCCGGTCCTGCAGGATCTTCTCGGCACGCAGCGAATCGCGGCGGTGGACCAGGGTGACCTTGGACGCGAGATTGGCGAGATACAGCGCCTCCTCGACCGCGGTATTGCCGCCGCCGACGACGACGACCTCCTTGCCGCGGAAGAAGAAGCCGTCGCAGGTGGCGCAGGCGGAGACGCCGGCGCCCTGGAACGTCTCCTCCGAGGGCAGGCCGAGCCACTTCGCCTGCGCGCCGGTCGCGATGACGAGGGCGTCGGCGAGATAGACGTCGCCCGAATCGCACTCGAGCCGGTAGGGGCGGCTCGACAGGTCGACCTTCGAGACGTAGTCGGAGACCGTCCGCGTGCCGACGTGCTCGGCCTGGGCGCGCATCTGGTCCATCAGCCAGGGCCCCTGGATGACGTCGGCGAAGCCGGGGTAGTTCTCGACGTCGGTGGTGATGGTCAGCTGCCCGCCCGGCTGCATGCCGGAGATCAGGACCGGCTCCAGCATGGCGCGCGCGGCGTAGATCGCGGCGGTGTAGCCGGCGGGACCGGACCCGATGATGACGAGCTTGGCATG
>JBNPEA010000093.1:0-49398 GCA_051117315.1 Salinarimonas sp. | reverse complement strand
AGCCGCAGGCGCGACGAACCAAGCGGACGCGCCGCGGCCTCGAGCGCACGGTCCTCGCGCGCGGCGCGCCGGCCCGGGCGCATCCGCCGAGCATGGGCGAGATCGGCCTCGCCTCCTTCGCGCCCTACCTCGTCAATCGCATCGCCGCCCGCTGGAACACGGACCTCGCCGAGGCGCTGCGCGCCTACGACATGACGACGACCCGGATGCGCGTCCTCGCCGTGCTCTCGGTCTCCTCGGCACTGACGGTCAACGAGCTCTCGATCTTCGCCGTCACCGAGCAGTCGACAACGAGCCGCACGCTCGATGCGCTGGAGGAGCAGGGCCTCGTCCGCCGGCGCCCGCGCGAGGGCGACCTGCGCGTGCGCGAGATCTCCATCACCGAGGCCGGCCGCGACGCCTTCGCCGCCGTCTGGCCCATGATGTACGAGCGGTTCTGCGACATGTTCGAGGGCGTGGACGACGCCGAGTACCAGGCCTTCGTCTCGACCCTGCACAAGGTGCTGGGCAACATCAGGAAGCACGACCTCTGAGCGCGCCCGCCGCGCCTCAGGCGCCGTCGCGACGGCGCAGGTTGTCCTCGACGAAGCGCGCGATCGCGCGCGTGAGCCGGCCGCTCTTGTGCCCGCGAAGGTAGCCGTATCCGGCGATCGCGCCGACGAGACCGCCGACGCAATCGACGATCAGGTCCCACATCGTGTCCCGTAGGCCCGACTTCTGCATGTTCAGGCCGAAGATCTGATCCATCGCGTACTCGAAGATCTCCCACAGCGTGCCGATCGCGACCGCGAAGCTGAAGGCGAGGAGCCCCCCGAGGAAGGGCGGCGCCCGGAGGCGATCGCCGCGCACGACCAGGAGCACGAGCACGGTGCCGATCATGCCGAAGCCGACCGCCGAGCCGCTGTGCATCAGCACGTCCCACCACCAGAACCGCTCGTAGAAGTCGCCGACCTCGCCGAGAAAGAGCGTGCCGACGATGAACGCCGCGACAGCCGCGACGAAGCCCTCCGGGAGCCGCACGCCGGTCCAGTCCTGCGCCAGGATCGGTAGCAGCGTCAGCGCGAAGGTCGCGAGCGTCACGAAGACGGTGCTCCAGTTGCCGACCCAGGCGGATCCGCCCGCCGCGACCGCGAGCAGGACCCAGACCAGGTAGGTGACGCCGTGCTGCCGTCGCGCCCAGGACGGCTCGCCTCGCGGATCTGCGCTCATGCGGCGCACTATACGCGAGGCGCTCGCGGGGTGAAGCCACCCCGCGGCGCTCCTCAGTCCTCCAGCGACGCCACCGTCTTCAGCGCGCCGTCGAGCGCGATGCCCTCCTCGTCCATCAGCGCGGCCTGCTTCAGCCGGCGCAGCCAGTCGGCCCCGTCGTCGCGGGCGACGAGCAGGGGCACGGCGGCGAGCACCTTGTCGAACTTGGCCTCGCCGCGGGCGTGGGTGTCCGAATAGCCCTTCACCAGGCGGCGGCAGCCGACGATCTCGACGGCGAGCGGATAGTGTCGCGGCAGCACGTCGAGCGCCCGGCCGAGCCAGGCGTCGATATGCGCCGTCTCCCGAGAATGGCGCAGCGTCTTCAGGCGCATACGCTTCAATCCTGCCACGGCGTAGAGGGCGAGATACCAGCGGATCGTCCCCGTGCGCACCCGCCACCCGCGGGAGACGACGCGGTCGAGGCGCCTCACCAGCCCGGGCCGCGCCTCGAGCCGGCGGCCCAGGCCGGCGGGCAGGGTGCCGATCACCTCCTCCATGCGCGGATGCATGAACTCGGTCGTGTAGAGGATCTCGCCCTCCTTCACGCCGACCTCGCGCACGACCCGCTCGTGGCGGCTGGCGCGGGTCTTGAGATCAGCGACGCGGATGACGTCGTCGTAGGCCATGGCCACCGCGAGATACTTGGCGCAGGCCGCTGTGAAGGCGTGGCCCTGCGCCCCGCCGCCGGCCGCTCGGTCCGCGGCGAGGAGGTCGCGCATCCGGTCGAGATAGGCGCCGCCATAGGCGAGGTCCTGGAAGTCCACCACCTTGCGCAGCCCGGCGGCGAGGAGCGGCTGCGCCTCCACGGGAAAGTCCGCGCGCAGCCGCGCCAGCAGCGCGTCGTAGCCGGGATGGCCCACGTCGCGGAGCGGATCTGGCTTCGCCGGCGCCGGCGGCTCGGCGTGCGCCTCGGGGTCGCGCGCCCGGTCGAAGGCGGCCGAGAAGGCCTTCAGGCTCGCACCCACGCCCTTGCCGCCGGCATTGATCGCGTCCTCGAACGCCTCGCGCGGGAAGGGCAGCACGTCCGCCCCCGCGAGCGAGCCGAACAAGGCGGCGGAGACGACGCTGCCGTTGCGCGCCGCGAGCGCGTCCAGGTCCGAGGCGATCACCCGCTTCGCCGCGACGCCGGACGCCTTCACCACCGCCTGTGGATCCGCCGCGCCGTCGCCGGGCTTCTGCTTCTCGGCGACGGCATAGGCGCGGTGGGTCGACGCGATCAGCGTCGTGCGGTCGGGGGTGACGAGCCCGCGCAGGATCGAGCGGCCCGCCTCCATGAACTCGGCGGCGAGCACCACGTCGACGTCGCCGGGCGTGGGCATGAGCGCCAGGATCGGCTCCGCGCCCGGCGGCGCCTTCACCATCTCGATGTAGTAGATCGTCGCGCCCGTGCGCTGGGCGACGCCGGGGACGGAGGTGGACTGCGCCGTCCAGCCCTGCGCCTCCGCCATGCCGACGATCCAGTCGGCCAGCACGCCGCCGCCCTGCCCGCCCATGGCGAGGATCGCGAGCGTGATCGGTCGGTCGGTGGAGAGCGCGGTCGCGAAGGTCTCGTGGCGGGTCATCGCACGCGTCCTCAGCCCGGGAAGGCGATGCGGCGCCGGTCACGGCGCGCGGCGAGCCAGGAGATGACGGACCGGCGCACCCGGGCGCGGACGCGGTCGAGCCGCGTCGGGTTCACGATGACGTCCGCCCGGTAGAAGGACGGGCACAGCACGGCCGCCTCCGCCACCTCGCCGCAATTGCCGCAGCCGACGCAGGTCTGGTCGATCGAGGCGACGGGGTCGTCCCGCAGCGGGTCGTCGAGGTGCTTCATCGACAGCGAGGGGCAGCCCGACAGCCGGATGCAGGCGTGATCGCCCGTGCAGACGTCCTCGTCGACGCCGAAGCGCTCGCGCACCAGGCGCTTGCCCTCCTTGGCCGCCTTGGCGAGGAGCGGCTTCACCCGGCGCTGCTTGTTGAGCATGCATTCGGAGGAGGCGACGATGACCTTGGGGCCCTTCTCCGTCGTGGTCAGCGCCTCGGCGAGCGTGTCTCGCATCTTGGCGACGTCGTAGGTGTGGTCGATCTGGCGCACCCACTTGACGCCCACGCCCTTTACCGCGTCGACGATGGTGTTGTTCGTCGCCCGCCGCTTGCTGTCGGCGCGCGAGGACATGATGTCCTGCCCGCCGGTGGCGGCCGAGTAGTAGTTGTCGACGATCATGATGACGCCGTCGTGCTTGTTGTAGACGGCGTTGCCGACAGACGAGTTCAGCCCGTTGTGCCAGAACCCGCCGTCTCCCATGATCGAGATCGAGCGCTTGTCCGCCTCCACGTTGAAGGCCGAGGCCGAGGCGGGACCGAGCCCGTAGCCCATGGTCGTCGCGCCGATGTCGAAGGGCGGCAGGATCGAGAACAGGTGGCAGCCGATGTCGGCGGCGACGTGGTGCTGGCCGTGCTCCTTCTCGACGAGCTTCATCGCCGCGAAGATCGGCCGCTCGGGGCAGCCCGTGCAGAAACCCGGCGGACGCGGCGGAACGACCTCGGCGAGCGCCTTCACGGTCGGGTCGGAGAGCACCGGCTCCGGGTCCGGGATCGGCGGCTCGTTGCCGAGCAGCGGGCGCTGGTGATCGGCGAAGAAGGCCTTGAGCCCCTTCAGCAGCACCTGCGTCGTGTACTCGCCCGCCATGGGCAGCACGTCCTTGCCGGACAGCTTCGTCTGGATGTCGCGCTTGCGCAGGATGTGCGCGAGCGCCTGCTCCAGGAACTCGGGCTGGCCCTCCTCCACCATCAGCACCGCCTGCTTGCCGGCGCAGAAGGCGGCGAGCTCGTCGTCGATCAGCGGGTAGGTGACGTTGAGCACGTGCACCGGGATGACCGAGTTGCCGTAGACGTCCGCGAGCCCCAGGATCTGGAGCGCGCGCATCGTGTTGTTGAACATGCCGCCCTGGACGATGATGCCGGTCTCGCCCTCGTCGGGCCCGAAATGCTCGTTGAGCTTGCGGTCCTTGATAAACTGGACCGCCGCGGGCCAGCGCGTCTCGACCTTCTCCTTCTCGTGCAGATAGGAGGCGGGCGGCAGCACGATGCGGCTGACGTCGCGCTTCGGGCTCTCCAGCGCCTGGCGCAGGGTGAAGCCCGGCTTCCTGTTGTCCTTCGTCCTGAAGTGTCCGTGGACGTGGCAGGTGCGGATGCGCACCTCCAGCATGACGGGCGTGTTCGAGACTTCCGAGAGCTCGAAGCCTTCTTCCACCATCTTCACGATGGTCTCGAGGTTGGGGCGCGGGTCGAGCAGCCAGATCTGCGACTTCATCGCGAACGCATGAGAGCGCTCCTGCATGATCGAGGAGCCCTCGCCGTAATCCTCGCCGACGATGATCATCGCCCCGCCGGTCACCCCGCCCGAGGCGAGGTTGGCGAGCGCGTCGGAGGCGACGTTGGTGCCCACGGTCGACTTGAAGGTCACCGCGCCGCGGATCGGGTACATCACCGAGGCGGCGAGGGTGGCCGCGGCGGTCGCCTCGGAGGCCGAGCTCTCGAAATGCACGCCGAGCTCGTCGAGCACGTCCTTGGCGTCCGCGAGCACGTCCATCAGGTGCGAGATCGGCGCGCCCTGGTAGCCGCCGACATAGGAGACGCCCGCCTGCAGGAGCGCCTTGGTGATGGCGAGGATGCCCTCCCCCCGGAAGACCTCGCCGTCTCCGAGCTTCAGGTCCTCGACCTCGCGCGCGAACGAGCGTTCCGCCATGGCCTCGTGCCTCCCGTCGACGCGCGCCGCGTCCCCTCTTCGATCGGCGGCGCGCGCACCCGGCTTGGATGCTGATGCATATTCCTATGGGATCACCGCGGGGATGTCACGCCCCAGGACCGACCGCGTGCCCGCGCGGCGCAGCACATGATACTTGCAAACGCATCATCCGGCGCGGCGCACCGGCGGCGTGCGGCGATCGCCTGTCCGGGGTGCCCTTCCCCGCCGCCCGCCTCCGTGCTTCGATCGCGCGAGACGACGCATCGGAGCCGATCGACATGGACGAGGACAAGCTCGCGCGCCTGCGCGCCCGCTACGGCGACGCCAAGGGCGGCGACATCTGGGATCCCGCCTTCAAGGCCGTGGCCGACACCCAGTTCCGCGACGGCGAGCGGCGCCGCTGGCCGTTCGCCGATGTCGCGACCTTCCTCGGCGCACCCTACCGCCCGAACGCGCTCGAGGAGGGCTTCTCCGATCTCGACGTGGCGATCTTCGGCGTTCCGATGGATCTCGGCGTCACCAACCGCTCCGGCACCCGCTTCGGCCCGCGCGCCGTGCGCGCCATCGAGCGGATCGGCCCGTACGAGCACGTCCTCAAGGCGCTGCCGACCTACGAGCTGCGGGTCGCCGACGTGGGCGACGTGCCGATGGAGAGCCGCTTCTCGCTCGAGCGCTGCCACGCCGACATCGAGGCCTTCGCGCGCCGCATCGTCGAGGCGGGCGTGCGCACGCTGGCGGTGGGCGGGGACCACTCGATCTCGCTGCCGATCCTCAAGGCGGTGGGCGCGCGCCGGCCGGTCGGCATGATCCACATCGACGCCCACGCCGACACGTCCGGCCCCTACGAGGGCTCGAAGTTCCACCACGGCGGCCCGTTCCGCCAGGCGGTGCTCGACGGCGTGCTCGATCCCGAGCGCACGATCCAGATCGGCATCCGCGGCTCGGCGGACTGGCTGTGGGAGTTCTCCACCGAGAGCGGCATGACCATGATCCACGCCGAGGAGGTCGATACGCTGGGCATCCCCGCCATCGTCGAGCGCGCACGCGCCGTCGTCGGCGACGGGCCGACCTACCTCTCCTTCGACATCGACTCCATCGATCCCGCCTTCGCGCCGGGGACCGGCACGCCCGAGGTCGGCGGGCTCACCCCGCGCGAGGTGCTCGCGCTGATGCGCGGTTGCGCCGGGCTCGACATCGTCGGCGGGGACGTGGTCGAGGTCGCGCCGCAATACGACGCCACCACCAACACCGCCCACGTCGCCGGGCAGATGCTGCTCGAGATTCTCGCGCTGACGAGCCGCGCCCCTTCGCTGGGCGATTGACCACGGGCACGCGAGCGGCTTCAGTTGCGCCATCCGCGGGCCGAGGGGGCCCGCCCGCCCGTTCGGGGCCGGAAAATCAAGACATGAGAGGGAATAATAACATGCGCTTTCTCAAGACGCTCGGCCTGGCGGTCGCCGCCTCGGCCTTCGCGCTCGGCGCCGCCACGGCGCAGGACCGGGTCACCATCGCGACCGAGGGCGCCTATGCGCCGTGGAACTTCTCCAATCCCGACGGCACGCTCGACGGCTTCGAGATCGAGCTCGCCCGCGACCTGTGCGAGCGCATGGGCGCCGATTGCGAAATCGTCGCGCAGGACTGGAACGGCATCATCCCGGGCCTGACCGCCGGGCGCTACGACGCCATCATGGCCGGCATGTCGATCACCGCGGAGCGCGAGGAGGTGATCTCCTTCTCCAGCCCCTACACGCTCTCGCCGAACGGTTTCCTGGTGCCCAACGGCTCGGATCTCGCCGACATGCCCGGCACCGGCGAGCGCTTCAACCTCGACACGAGCACCGACGCCGCCATGGCCGCGCTCGACGAGGTGAAGCCGCTGCTCGAGGGCAAGGCGATCGGCGTCCAGGGCTCGACCACGCACGCCAACTTCGCCCGCGAGTACCTCGCCGACGTCGCGGAGATCCGTGAGTACGGCACCACCGAGCAGCACGACCTCGACCTGCAGGCCGGCCGCATCGATGCGGTGCTCGCCGACGCGCCGACCCTCGAGGCGACGATGCAGAAGCCGGAGTTCCAGGGCGAGTTCTCGATCGTCGGCCCGGGATACGTCGGGGGCATCCTCGGCCGTGGCGTGGGAGTCGGCATCCGCCAGGAGGACGAGGCGCTGCGCGCGCGTTTCGACGAGGCGATCGCCGCTGCCGCCGCCGACGGCACCATCAAGTCGCTGTCCGAGAAGTGGTTCGGCACCGACCTGACGCCCGCCATGTGAGCGCGCGGCCGAGCCTGCGAGGCTCCTGATCTTGGTGGCGGAGCCTGGCGCTCCGCCACCTTTCGTTTCGACGCTGCTTTTTTGAGCGAATTGCCGCCTCCGCCGCAAAAAAGTTGTGCTTGCCAGCCCGCACACCCTGCCTGTTAGGTAGGCAGCAACGGGTGCCGCGAGCACCCGGGGACAGGAGATCCGTGGGAAGCGGATCCCTCCAGAGGGGAACGAGACCATGTGGAAGTCGAAGGCCCTCGGGCCGGGGCTCGCGGGTGCCGTTCTGGCGCTCGCCATGGCGGCGGCGCCGGCGACGGCGCAGGAACGGACGATCCGCATCGCGACGGAGGGCGCCTATGCGCCGTGGAACTTCTCGAACGCGGACGGCTCGCTCGCCGGCTTCGAGATCGATCTCGCCAACGACCTGTGCGCGCGCATGGAAGTCACGTGCGAGATCGTGGTGCAGGACTGGGCCGGCATCATCCCCGCGCTCCAGGCCGGCAAGTACGACGCCATCATGGCGGGCATGAACATCACCGACCAGCGGCTCGAGGTGATCGACTTCTCGCGCTCCTACGCCGGCGGCCCGCACGGGCTCGCGGTGATGGCCGACAGCCCGCTCGCCGACCTTCCCGGCGAGGGCCGGCTGTCGCTCGACAGCGATCCCGAGGCGGTCGAGGCGCTGATCGCCGAGTGGACGCCGCTGCTCGAGGGCAAGGTGATCGGCGTCCAGGGCTCGACCACCAACGCGAACTTCCTCACCGAATACCTCGCCGACATCGTCGAGATCCGCGAGTACGGCACCACCGAGCAGCACGATCTCGACCTCTCGGCCGGGCGTCTCGACGGCATCTTCGCCGCGCATTCCGCCTTCAACGCCACGATGCAGAAGCCCGAATTCGCCGAGATGAAGATCGTCGGCCCGGGCCTGTCGGGCGGCGTGCTCGGCCGCGGCGTGGCGGTCGGCCTGCGCAAGGACGGCGGCGAGCTGCGCGACATGTTCACCACGGCGATCGAGGAGGCCATCGCCGACGGCACCGTCAAGGAGCTGTCGGAGAAGTGGTTCGGCCTCGACATGACGCCGGCGGGCTGACGCCGGCCAGAGGACGCCCCGGCGCCGCGACGGCGCCGGGGCGCTGCGGGAGTGCATGATACCGATCGGGTTCTTCGAGATCGTCGGGTTCGGCGAGCGCGGCTGGGGGGCCGCGCTCCTCACCGCCGCGGGCGTCACGCTCGCGGTCGCGGTCTGCGGCTTCCTGGTCGGCTCGGTGCTGGGCTCGCTCGCCGCCGCGGCGAAGCTCTCGGGCTCGCGCGTCGCGGCCGCGATCGGCGACACCTACACCACCGTCCTGCGCGGCATCCCGGACCTGCTCGTCATCTACCTGTTCTATTTCGGCGGATCGCTGGCGCTGACCAGCATCGGCCGCATGCTCGGCTACGACGGCTTCCTCGGCCTGCCCATCTTCATCACCGGCGCGCTGGCCATCGGCGTCGTCAACGGCGCCTACCAGGCCGAGGTCTTCCGCGGCGCCTATCTCTCGCTCTCGAAGGGCGAGCTCGAGGCCGCCCGCTCGGTCGGCATGAGCCGCTGGCTGATGTTCCGGCGCATCGTCGTGCCGCAGGTCATGCGCTACGCCATCCCCGGGCTCGGCAACGTCTGGCAGCTGGCGCTCAAGGAATCGGCGCTGATCTCGGTCATCGGCCTCGTCGAGCTGCTGCGCCAGGCGCAGATCGGGGCGGGCTCGACCCGCCAGCCGTTCTACTTCTTCCTCGCGGCGGCGATCCTCTACCTCGTGCTGACCACGATCTCGACCATCGCCTTCCAGAAGGCGGAGGACCGCGCCATGCGCGGCGTGCGGAGGGCGGGCTGATGGATCTCGCCTTCATGGGCCGCACCTTCCTGACGCTGATCGAGGGCGTGCCGCTGCTGCTGGAGCTCGCCTCGCTGTCGCTCTCGATCGGCGCGGTCTTCGCGCTGCTGCTGGCGACGATGCGCCTGTCGGGCGTGCCGGTGCTGGACTGGACGGCGCAGAGCTACATCTTCGTCTTCCGCGGCACGCCGCTGCTCGTGCAGATCTTCCTGATCTACTACGGGCTGGGCCAGTTCCGCCCGGCGCTGCAGGACGTCGGCCTGTGGTGGTTCTTCCGCGAGCCGTTCTACTGCGCGGTCTTCGCGCTCACCCTCAACACCGCCGCCTACGCCGCCGAGATCTTCCGCGGCGGCCTGCTCTCGGTGCCGCACGGGCAGATCGAGGCGGCGAAGGCCTGCGGCATGTCGCGGCTGCAGCGCTTCCGCCGCATCACCCTGCCCATCGCCGTGCGCCAGGCGCTGCCGGCCTACGGCAACGAGATCATCCTGATGGTCAAGGCGACCTCGCTCGCCTCCGTCATCACCCTCATGGAGGTCACCGGCCTCGCCTACCGCCTGATCGCGCAGAGCTTCCGGGCCGTGGAGGTGTTCGTCGTCGCCGGCGCCATCTACCTGTTCATCAACTTCGTGGTCACCCGCGTCATTCTCTACACGGAGTGGCGCCTGTCGCCCCACCTGCGGCAGGCGCCGGACGCGGAGGCGCCGATGAAGCCAGCCCCAGCCCACGCCCGCGGGGCGTGACCCGAGCCGAGCGAGGCCCCATGACAGACGTCGCCGTCAGCGTCCGAAACCTGCGCAAGAGCTTCGGTGCGCTCGAGGTCCTCAAGGGCGTCTCGCTCGAGGCCCGCGAGGGCGACGTGATCTCGATCCTCGGCGCCTCGGGCTCCGGCAAGTCGACCATGCTGCGCTGCATCAACATGCTCGAGATCCCGGACGGCGGGGAGGTCACCATCGGCGGCGAGACCATCGCCCTCAAGACGACCCGCCGCGGCGTGCAGCCGGCGGACGGGCGCCAGGTGGACCGCATCCGCTCCGAGGTCGCGATGGTGTTCCAGAGCTTCAATCTCTGGTCCCACATGACCGTGCTGGAGAACGTCGTCGAGGCGCCGATCCACGTGCAGAAGCGCCCGCGCCAGGAGTCGCTCGACGAGGGCATGGCGCTGCTCGAGAAGGTCGGCATCGCCGACAAGGCCAAGCACTACCCCTCCCACCTCTCCGGCGGCCAGCAGCAGCGCGCGGCCATCGCCCGGGCGCTGGCCATGCGCCCGCGCGTGATGCTGTTCGACGAGCCGACCTCCGCCCTCGATCCCGAGCTCGTCGGAGAGGTGCTGCGCGTCATGCGCGCACTCGCCGAGGAGGGCCGCACCATGCTCGTGGTCACCCACGAGATGGGCTTCGCGCGCGACGTCTCCAACCGGGTCGTCTTCCTGCACAAGGGCATCGTCGAGGAGGAGGGCCCGCCGGCGGAGGTGTTCGACGCGCCGAAATCCGAGCGCTTCCGCCAGTTCATCTCCTCGCATCGGTGAAACGCTCGCGGTCGCGGGTCGCCTTGGCGATCAGCGCGGCGGCGCCGAGCGTGATCGCGCTCGTGACGAGCCAGATCGCGACGATCGCCGCGAGGCCGAGATCGCGCAGCGTGTCGAAGACCCAGGCGATCCAGGCGACGTGCTCGGGATCGCGCGCCGCCATGTCCGCGCGCTCCACGGCGAAGCCGCCGACGAGGTCGACGGCGCCCCAGGCGAGGAGCGCCGCCAGCGACCAGATCGCGACGAGCACCCAGGCGACGATCCAGGCGATTCGGCGGCTCGCGTTCGTGGTCATGAAATGGCCTCCCTTCACCGCTTTCTCCTGCCCGACCGGCCAACGGTCGAGCGGAGGCTTTCGATCCGCCCGCCCGCGGCCGGCTCGATCGAACGGCCCGAAGAGGCCGCGCCCCGCTCTCGGGGCGCCCCCACAAGGACGCCGACCGCATGCGATGCGACCTCCCCCATCGCAGGCGCGCGCCGATGCGTGCCCTGCTCCCCTCGCGCACCCTCGCGATGGTCAGCTTGCTGGCCGCGCTGCTCATCGTCCCCGTCTCGGCACCCGCGGCGGACGCGCTCTCCCACATCTACGCGACGATCAAGCCGCCGGCCGTGGCCGATCCGGACGAGGCTTCGCCTGACGCAAACGCGGCAGAACGGGCGGACGAGCCCGCGAGCGATGCCGCCGCGGAGCCACCGGCTACCCCGCCCGCCGGCGACGGCGGCCTCGCCAACGTCTACGCCACGCTCAAGCCCGCCGAGAACCTCGACGTCGAGACCACGGGGTCGATCGGCGGCGCCCGGCCGGGCTTCGTTACCAAGGTCGAGACCGGCGCCATCTGGGTGCGGGCGAGCGCGCCGACGCGCTGCCTGCCCGGCGACCTGACGACGGTCGTCGCCGAGGTGGCGGAGCGCTTCGGCGAGGTGCGGATCATGTCGACCCATCGCACCCGCGCCCACAATCGCCGCGCGGGCGGCGCTCGGCACTCGATGCATCTCTCCTGCCGGGCGATCGACTTCCGCGTCGCCGCGCGCGGGCGGGAGGTGATGGCGTACCTCCGCGACCACCCTGCCGTCGGCGGGCTGAAGCGCTACCGGTCCGGCCTGATCCACATCGACAACGGCGAGCGGCGCACCTGGTGATCGCGCGTTCGTGCGCTGGACCGCGGCCGCCGTCGCGCTATGACCTCCTCCATGCGTCTCCTCGTCCGCCTCGTGCTGGGCATCCTCGCCCTCCTCGTCCTCGTCTTCGCCCTGCCGCTCGGCACGCACGCCGCCTTCTGGATGTCGCGCGACGCGATGCCGGCGCGCTGGAGCGCGGCCGACTGGTCGAGCGCAGGGCTGCTTCCGGTCGACGCCCGCGCGGCGCCGCAGGCGCTGGTGCGCGTCTACGCCGCGCGCACCGGGCGCTGGCGCGGCATCTTCGCGCACCACACCTGGATCGTGATGAAGGAGGCCGGCGCGCCCGCCTACACCCGCTTCGACAAGGTCGGCTGGGGCTCGCCGATCCGCGTCAACGGCTGGGCGGCGGACGGGCGCTGGTACTCGAACCCGCCGCACACGATCCTGGCGCTCGACGGTGCGGCCGCCGAGGCTGCGATCCCCGCCCTGCGCGCCGCGGTGGAGGCCTACCCGTTCGACGGCGTCAGGGACTACGAGGCCTGGCCCGGCCCGAACTCGAACACCTTCGTCGCCTTCGTGCTGGAGGAGGCGGCGCGCACCCGCCCCGCGCTCGGCGTCGCCCTGCCGCCCACCGCCATCGGCAAGGACTGGACGCCGCGGCGCCTGCGCGCCGGCCTCTCGGCGAGCGGCACGGGAATACGGCTCGGCTCCGGCTATGCCGGCGTGACGATCGGCTGGGTCGAGGGCGTGGAGCTCAGCCTCATGGGCTTCGTCGCGGGCCTCGACCTGCGCCGGCCGGCGCTGAAGCTGCCCGGTTGGGGCCGGATCGGCGTGCCGCCCGGCTGAGGTGCACCCGTCACCCGCCGACGACCCCGCCGACGACCCCGCGGACGACCCCGCGGACCGGTGCCGAGACTCGACGCCGTTCCCGATTTGCTCCATGGTCCAGCGCATGACTCGCAGCGAGGAATTCCGGCCCGAAACATCCCTTGGTCGTGGGCCGAGCGAGGGTTCGCTCTCGGCTCGCGCGCGCGCCGGCGCTGGTCCGCGCGCGGCCTATCTCGAGGGCCTCAATCCCGAGCAGCGCCAGGCGGTGGAGACCACCGAGGGCCCCGTCCTCGTGCTCGCCGGCGCGGGCACGGGCAAGACGCGTGTGCTCACCACCCGCATCGCCCACCTGCTCGCCACCGGCAAGGCGCGCCCCTCGGGCATTCTCGCCGTGACCTTCACCAACAAGGCCGCGCGCGAGATGAAGGAGCGCGTCGCCGCCCTCGTCGGCGGCGTGGCCGAGGGCATGCCCTGGCTCGGCACCTTCCACTCGATCTCGGCGAAGATCCTGCGCCGGCACGCCGAGCTCGTGGATCTCACCAGCGACTTCACCATCCTGGGCATGGACGACCAGCTGCGGCTCTTGAAGCAGGTGATCCAGGCCGACGGCGACATCGACGAGAAGCGCTGGCCTGCCCGCCAGCTCGCCGGCGTCATCGACGACTGGAAGAACCGCGGTCTCGAGCCGCATCGCGTACCCAAGGGCGAGGCCGCGGCCTTCGCCTTCGGCAAGGGGATCACCCTCTACGAGCAGTACCAGGAGCGGCTGAAGACGCTCAACGCCGCCGATTTCGGCGACCTGCTGCTGGAGGCCCTGCGTCTCTTCCGCGAGCATCCGGACGTGCTGGAGCAGTACCAGGACCGCTTCCGCTACATGCTGGTCGACGAGTACCAGGACACCAACGTGGCGCAGTACCTCTGGCTGAGGCTGCTGGCTCAGAAGCGCGCCAACCTCGCCTGCGTCGGCGACGACGACCAGTCGATCTACGGCTGGCGCGGGGCGGAGGTCGACAACATCCTGCGCTTCGAGCACGACTTCCCCGGCGCCACGGTCGTGCGGCTCGAGCGCAACTACCGCTCGACGGGCCACATCCTCTCGGCGGCATCTCACCTCATCGCACACAACGCGGAGCGGCTCGGCAAGACGCTGCGCACCGACGACGAGCCCGGCGAGAAGGTGATCCTCACCGGCGCCTGGGACTCGGAGGAGGAGGCGCGGCTCATCGGCGAGGAGATCGAGAGCCTGCACGGCAAGGGCCACGCGCTCTCGCAGATGGCGGTGCTGGTGCGTATCTCGGCGCAGATGCGCGAGATCGAGGACCGGTTCGTGCAGCTCGGCCTGCCCTATCGCGTCATCGGCGGCCCGCGCTTCTACGAGCGCGCGGAGATCCGCGACGCGCTGGCCTACCTGCGGCTGGTCGCCCAGCCGGCGGACGACCTCGCCTTCGAGCGGATCATCAACACGCCCAAGCGCGGGCTCGGCGACGTCACGATCCAGATCCTGCACAACCACGCCCGCGCGGCGCGCATCCCGCTGCTCCAGGCGGCGCGCTTCCTGGTGGAGACCGACGAGCTCAAGGCCAAGCCGCGCGCCACGATCCGCGAGTTCGTGCGCCAGATCGACGAATGGGCGCGGGCCATCGACGCGCTGCCGCACGCGGAGCTCGCGCGGCGCGTGCTCGACGAGAGCGGCTACACCGAGATGTGGCAGCGCGACAAGTCCGCGGACGCGCAGGGGCGGCTCGAGAACCTCAAGGAGCTGGTGCGCTCCATGGAGGACTTCCCCGACCTCGCCGCCTTCCTCGAGCACGTCTCCCTGGTGATGGACGTCAACGAAGGCGACACCCAGGACAAGGTGTCCCTTATGACGCTGCACGCGGCGAAGGGGCTCGAGTTCGACACGGTGTTCCTGCCCGGCTGGGAGGAGGGCCTGTTCCCCTCGCAGCGCGCCCTCGACGAGAGCGGCCAGGCGGGCCTGGAGGAGGAGCGCCGGCTCGCCCATGTCGGGCTCACCCGCGCCCGGCGGCGGCTGATGATCTGGTTCGCGGCCAACCGGCGCATCCACGGCATGTGGAACGCGACGTCCCCCTCCCGCTTCATCGACGAGCTGCCCGCGGCGTCGGTGGACGTGCGCGAGGCGCCGGCGCAGTTCTCCGGCGGCGGCTACGGCGGCTCGCGCTTCGACCAGATCGCCGCGCCGTTCGGCTCGACCTATTCCACCCCCGGCTGGCAGCGGGCGCAGGCGAACACGCGCGCGCAGGCCGAGTTCGGCGGCAGCGGCTACGGACAAGCCCCAGGCCGCGGCCGCGGCGGCTTCTCGGAAGGCCGGCGCGGCCCGCTCGTGATCGAGGGCGAGCTCGTGGCGAAATCCACCGGCACCGCCTCCGCCTACGGCATCGGCACCCGCGTCTTCCACCTGAAGTTCGGCCCGGGCTCGGTGGCGGCGGTGGACGGCAACAAGCTCACGGTGGATTTCGACAAGGCCGGCCGCAAGATGGTGCTGGATTCCTTCGTCGAGCCGACCTGAGGTCGGCCTGGCGGAGCGCCGATGACGGGCGCGACAGGTTCCCCTCTCCCTGGCGGAGAGGGGCTAGGGGTGTGGGGGCGTGCAGGATGATCGCCCGACGCCGATGCCGGCGCCCGTCATCGGCCTCTCGCACAACCGCCACGCCCCACGCCCCCGACCCCTCTCCGCGAGGGAGAGGGGAGCACGTCGGCGGCCTCCATTCCCGGATTGCACATCCTTCGTTGCAGTGGTTCCGAAGGAGGCCGGCTGCGCGGAACAGGCGGCCCCGCTCGCCGTTGTGCTCCGCGCGGCTCCCCTCGCCGTGCGCGAGCCATGGAGCGCGGATGGACGCGATGCGTCGAGAGACCAGGCGCGCCGCAGCCGCGGTCCCGGTCCTGCGTCTGAAGGAGCGGCTGACCTACGAGCTCGGCCCGCTCGTCGCCTTCTTCATCGGCAACCAGATCGGCGGCATCTTCGTCGGCACCGGCGTGTTCATGGCCGCGACCGTCGTCGCGCTGCTCGCGAACCTCGTCCGCGAGCGGCGGCTGCCGCTCACCCCGCTCGCCTCGACGATCGTGGTCCTGGCCTTCGGCGCCGCGAGCCTCGTCGCCGAGGCGGCCTGGATCATCATGGTGCGGCCCACCGTGATGAACTGGTTCTACGCCGCGATCCTGCTCGGCGGCCTCGCGGCCGGGCGGCTCGTGCTGAAGACGGTGATGCGCAAGTCGCTCGTGCTGGACGGCGAGCGCGCCTGGCGCGTGCTCACCCTGCGCACGAGCGCCTACCTCATCCTGCTCGGGCTCGCGAACGAGATCACCTGGCGGTTCTTCCCCGTCGACGTCTGGGTGGCGTTCAAGACCTTCGCGGTCCTGCCCGCCAACCTCGCCTTCATCGCCGCGCAGGCGCCGTTCGTGCGTCGCCACCGCGTGACGCCGCCCGCATCGGGCGGTGGCTGAGCGCCTCGGAGAAGAACTCCGCGAGCCGCGCGTCGGTCTTCGCCAGCACCGCCTCGTCGCGCAGCATGTGATAGCCGCGCGGGTCCGCGTTGACGGTGAGCGCCAGCGTCCGCGAAATCCGCCCGACGATGCCGATGCGCGTGCGCTCGTCGCGCAGGCGATTGTTCCGGTCGACCCTGAAGCGGCTGGAGAACAGGGAAAAGCGCACGAACTTCTTCTCGAGGTTCTGCGAATCCCACTGGTGGTACGTGTCGGGGAAGAGGTGGAAACCCACCTCCGAGCCGCCGCGGCGCAGGTCCTCGGCGATCTCCTGCGAGCGCTCCGGGCTCACGTTGCGGTCGAGCGCGCCGAGGAAGATCTCCACCGGTGCGCCGGTCGTCGTCGGGTCGTCGAGGCGCGGCACCGAGCAGCCGTAGTAGCTCGCGTGCGCGGCAAAGCGCAGCCCATCGGCGCCGAACAGGTCGGCCATCTGCCGGTAGGCGGCGAGGACGGAGATCATGCCGCCATAGGAGAAGCCCATCACCGCCACCCGGTCGGGGTCGACCATGGGCATGCTCGCGAGATGTGCCAGCGCCGCATAGGCGTCGGCGAGCATCATCGTCTCGGTGACGCGCAGCGCGCGCAGCGTGTGGTTCGCATAGGCCGCGTCGCGGCTGCCGAACGTGTCGACCGCGAGCGCGACGTAGCCCTGCTTGGCGAGCATCTCGGCGTAGCGCACCTCGCGCTCGGCGATGATGCCGCCGAGGCCCGGCAGGATCACGACCGCCGGCAGGCTCTTGGCGCGCGCCACGGCGCCCGGCGTGACGAGGACGCCCCTGGCCCGCGTCTCGGGCGCGTCGCCGCGGACCATGTCGGCGAGCGTGAAGGGGCTCCTCGTCGGGAAGGTGATCTCGGCCATCTGGTGCGATCCTCGAAGCGGCGCGGCGCTCTGGCGATCGCTGTCGCGACCGGGGCCGTCATCAACGGCCGGCGGGAACCCGTGTTCCCGCTGCGACGGCGCGCTCCAGGCTCGCGAGGAGCGCCGGATCCCCGATCACCCGCGGCGGCTTGTTCTGCCCGCCGAGCTTGCCGCGCGCCCGCATCCAGCCCTCGAAGGCGCCGCGCGGCGCGCAGATCAGCTCCGGCGCGGCGAGCTGGCCCGCCGCGCGATGGGCGGCGTAGTCGGCGTTGGCGCGCGCCAGCGCCGCATCGACCCCGTCGCGCAGCGCCCGGGCGCGCGGCGGGGGCAGCGCGCCCTCCACGAGCTCGATCACGAAGAGATGGTGGTCGTGCGCCGCGCCCTCCGCCCTGTGTCGCGCCCCGGCGGAGATCTCGACGAGGCCGAGCCCCGCCTCGCGCACGACCTCCGCCACCGCGCGGTCGATCTCCGCTCCGGTGAGATGTTCGCCGAAGGCGGAGAGCGTGAACGCCGTGCGCCCGGCGAACACGACGCGCGGCGGGTCCCTCGAGACGAGCCGCACCAGGTCCCCCACCTCGTAGGCCCACAGCCCGGCATTGGTGGAGACGACGAGGGCGTAGTCCACCCCGATCTCGGCGTCGTCCAGCCAGAACCGCTCGGGCGCGGACGTGCCGAGCGTGCCCGGCGTGACGAACTCGTAGAAGATGCCGGTGTCGACGAGGAGCCGCATCCCCGCCTCGGGCGGCCCGTCCTGGATCGCGAAGAACCCCTCGCTCGCCGGATAGACCTCCTGCAGGCGGATGTCCGAGCCCTCGATCAGCCGGGCGAAGCGCGATGCGTAGGGCGCGAAGGCGACGCCGCCATGGATGATCACCTCGAGGTTCGGCCAGAACGCAGAGAGCCGCTCCCCCCGCGCCGGGTGGATCCGCGCCAGCGTCTCGAAGAAGGCCAGCAGCCAGGTCGGCGTGCCGGAGATCGCGCGGATGTCCTGCGCCAGCGAGGCCGGCGCGAGGGCCGCGATCTTCCGCTCCCAGCTCTCCTCGAGGGCCAGGCGCTGCGGCGGGAAGGTGCGCAGGCGGGCATAGGCGGGCACCGTCGCGGCTGCAATGCCCGAGAGATCGCCCGCCCGCACGCCCGGCGCGAGCCGCTCCAGCGCGGTGGAGCCGCCGAGCATGAAGCTCTTGCCGCCCAGGATCCTGCTGTCCGGCCGCCGCTCCAGGTGGTGGACCAGGATGTCGAGCGCGGCGCGCCGGTTGGAGGCCACCATCTCGGCGCTCACCGGGATGTACTTGGTGCGTCCCGTCGTCGTCCCCGAGGAGAGCGCGAAGAAGGGTGTCTTCCCCGGCCAGGTGACGTCCTCGTGGACCGGAAAGCCCTCCTGCCACCAGCACGCCCAGAGATCCTCGTAGCCGCGCACCGGGACGTGCGCCCGGTACGCCGCCGGCGAGCGGATCTCCTCGAAGCCGTGCGCGCGCCCGAAGCGCGTGCCGGCGGCGCGCGCCAGGAGATCGGAGAGGGTGCGGGCCTGGGCCGCGACGGCGTCCTGCGCCGCCAGCACCCGCCGGCGCCGCGCGGCGTAGAGCCTCAGGAGCGGGGTGGCGTCGAGCATGGGGCGACCGTCGTGAGGTGCGGGAAGGCACGGGCGACGCCCGCCTCGCTCATGGGCAGCGCCATCGTGCGCCCCTCGCGCCAGAGCGGCAGCTGGTCGAGCATCGTGTCGCTGCCGAGCCAGCCGTCCTGCCCGCCGAGCAGCACGCCGGTGGCGGAATCCGCCTCGCCGAGGTCGCACAGGAAGCGCGCGATCGAGCCGTAGAAGGTCCGGTGCGGGCGCGGCACCGCGGGGTGTGCCGTCTTCATCACGGCGTCCGACGTGCCGCCCACCGGCATGTCGGCGAAGACGAGCCTGCGGCCGACGAGGGGCAGCCCGCCGAGCACGTGCGCGAGCCGCAGCCGATGGACGTCGCCCCAGGTTCGGTAGCGCCGCAGCTCCTTCGCCGTGGCGACGAGCGCCGTCGCCACCGCGACGACGAGCTCGCTGCGCGGCTCGTGCAGGTCCCGCGCGATCAGCGTGCGCGCGGTGAACAGCGCGCCGTAGAACGCCCGCTCCGCCTGGGAATGATAGTGGGCGCTGACATGGGCGACGAGGAGCTCGAAGGCGAGCGCCCCGCGCGAGTCCTCCGGATAGGCGCCGTCCCAGTCGACGAGGAGCGGCACCACCTCGCCGCGGGCGGACAGCACGTCCTCCCGCGACGGGCCGCCACGTCCCGGGGTACGCTCCCCCGCCGCCTTCAGGAGGGCGAGCAGGCGGTCGCGCAGGACGAGCGCGCCGGGCACGGTGACGTCGCGCTGGAGCGCCGCCATCGTCTCCGGCGTCACCGGCCGCGCGCCCGCCAGCACGTCGGCGATGCGCTCGACGCGATCGACCGGCGAGTAGAAGTAGGCGAGCGGCGCCGGCCCTTCCTCCGGCCGGTCGTTGGCGGAGACGACGAAGCCGCGCACGGGGTCGCGCTCGGGCGGGAAGTCACGGGCCGTGACGAAGCTCTCCCAGTGCGCCGCCGCCTCGGGTTTCGAGATCATGTCGGCGAGCGGCGCGTTCGGTCGCCTCGGCAGCTTCGCCGCGATCTGCTTGGCGATGCCGCCCGAGCGCTCCGCCACGATCCAGTTCTGGCCCGGCACCGCCATCCCGTCCGCCGCCTCGCGGAACTGATCGAAGCTGCGCGCCCGGTTCAGCGCGAGCATCGAGGAGAGCTCGTCGGAGGGCTCGTGCCCGACCCAGCGCAGGGCGTAGGTGGCGTTCATCGGCACGGCGTCGGAGATGATCGGGCCGTAGCGGCTGGTGCGGATCTCGACCGTCTCGTCGCGCCCGCCGCGCACGCGGAGCGTCTCGCTGCGTGCGTCGAACGGCTCGTACCTCAAGTCGGAGAGATCGTAGAGGTCCGAGGAGGCGGTGTGCGGGGCGGTGCCGCCCCAGGCGAGATCCGGATTGCGGCCGAAGGCGGTGAAGGGCAGGCCCGGCAGCTGGAAGCCGACGCAGTGGTAGGAGGGCGAGCGGTAGCCCGCGGCCATCCAGATGTTCGGCACCGAGATCGGCAGGTGCGGGTCGCCCGCGAGCAGCGCCGCTCCCGTGGCGCTGTGGTCGGCGTGGACGGCCCAGGCGTTCGAGCCCTTCAGCGATGCGCCGAGCGCGCCGGCGAGCATGGTCTCGAGGTCGAAGCCCGCGAGGTTGGCGATGGTGCCGGTGCCGTGGGCGAGGAGCTTGTCCCACAGGTCGGGCCAGCCGGGCTCGCGCCGCAGGGGAACGAGGCGCAGCCAGATCAGCCAGTTCACGTCCGCCACCGCGGCGCGGCCCACCGCCATCACGTCGTGCGCGGTCCAGCGCTCGCGCGCGAGGCCGAGCATGGCGAAGTCCGGCGGGTCCTCGGGCGCGTTCTCGACCACGTGGTTGAGCCCGTCCACGAACCCGTCGAGCCAGTCCGTCGTCTCCGGCGGCTGCATGGCGAGGATGCCGGGCACGGCCTGCGTGATGCCGAGCGTGCGCAGCGCCCGGTCGACGTCCGTCGCCGCCGGGCCGGCCATCTCGGCGACGCGGCCGTAGGCGACCTTGCGCAGCACCTCGAGCTGGGTCAGCCGCAGATGCGCGTGGACGGCCCCGAGCGCCACGGCGCAGTCTCGGTCGGTGCGTGCCGTGATCCAGGAGACCTGGTGGTCGTTCCAGCGGATCTCGACGGGCTCGGCCACCGGCAGCCCGTCGGCGGGGAACATGGCGAGGCGGGCCTCGCGGTCGCGCGTGCGCAGCGGGCCGCGGGCGAGCACGGCGCGCGACAGGGTGGCGAAGGAGCGCGCGAGGCGCAGGGAATGGGCGAGCTTGGACACGGCGAGGAACGGCGCCGGCCACGCAGCGGTTCCGACAGCGGCGACGGTGACGCACGCCATACGTGTGGACCGCCAGCCTGCACAAGACTACACTCCGCACCCGCGCAACGAGACAGACGCCGATGACCGCCCCATCCTTCACCGAGGACGAGCTCGCGCTCGTCCGCCGCGCCTTCGCCCGCCAGATGATGAGCCACGCCCGCCGCCCCCACCCGGCGCTCGAGGCGGCCTTCGCCGCGGAGCCGCGGGAGCGCTATCTCGGGCCGCCGCCCTGGCGCATGGCGGCGCCCGCGGGCTACCGCGAGGTGTCGAGCACCGACCCGGTGGTGCTCTACCAGGACGCGCTGTTCGCGCTGGCGGAGACGCGCCGGGTCAACAACGGCGGCCCCTCGCTCCACGCCCATTGGCTCGCGGCGATCGCGCCGATGCCCGGCGAGCGGGTGCTGCACGTGGGCGCGGGCACCGGCTACTACACCGCGCTGATCGCCCGCTGCGTCGGGGAGACCGGGCGCGTCCTCGCCGTCGAGGTCGATCCCGCGCTGGCGCAGGCGGCGCGGGCGAACCTCGCCCACCTCCCGCAGACGCGCGTCGTCGCCGGTGACGGCGCGCGCTTCCCGGAGGACGCGGTCGACGTCGTCTATGTCAACGCCAGCGTGGAGCGCCCCGCCCCGGCGTGGCTCGACCGGCTCGCCGCCGGGGGCCGGGTGCTGTTCCCGCTCGGCCTCGCGGGCGAGGACAAGCCGGGCAGCCCGCTCGCGCGCACCGGGAGCGGGATCGGGCTCCTGGCGCGCCGGCGCGGCGCCGAGGACGCGATCCTCGCCGCACGGGCGATCGGCCCTGCGCAGTTCGTGCGCGCCGAGAGCGACGCCGGCGCCCTCACCGCGACGCCGGACGAGCGCGAGGCGCTCCGGCGCGCGCTGCGCGGCGGCGGCGCGGAGTTCGTGCGCTCGCTGCGCTGGCGCATCCCCGCCTCCCCGAGCGGCACCTGGCACGCCGGCCCGGACTGGTCCCTCTCCTACGAGGAACCGTGACCCCGTCCCGCTCGTGTCCCGCTTCCCGCAGGCCCAAATCTCTGGCAGAACAAGCCCATGAACGCTCCTCCCCGCATCGCCCGACGCGCGTCGGTCTGCCCCCACGATTGCCCCTCCACCTGCTCGCTGGAGGTGGAGGTGCTCGACGAGCGCACGATCGGCCGCGTCCACGGCGATCCGGGCCAGAGCTACACCGCGGGCGTCATCTGCGCGAAGGTCGCGCGCTACGCCGAGCGCATCCACCACCCCGACCGGCTGACGCATCCGCTGATCCGCACCGGTGCCAAGGGCGAGGTCGGGACGGGCGAGGGCGCCTTCCGGCAGGCGAGCTGGGACGAGGCGCTCGACCTCGTCGCCGCGCGCTTCCTCGCGGCCGAGGCGGCGCACGGCCCGCAGACGGTATGGCCGTACTACTACGCCGGCACGATGGGCCTCGTGATGCGCGACGGCATCCACCGCCTGCGCCACGCCAAGCGCTACTCCGGCATGTTCTCGACCTTCTGCACCAACATGGCCTGGACCGGCTTCATCGCCGGCACCGGAAGGCTCGCGGGGCCTGACCCGCGGGAGATGGCCAAGGCCGATTGCGTGGTGATCTGGGGCACCAACGCGGTGCACACCCAGGTCAACGTGATGACCCACGCGATCCGCGCCCGCAAGGAACGGGGCGCGAAGATCGTGGTCGTCGACGTCTACGACAACGCCACCATGAAGCAGGCGGACGTGAAGCTGCTGCTGCGTCCCGGGACCGACGGGGCGCTCGCCTGCGCCACCATGCATGTCCTCTTCCGCGACGGGCTCGCCGACCGGGACTACCTCGCCCGCTACACCGACTGCCCGGAAGATCTCGAGGCCCATCTCGCCACCCGCACGCCCGCCTGGGCGGAGGCGATCACCGGCATCCCGGCGGCCGAGATCGAGGCCTTCGCCCGGATCGTCGGCGAGCGCAAGCGCAGCTACTTCCGGCTGGGCTACGGCTTCACCCGCCAGCGCAACGGCGCGGTGAACATGCATGCCGCCTCCTGCATCGCCGCCGTGACGGGCGCCTGGGCGCACGAGGGCGGCGGCGCCTTCCACAACAACGGCGCGATCTACCGCTGGGACAAGTCGCTGATCGAGGGGAGCGACGTGCGCGACCCCGCGGTGCGCATGCTCGACCAGTCGCAGATCGGCCGTGTGCTGGCGGGCGATCCCGAGGCGCTGCAGGGCGGACCGCCGGTGACGGCGCTGTTCATCCAGAACTCGAACCCGGTCTCCGTCGCCCCCGAGCAGACGCTGGTCAAGCGCGGCTTCGCCCGCGAGGACCTGTTCACCGTCGTCCACGAGCAGTTCCTGACGGAAACCGCGGCCTATGCCGACGTGGTGCTGCCCGCCACCATGTTCCTGGAGCACGACGATCTCTACCAGGGCGGCGGCCACCAGCACATCCAGGTCGGCCCCAAGCTCGTCGAGGCGCCGGGCGAGTGCCGCTCCAACCACGAGGTGATCTGCGCGCTGGCCGAGCGGCTGGGCGCCACCCATCGCGGCTTCACGATGAGCCCGCGCGCAATCATCGACGAGACGCTCTCCACCTCGGGCTGGGGTTCGCTCGAGGCGCTGGAGGAGGCGCGCTTCAAGGACGTGCAGCCGCCCTTCGAGGAGGCGCACTATGTCGACGGATTCGCCTGGCCCGACGGCCGATTCCGCTTCCGCCCCGACTGGACGAGCGTCCCCGCCCCCAATGCCGGGACGCGGGGGCCGTTCTCCCAGATGCCGGCGCTGCCGGACCACTGGGCCGTCACCGAGGAGCCGACGGCGGACCACCCCTTCCGCCTGGCGACGAGCCCGGCGCGCCACTTCCTCAACTCGACCTTCACCGAGACGCCGACCTCGGAGGCCAAGGAAGGGCGCCCGAGCGTGATGATCCATCCCGAGGACGCGGCCGCGCACGGGATCGTCGAGGGCGCCTGGGTCGCGCTCGAGAACGCCCGCGGCCGGGTGCTGGTCGTGGCGCGCCTGTTCGCGGGCGTGCGCCGCGGCGTTCTGATCGCGGAGAGCATCTGGCCGAACGCCGCGCATCCCGACGGGCGCGGCATCAACACGCTCTCGGGCGCGGACGCGGTGGCGCCCTACGGCGGCGCGGCCTTCCACGACATCCGCGTGCGCATCGCGCCTGCCGTCGTCGACTAGCGTCAGGCGATCGGCGGGGCCGGCTCAGCCCCCCGACAGCCGCCCGCCCTCCGCCGCGCGGCGCCGCAGCAGGTCCGGCACCGCATAGGCGTCCCCGTGCGTCGCGGCGTAGCCGTCCAGCGCGGCCACGATCGTCGGCAGGCCGGTTTCGTCCGCCCAGAACATCGGCCCGCCGCGCCAGGCCGGGAAGCCGTAGCCGTTGATCCAGACGACGTCGATGTCGGAGGCGCGGATCGCCTTGCCCTCCTCGAGGATGCGCGCGCCCTCCGCCACCATCGGGTAGAGGCAGCGCTCCAGGATCTCCGCGTCGGAGATCGCGCGCCGCGCGATGCCCTTCTCGGCGGACATCGCCAGCACCAGCTCCTCGGTCACCGGCGAGGGCGTCGCCTTGCGGGTCTCGTCGTAGTCGTAGAAGCCGGCCTTCGTCTTCTGGCCCCGGCGATCCAGCTCACAGAGGCGCTCCTTCAGGGTCTCGCCCTTCGAGGTCTCGCGCGACCAGCCGAGATCGAGCCCGGCGAGGTCGCTCATCTGGAAGGGGCCCATCGGCAGGCCGAAGGCGACGAGGACGCGGTCCACGTCCCACGGCAAGGCGCCCTCCATCACGAGGCGCGCGGCCTCGGCCTGGCGCCTGGAGAGCATGCGGTTGCCGACGAAGCCGTGGGCGACGCCCACGCAGACCGCAACCTTGCGCAGGCGCTTGGCCAGCGCCATCGCGGTGGCGATCGCATCCGGCGCGGTCCGCTCGGCACGCACCACCTCGAGCAGCTTCATGATGTTGGCCGGCGAGAAGAAATGCAGGCCGAGCACGTCCTGCGGGCGCGCGGTGGCGGCGGCGATGACGTCGACGTCGAGATAGGAGGTGTTGGTGGCGAGCAGCGCGCCGGGCTTCGCCACGCGGTCGAGCGCGGCGAAGACGGCGTGCTTCACCTCCATCGTCTCGAAGGCGGCCTCGATCACGAGATCGGCGTCGGCGAGGTCCTCGTAGGCGAGCGAGGTCGCGAGCCGGCCGAGCCGTTCGTCGGCCCGCGCCTGCGACAGCCGCCCCTTGGCGACAGCGCCCGCGTAGGTCGCCTCCACCGTGCCCCGCCCGCGGGCGAGCGCCTCCTCCTTCGCCTCGACGATCGTCACTGGAAAGCCCGCGTCGAGGAAGGCCATGGCGATGCCGGTGCCCATCGTGCCGGCGCCGACAATGCCCACGCGCGTGATCGCCCGGGTCGGCGTGTCTCGGCCGATGCCGGGGACCTTGGCCGCCTCGCGCTCGGCGAAGAAGGCGTAGCGCAGGGCCCGCGATTGCGGGCTCGTCTCGAGCGCGAGGAAGGTCTCGCGCTCGAAGGCGAGCCCCTCCTCGAAGGGGCGATCCAGCGCCGCCTCGACGCATTCGATCGCCCGCAGCGGCGCGATGCGGCCGCGCAGCTTGCGCGCGGCGAAGGCGCGGGCGGCCTCGAAGGGTGCGGGGTTGCCGCGGGCGGGGGCGAGCTTGTCGTCCTCGTCGCGCAGGCGCCGCAGGAGGCGCTCTCGTGGCAAATCACCTGGCAGATCGCGCGCCAGGAGATCGCGCGCATAGCCGATCGCGTCCGCCCGCAGGCTCTCCTCGCTCGCGGACAGCGCATCCACGACGCCCGCCGCGAGCGCGGCCTCGCCGGAGAGCCGCGCGCCCTCGACGACGACGGAGAGCGCGGTCTCGACGCCGACGAGCCGCGGCAGGCGCTGGGTGCCGCCGGCGCCGGGCACGAGGCCCAGCGACACCTCGGGCAGGCCGAAGGCGGCCGTCGGCGTCGCCACGCGGTGATGGCAGGCGAGCGCCAGCTCGAAGCCGCCGCCGAGCGCCGTGCCGTGCACCGCGGCGATAACGGGCTTGTCCGCCCCCTCGACCACGTCCAGCACCCGCTGCAGGCCGGGCTCGACCCGCGGCTTGCCGAACTCGCTCACGTCCGCGCCGGCGACGAAGGTGCGGCCCGCGCAGGCGAGCACGATCGCACGCACGCCCGCATCGGCGCAGGCCTCCTCGATCGCCGCGACGAGCCCCGCCCGCAGGGGCGCCGAGGTGGCGTTCACCGGCGGGTTGTCGAGCATGACGACGGCGATCTCGCCCTCGCGGGCGAGGTCGACGACCTCGTTGACGGCGGTCATTGGGCGGCCCTCCTGCGACGTTGCTTTCCAGCGGTTTCGCACGCCCGCACGGCGTGGGGAAGGCGCGCGGCTGCGAGAACCGCCCTGGCAGGCGGCGCGCACCGGTGTTTCGCGCGTGAAATCCCGCGCGGGGCCTGCTAAAGCCCTCCGGTCCCGGACGCTCCGGGCCCCCTCCCCACGACGAGGCGAACAGAAAGAGAGACGCCATGAGCGCGCCTACCGCCCTCACCCTCAAGTCGGATTTCCTCGCGACGCTGCAGGCGCGCGGCTACATCCATCAGTGCTCCGACTATGCGGGGCTCGACGAGAAGGCG
Source organism: Salinarimonas sp. (assembly GCA_051117315.1). Classification (GTDB taxonomy): domain Bacteria; phylum Pseudomonadota; class Alphaproteobacteria; order Rhizobiales; family Beijerinckiaceae; genus Salinarimonas. The sequence goes on along the minus strand of JBNPEA010000093.1, from coordinate 22,946 downwards.
CTGGAGGGGGCGATCACGGCGTATGTGGGCTACGACTGCACGGCGCCGTCGCTGCACGTCGGCTCGCTCGTCTCGATCATGATGCTGCACTGGCTGCAGAAGACCGGCGGCAAGCCGATCGTGCTGATGGGCGGCGGCACCACCCGCGTCGGCGACCCGACCGGCCGCGACGAGGCGCGCAAGCTCCTCGACGACACGCAGATCGAGGCCAACAAGGCCGGCATCAAGCGCGTGTTCTCGAAGTTCGTGAGCTTCGGCGACGGCACGCGCGACGCGGTGATGGTCGACAACGCCGATTGGCTGCTGGCGCTGAACTACATCGCCTTCCTGCGCGACGTCGGCCGGCACTTCTCGGTCAACCGGATGCTCAGCTTCGATTCGGTGAAGCTCAGGCTCGATCGCGAGAGCGAGTTCTCGTTCCTCGAATTCAACTACATGCTGCTTCAGTCCTACGACTTCGTCGAGCTGGCCAAGCGCATCGGCGTCAACCTGCAGATGGGCGGATCCGACCAGTGGGGCAACATCGTCTCCGGCATCGATCTCGGCCGGCGCATGGGGACGCACCAGCTCTACGCGCTGACCTGCCCGCTGCTGACCACCGCCTCCGGCGCCAAGATGGGCAAGACGGCGGCCGGCGCCATCTGGCTCGACGAGAGCATGCTCTCGCCGTGGGACTACTGGCAGTTCTGGCGCAACACCGAGGACGCCGACGTCGAGCGCTTCCTCAAGCTGTTCACGCTCCTTCCCCTCGACGAGATCGCCCGCCTCGCCGCTCTCAAGGGCGCGGAGATCAACGAGGCGAAGAAGATCCTCGCTACCGAGGCGACCGCCCTCCTCCACGGCCGCGAGGCGGCGGACGCGGCGGCGCAGACGGCGCGGCGGACCTTCGAGGAGGGCGCGCTCGCCGACACCCTGCCGACGGTCGAGGTGCCGAAGGCGCGGCTCGTCGAGGGCCTGGGCGTGCTCGCGGCCTTCGGCCAGGAGCACGCGGGCCTCGTTCCCTCGATGAGCGAGGGCCGGCGCCAGGTGAAGGGCGGCGGCCTGCGGGTCAACGACGTGCCGGTGACGGACGCCACGGCGACGCTGGGCGAGGCGGACCTGCGCGAGGGCGTGATCAAGCTGTCCTTCGGCCGCAAGAAGCACGTGCTGCTGAAGGCGGTGTGAGGGACCCGGACGGCGCTGGCTGACGATCGGCGCGAGGGAATGCCGCTCGCAGCTCTTGCGCTTCGCTTCAGGGTTACAGATATTACGGTTATCTGGCTGGAGGTCGTCATGGCGATGTCGGCGACGAAGATCGCGGTTCCCCCAGAGCAACGCGACACCGTGCGCGAGGCGGCGGACATGCTGAGCCGTGTCGCGTCCGGCTCCGGCGGGGGGATTCTCGTGCGCGACGCGAGCGGTCGCGAGGTCGAGCTGGCTCTCTCCGCCGCGACGGCGGGTACCCTCGCGACCGTCCTCGAGCGCCTCGGCGAGGGCGAAGGCCTGGTCGTCCTCGGCGAGGAGGACGAGCTGACGCCCGAGCAGGCCGCGACGGTCCTCGGCATCTCCCGTCCGGTCGTCTACCATCGCATGGACACCGACCGCCTGCCTTACCGACAGGTCGGAACCCACAGGCGCGTCAACCTCAAGGACGTTCTCGCGCTCCAGGCGTCGGAGAACGAGCGTCGGCGGCTCTCGCGGGCGCTCGCCGAGGACACCGACGATCAGGACCTCGCGAGCCGTGGGCCCTAGGGTCGTTCTCGACGCCTGCGTCCTGCTCCCACCGCAGCAGCGCAATCTTCTTCTCCAGCTGGCGTTCGAGGAGCTCTTCGAAGCCTGCTGGACCGACAGGATCATCGAGGAGTGGCTCAGGAACGTCGACGTCGCGGAAGACCGGGTCAGGTGTGAGCACCGGACCCTACCGCTGATGCGGCGCGCCTTCCCGAAGGCGACGCTCCCGGCCGTCGGAGATGCGGAGATCGGGACGACCGACGTCAAGGATCGCCACGTCGCCCAGGCGGCCCTCTCCGTCGTGCCGTGCACTCTCCTGTCTTGGAACCTACGTGATTTCGACGGGTCGGCGCTCCGGCAACTCGGTGTCGAGGTTCGAAGCCCGGACGACTTCCTCTGCCGGCTCTACGACACGAACCCGGCTCTCGTCGTCGACATCACGCGTCGCGCGATGGCGAACCTGAGAAGAACCGCCCCGAGCTGGAGCTCGTACCTCGTCGCTCTGGAGCGCAACAATCTCCACGGCTTCGTGGGTCGTCTGCTGGCGTTCGAGCGCAGCGGCGGATCCGGGCAGGAGTAGCTGAGGTGCGGCAGGGCTTCCGGCCGTACACCCTCAGCCCCGGCCCCTCTCCGCGAGGGAGAGGGGAGACCCTCGGCGGACTGCATTGCAGGATAGCGGACAAGCATCTGCCGGCTTACGCAGCGAGACGTGTCCATGGACTTGCCCGTCCGAATGCCGGCAGCCGCCTCACTTCTCCAGCCGCGCCACCAGGCTCGACGTGTCCCAGCGCTTGCCGCCCATCTTCTGCACGTCGGCGTAGTACTGGTCGACGAGGGCGGTGAGCGCGAGCGTCGAGCCGTTCTTGCGGGCCTCGTCCAGGACGATGTTGAGGTCCTTGCGCATCCAGTCGACGGCGAAGCCGAAGTCGAACTCGCCCTTCGCCATGGTCTTCCAGCGGTTCTCCATCTGCCAGGAGCCGGCGGCGCCCTTCGAGATCGTGTCGAGCACGGCCTCCAGGTCGAGGCCGGCCCGCTTGCCGAAATGCACCGCCTCGGCGAGGCCCTGCACGACGCCCGCGATGCAGATCTGGTTGACCATCTTGGTGAGCTGGCCCGAGCCGGCGGGGCCGATCAGCCGGCACATCTTGGCGTAGGACCGGATCACCGGCTCGACCGTCTCGTAGGTCGCCGGCTCGCCGCCGCACATCACGGTGAGCGCGCCGTTCTCCGCGCCCGCCTGGCCGCCGGAGACCGGCGCGTCGACGAAGCCGAAGCCCTTCTCCCAGGACAGTGCCGAGAGCTCGCGCGCCACCTCCGCCGAGGCCGTGGTGTGGTCGACGAACACCGCGCCCTTGGCCATGCCCTTGAAGGCGCCCTCGTCACCCAGCGTCACCTCGCGCAGGTCGTCGTCGTTGCCGACGCAGGCGAAGACGATCTCCCGGCCTTCGGCCGCCGCGCGCGGCGTCTTGGCGGCGGCGCCGCCGTGCTCGGCGACCCAGCGCTCCGCCTTCGATGCCGTGCGGTTGAAGACGACGACCTCGTGACCGTTGTCCTTCAGGTGCCGCGCCATGGGGTACCCCATCACGCCCAGTCCCAGGAACGCTACCTTCGCCATGTCTCGAGCTCCTCGGTGAGGGGATGCGTCGTGCCGTGGGGCACGGTTCTAGGTCGGGCGGCGGGGCCGGTCAAACGGCTCCGGCGACGCCGATCCGCGGCGCGCGGCGGACGCGGGCGCCCACGCCACGACGGCTTGGACTCCGCGGCCCGGCTGCGCTTTAATCGGCACGACAATGACGTTGCGTAAAAGAAGGGGAAGGCGCGAGATGAAGGCGATCGTCGTCGGAGGCGGAATCGGGGGGCTCACCACGGCCCTGATGCTGAAAGAGCGCGGCCTCGAGGCCGAGGTCTACGAGCAATCGTCCGAGATCCGCGAGCTCGGGGTGGGCATCAACACGCTCCCGCACGCCATCAAGGAGCTCGCACGGCTCGGGCTCCTGCCCGCGCTCGACGCGGTCGCGCTGCGCACCGCCGAGCTGATCTACACGAACCGCTTCGGCCAGGAGATCTGGCGCGAGCCCCGAGGGGTCGAGGCCGGCTTCGACGTGCCGCAATTCTCCATCCACCGTGGGCGCTTGCAGAGCGTCGTTCACGAAGCGGTGAAGCAGCGCCTCGGCGAGGGCGCGATCCACACCGGCTGCCGCCTCGGCGCCTATGCGCAGGACGAGAGCGGCGTCGTCGCCTGGTTCTTCGACCGCGAGGGCCGCCACGTCAGGACCGCCCGCGGCGACGTGCTGATCGGCGCCGACGGCATCCATTCCTTCATGCGCGCGAGCCTGTTCCCGCAGGAGGGCCCGCCCTCCTGGAACGGCATCATGCTCTGGCGCGGGGCCACCGAGTGGCCAGCCTTCCTCACCGGCCGCTCGATGATCGTCGCCGGCGGCATGCGCGAGAAGCTCGTCGTCTACCCGATCGCCGAGGGCTACCGCTCGGGCATGGTGCTGATGAACTGGGCGGTCGCCGTGCGCCTGGGCGACGGCACGACGCCCCCTCCCCGCCGGGAGGACTGGTCGCGGCCCGGCAAGCGCGAGGAGCTGATGCCCCACGTCGCGCGCTTCTCCATCCGCCACCTCAACGTCCCCGCGCTGATCGAGGCGACGCCCGAATTCTTCGAATACCCGATGTGCGACCGCGATCCCCTGCCCCGCTGGACGCACGGGCGCGTGACGCTGCTCGGCGACGCCGCGCACCCGATGTATCCCGTCGGCTCCAACGGGGCGAGCCAGGCGATCCTCGACGCGCGCTGCCTCGCGGACCGGCTCGCGTCGGGCGAGCATCCGATGGCGGCCTTGCGCGCCTACGAGGCGGAGCGCCTGCCCAAGACCGCCGAGATCGTGCGCGCCAACCGCCGCGGCGGCCCGGAGGGCGTGATCGACGCCGTGGAGCAGCGCGCGCCGGACGGGTTCACGGACATCGACGCCGTGCTCGGGCACGCCGAGCGCGAGGCGATCGTCAAGGGCTACGCGCACAAGGCCGGCTTCGCGGCCGACGGCGCCGCCAAGGCCGCGTGAGCCCCGCGCGCGGGGCGGTCGCGCCCCGCGCGTCGGATTTGACAAACCGGGAACCTCGACTAACCTGCGAGATCGTCGGCAGCGATGCCGGCGAGCGGCAACGAAGCCGCGCGACATCGAAGCCGAGAGGGCCTTCTCATGCCTCCCGCGGGAGCCATGCGAAGGCCCTTTTTTGTTTTCGCCGTGCGCGCCGAAGATCGGCGCGCACGTGGGAAGCGCCGAGCATGGGAAGCGCCGAGCGTGGCGGAGACCGCGGAAGCCGTTGCCTTCCGCAACGGAAGTCACGCACTATCGCCCACCCGTCGCCGAAGCCCGCCTGTGCGGGACGACGTCGGCGGCGGCGGCGGCCGCGAGGGATGGGAGCCCTTCGCGGTACGCGCACGGGAGGAGAAGCCGGGACGGGTGCGGGACTGAGGACGATCTTCAGCGACGGCCGCGAAGGCAGAACGGCCGCGCCGATCCAGATGGAGGGACAAGAATGCGCAGCTCCAGTCAGACGACTGAGCCGTGGCGGGTGGGCGTCCTTTTCTCGCAGAGCGGCTTCATGGCCGTCATCGAGGAAACGCAGCTTCGCGGGACGCTCACGGCAATCGACGAGGTCAACGCGGCGGGCGGGATCAACGGGCGGCCGATCGAGCCGGTGATCTACGATCCCGGCTCCGAGTCGCGGGCCTTCGGGCGCCTCGCCAAGAAGCTGATGGTGGATGACGGGGTGAGCACGATCTTCGGGTGCTACACGTCGAGCAGCCGGCGCGCCGTCCTGCCGGTGGTCGAGCGCCTGAACGGGCTGCTGTGGTACCCGACGCTCTACGAGGGCTTCGAGTTCTCGCCCAACGTCATCTACACGGGCGCGGCGCCCAACCAGAACAGCGTCGAGCTCTGCCGGCTGCTGATGGAGATGTACGGCCGCCGCTTCTTCTTCATCGGCTCGGACTACGTCTACCCGCGCGAGTCGAACCGGATCATGGGCGAGCTCGTGCGCGCGAGCGGCGGCGAGGTCGTCGGCGAGCGCTACCTGCGGCTCAACGCCGAGCGCCGCGAGTTCTCGCCGCTGCTGCGCGAGGTCAAGGAGGCCCAGCCCGACGTGATCTTCTCCACCGTGGTGGGCGAGAGCACAATCTTCCTCTACCAGACCTACCACGACTTCGGCTTCGACCCGAAGGTGACGCCGATCGCCAGCCTCACCACGACGGAGGCGGAGATCCAGGCCATGGGCCACGACGTCGGCGAGGGCCACGTCACCGCCGCACCCTATTTCCAGGGGCTCGGCGGGACGCGCAACTCCTCCTTCGTGCAGCTCTACAAGAAGCGCTACGGCGAGGACCAGTCGACCAACATGTGCCTGGAGGCGGCCTACTTCCAGGTGCATCTCTTCGCCAAGACGCTCGAGCAGACGAACTCGCTCGACACGGAGGTCCTGCGGACGTCGGCCCTCGGCGTCGAGCTCGATGCACCGCAGGGCAAGGTCGCCGTCAACCCCGTGTGCGGCCACACCGACCTTTGGACACGCATCGGGCGCGCCAACCGGCAGGGCCAGTTCGACATCGTGTACGAGTCGCCGAGCCGCGTGCGCGCCGATCCCTACCTGATCGGCTACGCCCGCAGCCTGGCCTTCGCCTGAGGACCGGGCCCGATGCACGACCGGAACCAGCCGTCCTCGGCCCGCCGCGCGGCGATCGCGGCGGACGCACCGCGCACGCCCTCCCCCGCCGCGCGGGCCCCGCAGCCCGCGCGGACCGGGCCCGCCTTCCCCTTCGCCGACGTGAGCATCGCCGTGGTGTGCGAGCGCGACACGCACGGCGACGATCTCGTGCGCGAGCTGCAGCGGCTGCGCGCCAAGCCGCACCACGTCTGGCCCCCGCCGCCGCAGCTGCCGCTCGGGTTCGACGCGGTGTTCTGCGTCCTCATCGACGACCTGCCGCGGCGCGTGCCCTGGCTCCCGGGCGAGCCCGAATCGGCACTCGTCGTCCTGCTGCCGCGGCATGCGCCGTTCCGGCCGGACCTGATGCGCGACTGCGCGGCGCACGGAGCGCTCGTCCTGCCCGCGGACCCGCTGAGCGTGCAGTGCACCCTGGCTCTGGCGCGCGACCACTTCCGCTACGAGAAGCGCCTGCGCGGACGCATCGACAAGCTCGACGAGAACCTGCGCAACATGCGCAGCGTCGAGCGCGCCAAGACCATCATCATGCATCGCAACGCGGTGAGCGAGGACGAGGCCTATCAGCTCCTGCGGCGCCAGGCGATGTCGCGGCGCGTCTCGATCGGCGCCGTGGCCAACGCCATCGTTGACTCGCAGGAGCTGCTTGGCTAGCTTTCTATCCGGAACGCCCGAGGGCGATTCCCCGCCGGCAACGGAGCCGGCTCACATCGCAGGCGTCGCAGCCCAGCTGTAATCCGAGTGATCGGATTCGCTGGGCTTTTTCGTGTCCGTGCGCGTCGCAGCGCAGGACCCGCGCCCGCCCCGCGGCAGATCCGCCGCGCATAATTCGAGCTTGGCAATGCAGCCCCGTCGCCGTCCACGCACCGCGTGGCCGCACGGGGCTTTTTTCGTGTCCGACCGGAGGGTGACATGACGTTGAAGAGGCGCACGTTTCTGCAAGGGGCCGCCGCCGCGTCGGTGGCCGCGGCCACCGGCTTCCCGCACATCTGGAGCAAGAATGCCGGCCTCGCCCGCGCCCAGGGCGGCGAGATCAAGGTCGGCGTCCTGTTCTCGCTGACGGGGACGACCGGCATCATCGAGGAATCGCTCAACAAGGCGACGCTTCTCGCCATCGAGGAGATCAACGAGGCCGGCGGCATCAACGGCATGCGCATCGTGCCGATCGTCGAGGACCCCGCCTCCGACCCGGCGACCTTCGCCGAGAAGGCGCGCAAGCTCGTCGTGGGCGATCGCTGCGTCTCGGTGTTCGGCTCCTACACTTCGGCGAGCCGCAAGGCGGTGCTGCCGGTGTTCGAGCGGCGCGACAACCTGTATTGGTATCCGACCCTCTACGAGGGCCGCGAGTGCTCGAAGAACGTCATCTATACCGGCGCCGTGCCGAACCAGCAGCAGGACGAGTTCATCCCCTGGCTGTTCGAGAATTTCGGCCCGCGGTTCTACCTCATCGGCTCGAACTACATCTACCCGAAGGAGGAGAACAACTACTGCAAGAAGCTCCTGGCGGAGCTCGGCGGCGAGGTCGTCGACGAGGAGTACGTGCCGCTGGGCCATTCCGAGTTCTCCTCGGTGATCAACAAGATCCGCTCGACGCAGCCCAATGTGATCTTCTCCACCGTGGTCGGCGACTCGGTCGTGGCCTTCCACCGCCAGTACCGCGCCGCGGGGCTCGATCCCGAGACCATGCCGATGGCGTCCCTCACCACCTCCGAGAACGAGGTGGCGGCCATGGGCGGCGAGGCGGCGGCGGGGCACTTCACCTCCGCGCCCTACTTCATGGTCCACGACAGCCCGGAGAACCAGCGCTTCGTCGAGGCCTACCAGCGCCGCTGGGGCGGGGACAAGGTCACGCACTTCGTCTCCGAGCCCTCCTACTTCCAGGTCTACCTGTTCAAGCAGGCCGTCGAGAAGCTCGCGGCGAGCGACATCGACCCGCCGACGATCCGCGAGGCGGTGCGTGGCGAGGAGCTGATGGCGCCGCAGGGGCGCATCCGCATCGATCCGGACAACCTGCACGCCTGGCTGTGGCCGAAGATCGCGGTCGCCCGCTCGGACGGCCAGTTCGAGGTGCTGCGCTCCTCCTCCGACTGGCTGCGTCCCGACCCCTACGCCGCCTATCCCGGGCAGGTCTGCACCGTGAACGGCCTCGTCGAGGGCTGACCGGCGCGCACGGCGCGCGCCTCCGGGGCGCGCGCCCCCTTCCCATTCGCGAACCCGGCGAGGAGGTCGCCTTGGAATTCTTCCTTCAACACGTGATGACGGGGCTCAGCATCGGGTCGATCCTGCTGCTCGTCGCGCTCGGCCTGGCGCTGATCTACGGCTCGATGGGCGTCATCAACATGGCGCACGGCGAGTTCCTGATGCTCGGCGCCTATTGCACCTGGGCGCTCAACGCGTTCTTCGGCCTCGGGCTCCTGTCGAGCCTCGTCTTCGTCTTCCTCCTCGTCGGGGCCTTCGGCTGGGCGGTCGAGCGCGGTGTCATCCGCTTCCTCTACCGGCGCCCCCTCGACACGATCCTCGCCACCTGGGGCATCGGCATCATCCTCCAGCAGGTCGTGCGCCTCTCGGCGGGCGGCGAGCTGCGCTACGTCGAGATGCCGGAGGTGCTCACGGCGACGGTCTCGATCCTGGGCGTGACGGTCCCGGGCTACCGGGTGTTCGTCTTCGTCGTGGTCGCCGCGCTGTTCGCGCTCACCTGGGCGCTGATGTACCGCACCGACTTCGGCCGCAGGCTGCGTGCCGTCGTGCAGGACAGGGACACGGCGACCTGCTTCGGCGTCGACGCGGACCGCGTCTACAGCCTCACCTTCGCCTATGGCGCCGGCCTCGCCGGTCTCGCAGGCGCGCTCGTGGCGCCGCTCAAGAGCGTCTCGCCGGAGATGGGCACGGCCTACGTCGTCGACGCCTTCTTCGTCGTCGTGCTCGGCGGGGTGCAGAGCCTGTTCGGCACCGTCGCGAGCGCGGCGCTGCTCGGCCAGATGACCGGCTCGCTGGCCTGGGTGACGAACGACACCGTGGCCAAGGCGCTCGTCCTTCTCGCCATCGTCGTGATCATCCGCTTCCGCCCGCAGGGCCTGTTCGTCGCCAAGGTGCGGAGCTGAGCCATGCGCAAGCGCGAGACCTCCCGCCATCTCCGCGAGGGACGGGTGCAGATCGCCGTCTACGCCGCGATCTGCCTGTGCGTCTTCCTCCTGCCCGTCCTCGTCGACAACGACTTCCTGCTCAACCGCTACGCCCGCTACCTCGTGCTCGGCATGGTCGCGATGTCGCTCGCCCTCGCCTGGGGCTACGCCGGCATTCTCAACCTCGGCCACGCGCTGAGCTTCGGCATCGGCTCCTACTGCATGGCGATGACGCTCAAGCTGCGCACGGTGCCGACGCACACGGGCTCCGACGGGCTGCCGGACTTCATGGTCTGGAACAACGTCGAGAGCCTGCCCTGGCTCTGGGTGCCGTTCCACTCGACGGGGGTCGCCATCGCGGCGGGCCTGGTCCTCCCCGCCCTCGTCGCCGCCGTACTCGGCTGGTTCATGTTCCGCGGGCGCGTCACCGGGGTGTTCGTGGCGATCATCACGCTGGCGAGCCTCGTCGTCGCCAACCTGCTCGTCATCGACATGCAGGCCTATACCGGCGGCTTCAACGGCATCACCGATCTCGCCCAGCTGAGCCTCTTCGGCATCACCTTCGACGCCTACTCGAAGTCGACCTACTATCTCGTCGCGACCTGCCTGACGCTGTCGCTCTTCGCCTGCCTGGCGGTGACGCGCTCGAAGGCGGGGCTGATCCTGCAGGCGATCCGCGACGACGAGCGGCGGGTGCGCTTCTTCGGCTACGACGTCGCCGCCTTCAAGACCATGGCGATGGCGATCTCCGCCGCCGTCGCCGGCCTCGCGGGCATGCTCTACACGGTGGTGATGGAGTTCGCCTCGCCGACCTTCCTCGGCGTGCCGCTCTCCCTCGCCATCGTGATCTGGTGCGCCGTCGGCGGCCGCCAGAGCCTCGCCGGCGCCATGTTCGGCGCCATCGTCATCGCGGCGATGCAGGGCGCGCTCTCCGAGTCCGAGGCCTTCCTCGAGAGCTGGACGCTGGTGATGGGCGTCGTCTTCGTCGCCGTCGTCCTCTTCCTGCCGAGCGGCCTCGCCGGCCTCGTCGATCTCGGACGCGCGCGGCTCGCCGCCGCTCGCACCCGCCCGGCGGAGCCGATCGCGCCCGTGGCGGCGCCCGGAACGGGAGAGCGCCCATGACCCCGCATCTCGCGCTCACCGACGTGAGCGTCAGCTTCAACGGCTTCAAGGCGGTCAGCGGCCTGCGGCTGACCGTCGGCAAGGGGGAGCTGCGCTGCCTCATCGGCCCCAACGGGGCGGGCAAGACCACCGCGCTCGACCTGATCTGCGGCAAGACCAAGGCCGATGCCGGCTCGATCACCCTCGACGGGCGCGAGCTCTCGCGGCTCGAGGAGCACGAGATCGCCCGCGCCGGTGTGGGCCGCAAGTTCCAGGTGCCGAGCGTCTTCCGGCAGCTGAGCGTGCGCGACAACCTCGAGGTCGCCATGTGCCGCGAGACCGGCGTCCTCTCCACGCTCATGCGCCGGGCGCGCACGCAGGAGGGAGACGGGCTCGAGGCGCTCGCCGAGTTCGTCGGGCTCGCCGACGTGCTCGACGACCCCGCCGCCAACCTTTCGCACGGGCAGACGCAATGGCTCGAGATCGCGCTCCTGCTCGCGCAGGACAGCGAGCTGATCCTGCTCGACGAGCCGACCGCGGGCATGACTCACCAGGAGACGGCGAAGACCGCCGACATCTGCCAGCGCCTGAAGGGCAAGCACACGATCGTCGTCGTCGAGCACGACATGGGCTTCGTGCGCGAGATCGGGGACGTGATCTCCGTGATGCACCAGGGCGCGCTCCTCGCGGAAGGCAGCGTGGCGGAGATCTCCGCCGACGCGCGGGTCCGCGAGGTCTACCTCGGAACGATGGGGATCGCCGGTGCTTGAGATCGACCGCCTCGACGGCTTCTACGGCAACGCCCAGGCCCTGCATGGGGTCTCGCTCGCGGTGGTGGGCGGCGGCTTCCTGTCCGTGCTCGGCCGCAACGGCGTGGGCAAGACCACGCTGATGCGCGCCATCCTCGGCCTGCTCGACCGCACCGCCGGCGCGATCCGCCTCGACGGGCGCGACCTCGCCGCGCTGAAGACCCACGAGCGCGCCCGCGCCGGCGTCGGCTACGTGCCGCAGGGCCGCGGGATCCTGCCGCGCTTCACCGTGGAGGAGAACCTCGCGCTGGGCGGCTTCGCCCGCACCAGCGGGCGCGGCGCCGAGTTGCAGGCGCTCGTCTACGACATGTTCCCGGTGCTCAAGGACTTCCGCACCCGCGCCGGGGGCAACCTCTCGGGCGGCCAGCAGCAGCAGCTCGCCATCGGGCGCGCGCTGCTCACCGACCCGCGCATCATCCTGCTCGACGAGCCCGCCGAGGGCATCCAGCCCAACATCGTCGAGCAGATCGAGGAGGCCATCGTCTCCCTCAACCGCAAGCTCGGCATCACGATCGTGCTCGTGGAGCAGGACATCGCCTTCGCGCGTCGCGCCTCCTCCTCCTTCGCCATCCTGGAGAAGGGGCACGTCGTCGCCGCCGGGGCCGTCGCCGATCTGACGGACGACCTGGTGCACCGGCACATGGCGGTCTGACCGTCACGGCCGCGAGCCGCGCCGGAAAACCCACCCATCCAAACGGAGGAACGACCCATGCTTCACGGCGATATTTCCAGCAGCAACGACACCGTCGGCGTCGCCGTCGTCAACTACAAGATGCCGCGGCTGCACACCCGCGAGGAGGTCCTCGACAACGCCCGCAAGATCGCCGCGATGGTCGAGGGCATGAAGGTCGGGCTGCCGGGGATGGATCTCGTGATCTTCCCCGAATACTCGACCCACGGCATCATGTACGACCAGAAGGAGATGTACGAGACCGCCTCCGCCTGTCCCGGCGAGGAGACGGCGATCTTCGCCGAGGCCTGCCGCAACGCGAAGGTCTGGGGCGTGTTCTCGCTCACCGGCGAGCAGCACGAGGAGCACCCCAACAAGGCGCCCTACAACACGCTGATCCTGATGAACGACCAGGGCGAGATCGTGCAGAAGTACCGCAAGATCATGCCCTGGGTCCCGATCGAGGGCTGGTATCCCGGCAACTGCACCTACGTCTCCGAGGGGCCGAAGGGGCTCAAGGTCAGCCTCATCATCTGCGACGACGGCAACTATCCGGAGATCTGGCGCGACTGCGCCATGAAGGGCGCCGAGCTGATCGTGCGCTGCCAGGGCTACATGTATCCGGCCAAGGAGCAGCAGGTGATCATGTCGAAGGCCATGGCCTTCGCCAACAACGTCTACGTCGCGGTGGCGAACGCCGCAGGCTTCGACGGGGTGTATTCCTACTTCGGTCACTCGGCGCTCATCGGCTTCGACGGCCGCACGCTCGGCGAGTGCGGCGAGGAGGACTACGGCATCCAGTACGCCGCCCTCTCGAAGTCGCTGATCCGCGACGCGCGCCGCAACATGCAGTCGCAGAACCACCTCTACAAGCTCGTGCACCGCGGCTACACCGGCATGATCAACTCCGGCGAGAGCGACAAGGGCGTGGCCGCCTGCCCCTACGACTTCTACCAGAAGTGGGTCTCCGATCCGGAGGGGACCCGCGAGATGGTCGAGGCGATCACCCGCTCGACCGCAGGTACCGACGAATGCCCGATCGAGGGCATCCCCAACGAGCGCTCCGCCCACCGCTGACGCGCGCTCGCGCGGGCCGGCCCGTCCGCACACGGGCCGGCCCGCACCCCTCCCCCGGCATGCCGAGGACGGAAGATCCCATGCCCCTTTCCGACTACCGCATCGACGCCGAGCCGTTCTACGCGCCGCAGGCGAGCGAGATCGACCTGTTCACCGCCGCCCACGCCCTGCGCCAGCCGGTGATGATCAAGGGCCCGACCGGCTGCGGCAAGACGCGCTTCGTCGAGCACATGGCCTGGCGCCTCGGCCGCCCGCTGGTGACGGTGGCCTGCCACGAGGACATGACCGCCTCCGATCTCGTCGGCCGCTTCCTGCTCGACGCCGACGGCACCCGCTGGCACGACGGGCCGCTGACGCTCGCCGTGCGCCACGGCGCGATCTGCTATCTCGACGAGATCGTCGAGGCGCGCCAGGACACGACGGTCGTGATCCACCCGCTCACCGACGACCGCCGCGTGCTGCCGCTCGAGAAGCGGAACGAGCTCGTGCGCGCCCACCCCGACTTCCAGCTCGTGATCTCCTACAATCCCGGCTACCAGAGCGTGCTGAAGGACCTGAAGGAATCCACCAAGCAGCGCTTCGTCGCGCTGGACTTCGGCTATCCCGGTCCGGTGCGCGAGGCCGAGATCGTCGCCCGCGAGGCCGGCGTCGCGCCGGAGGCGGCGGCGCTGCTCGTGCGCATCGCCCAACGCAGCCGCAACCTCAAGGGCCACGGCCTCGACGAGGGCGCCTCGACGCGCATGCTGATCCAGGCCGGGCGCCTGATGGGGCGCGGCGTCGCCGCCGCCGTCGCCGCCGAAGTCGCGATCGTGCTGCCCCTCACCGACGAGCCGGACCTGCGCCGCACCCTCGCCGAGGCGATCGACGCGTGTCTGTAGCATCCGGCCGGGCAGCGAAGGCGACGGTCTCGGGCGCCCGGGTCGAGGCGCTCGCGGCGCGGCTGCGCGCCGCCGGGGGCGCCGACGCCGAGGTCGCCTGGCGGGCCGGGCTCGCGTCGATCGCGGAACAGGCCGGCACGGCGTCGCTCCCGACGACGAGCCTCGTCGACGCGGCGCAGGCCTGCCTCGAGGCGCGCCGCGCCGACGCCCTCGCCGTCCTCGCCGAGCACGCGCCCGCCCTCCTCGCTCGCGCCGGCCGCCGCGCCGCCGTTGCCGCGCTGTGCGAGATCCCGCAGCTCCTGCCCTGGCTGCCGGCGCGGGACGACGTCGCGTGCGTCCTCGGCACGCTCGTGCGTCTCGCGTCGCGCGGGCCCGCCGCCGTCGAGCCGCTCGTGCGCGCGAGCCATCTCCTTCTGTCACGGCTCGACCCCGATGCCTTCGACGCCTTCGTCGAGACCGGCCTCGCGCTCGCCGGCGCCGACGGGCGGCGGCTCGTCGCCTTCGTCGGCCTCGCCTCGCGGGAGGGGCGCGCGGCGCTCGAGGCGGAGGCCGGGGAGCGGCCGTTCGCCGAGCGCGGGCCCGACCTGTCGCGCTTCGTGGCCGCGCTGTTCGGCCTCCACCCGCTCGTGCGCCCGGCGAGCGTCGAGGGTGACCCGCGGGCGGCGCGGCGCACGCGCTTCGACGGGCGCCTCGTCCTCCTGCCGGAGAGCTTCCGCGGCTATCGCGGCGCGGCCGCCGCACGGCTCGAGCGCGCCGCCCTCGCTCATGTCGGCGCCCACCTCGCCTTCGGCAGCGGCCGTCTCGACCCGGGGACGCTGAAGCCGGTCCAGATCGCGATCGTCTCGCTGATGGAGGACGCGCGCGTCGAGCGGCTGGCGATGGCGGCGCTGCCGGGCCTCGCGCGGCTGTGGCTGCCCTTCCACACCGCGCGCGCCGAGGGCGCGCTGACGGCCGAGAACCTGCTCGCGCGGCTCTCCCGCGCGCTGATCGACCCGGACTTCCGCGACGACGCGCCCTGGGTGACGCGGGGGCGCACGCTCCTCGAGGAGGCGCTGGCCGATCCGGACCCCGCCGCCCTGCGCCGCGCCGCCGGCGTGCTCGGCAACGACCTCGGCCAGATGCGGGTGCGGTTCGACGCGAAGGGATACGTGCCGCAGCCGGTCTATCGCGACGACAATTCCGGCCTGTGGCTGTTCGAGCCGGACGCGCCGCCGCCCATCGACGCGCCGGAGATCGCGGCGCAGGCCGTGCGCATCGAGACGACCGAGAGCCCCGCGACGCGCCCCGATCGCGAGCGCCGCGAGCGCGGCGCCGACGCGCCTCCCGCGCCGGCCCGCCCGCGCCCCGCCGCAGAGGAGGGCCGGCCGGTCCTCCTTCTGCCCGAGTGGGACTACCGCGCCGCGCGCCTGCGGCCGGACTGGGTGAGCGTGCTCGACGAGCGACCCCGCACCGCCCCGGCGCATCTCGTCGATCGCTGGATCGAGGCGCGACCCGCGACGCTCTCGCGCACCGAGGCGCTGGTGCGGCAGGCGCGGGTCGGCCGGCCGAAGCGGCTGCGCCGGCAGGCGGAGGGCGAGCGGCTCGACCTCGACGCCGCCATCGGCGCGGTGCTCGACCAGCGTCTCGGCCTCGCGCCCGACCCGCGGGTGTTCGAGACCGTGCGCATCGCCGAGCGCGACGTCGCCCTCGTTCTCCTGCTCGACATCTCGGAATCGACCAAGGACACGATCGGCGGGACGACCACCTCCGTGTTCTCCGTCCTGCGCGACGCCACCGCCGTCCTCTCCAGCGTGCTCCACGCGCTCGGCGACCCCTTCGCCGTGCACGCCTTCGCCTCGGAAGGGCGCGAGAAGCTGCACTACACCCGCGTCAAGGACTTCGACGAGCCCTTCGCAGCCGCCGCGAAGAGCCGCCTCGCGGGCCTGCGGCCCGGCTTCTCGACGCGCATGGGCGCGGCGCTGCGCATGGCGACACGGGCGCTCGCCGCCTCCCGGGCCCATCGCCGGCTGATCCTCCTCGTCACCGACGGCGAGCCGTCGGACGTCGATTGCCCCGACCCGCGCCATCTCGTCGAGGACGCGCGCAAGGCCGTGCAGGAGGCGGCAGCGCTCGGCGTCGACGCCTTCTGCGTGGCGGTCGCGCCGCGCGACGAGGTCGCGCTCACGAAGGTGTTCGGCCGCGCCAACGTCGCCCACCTGCCCCGGGTCGAGGCCCTGCCGGACCGCCTGCCGCAGGTCTATTGCCGGCTGGTGCGATGACGGGCTACGCCGCCGCCTCCGGCGACCAGCGCGTCTCGCCCTCCGAGAACAGCGGTACCAGCTCGCCGTGCTCGGGCACCTCGAGGGCGCGCATCACCGGGCGGGCGCGCTCGACGTAGGTGACGCGGCGCTCGGACGGTGCGCGGCCGTAGAAGGCGGGGCCGTTGAGGGAGGCGAAGGCCTCGAAGCGGTCGAGCGCGTGCTCCTCGGCGAACACGTCGAGATAGGCCTCGATGGCCACGGGCGCCGAGAACACGCCGGCGCAGCCGCAGGCGCTCTCCTTGTCGTGGCGCAGGTGGGGCGCCGTGTCGGTGCCCAGGAAGAACTGCCGCTCCCCGCTCGTCGCCGCCTCGCGGAGCGCCAGGCGATGCTCCTCGCGCTTGAGGATCGGCAGGCAGAACATGTGCGGGCGCAGCCCACCGGCGAAGAGGGCGTTGCGGTTGTAGATCAGGTGCTGCGGCGTGATCGTCGCGCCCATGCGCTCCGGATGGGCGCGCACGACGGCCACCGCCTCGCGGGTCGTGACGTGCTCCATGACGACCCGCAGCCCGGGGAAGCGCGCGAGCGTCGGCGCGAGCACGTCGTCGAGGAAGCGGTGCTCGCGGTCGAACATGTCGACGTGCGGCCCCACCACCTCGCCATGGGTGAGCAGGGGAATGCCCGCCTCCTCCATCGCGGCCAGCACGCGGTCGAGCGCGCGGATGTCGCTGACGCCGTGGGCGGAGTTCGTGGTGGCGTTGGCGGGATAGAGCTTCGCCGCGGTGAAGACGCCCTCGGCGTGCCCGCGCACCAGGTCCGAAGGATCGGTGTCGTCGGTGAGGTAGCAGGTCATCAGGGGCGTGAAGTCGCAGCCCTCCGGCACGGCTGCCATGATGCGCTCGCGATAGGCGGCGGCCATGGCGGCGCTGGTCACGGGCGGGGAGAGGTTCGGCATCACGATCGCCGCATGGACCGCGCGCGCCGTGTAGGGCACGACGGTGCGCAGCAGGGCGCCGTCGCGGAAGTGGACGTGCATGTCGGCCGGCTGGCGGATCGTGATCGTGCGCATGCGTCCCTCCGTCCTCTCCGCGCGCCCTGCGCGGGAGACCGGACCTACGCCCTCCGGCGCCGCTCGGCAATTCGGAAAAACCGCCGGGCGGGCCGCGATTTCCCCGATGGGCGACCGCTTGCCCCCGCCCGCGGCTGCGGCCAGGATCGCGGCGAAACGAGAGATGGAGACGCCCCGATTCCCGGTTCCGACCTGCGCGCCGTCACGGACGCCGCCGATATTTCCCCCGCCGCCGAGCCGAGCCAGCGCATCCGCCTCTCGGACGTCGGCGCGCGCCTGCGCGCCTTCCGGATGGGCCGCGGGCTGACGCCGGAGGATGTCGCGGCGCGCATCGGCATCTCGCGCGCGGCGCTCTACCGCGCCGAGCAGGGCCAGATCCCGAAGATCGAGACGCTGGCCGGCATCGCCGACGTGCTCGACACCTCGCTCGCGAGCCTGCTCGGCGCCGGCATCGAGTACGTGCCGACGGCGGTGGCCTTCTTCGAGCGCATGCGCCAGCTGGAGGAGGCCTCGCACGAGGTCGTCGGGCTGTTCGGGCCGGTCTCCTACCTCCTGACGTCGGACGCCTACGACGCCATGCTGGCGGAGGTGCTGCGGGAGGGACCCCGCGCGGGAGGCGGCACGGGCGACAAGGACGGCGCGGCGCTGGAGACGCTGCTCGCGGTCCTGCGCGAGCGCAAGGCCTGGTTCCGCGCGGCGAAGCCCGCCATCGTCAGCCTGATCTCCTCCTCCGACATCGAGCGCTTCCTCGCCCACGGAGCGGTGGGGCGCTACGATCTCGACGCGGCGACGGTGCTGCGCCGTCGCCGGGAGGCGCGGCGCGAGGTGGAGCACATCGCGGCGCTCGTGGCCGACCCGCCGGCGAACGTCGAGATCGGCATCGTGCTCGAGCCGACGCCGGCGACGACGTTCCAGATCTTCCGCCAGCCCGACCGCTCGGTCCTCGCCATCTCGCCGTTCCGCCTCGGCGAGCAGCCCAACGTCAGCCTCGGCGTCGCGCTGATCACCTCGGCGCCCGAGCCGATGGCGCTGCACGAGGAGATCGCCGCGCGGCTTCGCGCCAGCGCGCTTCGGGGCGATGCGGCGCTGGCGCATCTGCGGGCGCTCCTCGCGCGGCACGGCGTCGAGCCTGCCTAAAAGACGCTCAGCGTGCGTCTCATTTTTGAGACTTTTCGGTTGACAGGGGCGCGGCGACGCTCTTCCCTAGGTCCTTCCGGAGCGGAAGAAACAAGGGGATACCCTCGATGATCTCAAGGCGCACACTCGTTCTCGCGGCCGGCCTCGCCGCCGCCATCGTCGCCGGCCCGGTCGCGGCCCAGGAATTCACCGCCCGCATAGGGCATCTCGAGTCGCCCCAGCAGCCCCGCCACCAGGGCCTGGAGATGGTCGCCGACCTCGTCGCGGAGCGCACCGGCGGTGCCGTCGAGTTCGAGCTCTATCCCGCCGGCCAGCTCGGCCAGGCGCGGGAGATGAACGAGGGCGTCCAGCTCGGCGTCATCGAGGGGACCGTCTCCCCCGCCGCCTTCCTGGCGGGCTTCAACTCGGCCGTCTCGATCCTCGACGTGCCGTTCGTCTACCCGGCGGACCGCGAGCAGGCGAACGCGCTGCGCACCGGCGAATTCGGCGAGGCGGTGCTCGCGAGCTTCGCGCCGCGCGGCTTCGAGGCGATCGCCATCTGGCCGAACGGGCGCAAGAGCTTCACCTCGAACAAGCCGCTCGAGAGCGTCGACGCCTTCGAGGGCCAGCGCTTCCGCGTGATGGACTCGCCCGTCCTGATCGAGCAGTTCAACGCGGTCGGCGCCTCCGCCATCGCCCTGCCCTTCGGCGAGCTCTACACCGCACTGCAGACCGGCGTCGTCGACGGCCAGGAGAACGCCCTCGATACGATCGCCACGATGAAGTACAATGAAGTGCAGGACAACCTTCTCGTGTCCGGCCACGGCGCCAACGAGGACATCGTCCTCTTCAACCCGGGCTGGTGGGCGTCGCTGCCGCAGGAATACCGCGACGTGATCGTCGCGGCGTTCGACGAGGTGCGCCCGCAGGTCGAGGAGATCAAGGAGGCCTCCCAGGACGCCGCCCTCGAGCGCCTCACGGAGGCCGGCATGAACGTGCGCGAGCTCGGCGACGAGGAGCGCGCCACCCTGCGCGAGACGATGTATCCGCGTGCCCGCGACGCCTATGTCGGCCTCGCCGGCGATGCCGGCCGCGCGATCGTCGCGGTCTACGAGGCCCAGTACGAGGACGTCGTCGGCGAGTGATCGCCGGTGCTGCGGGCCGCTCCCGGCGAGCGGCCCGCCCGAGCCCCGGACGGACCAGGCGGACCAGGCGGAGACGAAGGCCGTGATCGTATTCCTGCGGGCGATCGCGTCGCTGGAGCGGGTGCTCCTCGCGACGATCATGATCGCCATGACGCTCCTCTACAGCGGCGCCGTCCTGGTGCGCGAGGTCTCGACCGATCTCTATCGCGAGCTCGCCTGGATCGACGAGGCGACGCGCTGGCTGATGGTGTGGATGGTCTTCCTCGGCCTCGGGCTGGCGCTCGAGCAGGGCAAGCACGTGGCGATGACCTCGCTGCTCGTCACCTTCCCCGACCGCGCGCGCCGCCTGGTGCGCCGGGCGATCGACCTCGTCGGGCTCGCTTTCAGCCTCGCCATCGTCTGGTTCGGCGTCGACATCACCCGCCTCGTGCTCGGCACCGGCCAGGTCAGCCCGACATTGGGGCTGACGACGGCGATTCTCTACCTCGCGCTCCCGGTCGGCTTCTCGCTCCTCGCCCTGCGCTACCTCGCGAGCCTGCTGGGCATCCAGGAGCGCTCGCTCGGGACCGAGCACCCGGAGCGCGCGCCATGATCGTCGCCGCGCTCTTCGCTCTCGCGATCCTGCTCCTCGTGCTCGGCTTCGAGATGCTGCTCGTGCTCGGGCTGCCCGGGCTGATGATCAAGGAGATCTGGTTCGACCGCCTGCCGGACATCGTCATCGGCCAGAAGATCGTCGGCGGCATCAACCACTCGACCCTGCTCGCCATCCCCTTCTTCATCTTCGCCGCCGAGCTGATGGCCAGCGGCCGGATCGCCAAGGACCTGACGACGCTCGTCAAGGCCTTCCTCGGCCACCGCGCCGGCGGCATGGGTCACACCACGATCGGCGCCTGCGCCGCCTTCGGGGCGGTCTCGGGCTCGGCGCCCGCCACCGTCGCGGCGCTCGGGCGGATCATGTATCCGGAGCTGATCAAGGCCGGCTACAAGGACCGGTTCGCGCTGGGCCTCATCGTCTCCTCCGCGGAGACGGCGCTGCTGATCCCGCCCTCGATCACGCTGATCATCTACGGCTGGCTCACCGGCACCTCGATCACCGGCCTGTTCGCGGGCGGCCTCGTCATCGGCATCACGCTGGCGCTCGCCTTCGCGGCCTACGTGGTGTGGGACAGCGTGCGCTCCGGGCGCACGGGCACGCCGGCTCCCTCCTTCGCCGAGCGTCGGCGCGCCGCCGGCGCCGCCGGCTGGGCGCTGGGGCTGCCGGTGATCATCCTGGGCGGCATCTACGGCGGCATCTTCACGCCGACCGAGGCCGCGGCGGTGAGCGTCGTCTACGCGGTCTTCGTGGAGGCGGTGGTCTATCGCGAGCTGACCTTCGCCGGCCTGTTCGGCGTCGCCGGCCGCGCGGCGGTGACCAACACGGTGATCTTCATCCTGCTCGGGATGGGAAGCCTCGTGTCCTACTTCATCACGCTGGCCCAGCTACCTGGCGTCGTGATCGATTTCATGCAGACGATCGAGGCGAACTGGATCGTCTTCCTGATGATCGTCAACCTGCTCTTCCTCGTGGCGGGGATGTTCATCGACCCGAACTCGGCGCTGCTCGTGCTGGTGCCGGCGCTCTACCCCGTGGCGATGAGCTTCGGCATCGACCCGATCCACTTCGGGCTGATCGTCTCGCTCAACATCTGCATCGGGATGATCACGCCGCCCTTCGGGCTCGACATCTTCGTCGCCTCCTCGACGCTCGACAAGCCGGTGGCGACGATCATCGCGGGCGTGTGGCCGTTCGTGCTGATCAACCTGATCGTGCTCGCGGTCGTCACCTACGTGCCGCAGCTCTCGACCTTCTTCCCCAAGCTGATCCTCGGCTGAGGAGAGCCCCCATGATCATGTCCATGCTCGATTCCGACGCCCGTGAGGCGGCGGTGCGCCGGCGACCCGTCGAGGTCGACGCGGTGGTGCGCACCCACGTCGGCGTCAACGACGAGTACCGCTTCCTCGAGCTCGATCTCCCCGAGGGCATGCCGCAGGCGCGCCCGGGACAGTTCTACCACCTGCTCTGCCCCGGCTCGGACGGGCTCGACCCCTTCTTCCGGCGCCCGATGAGCGTCTATCGAATCGAGCCGGAAAGTAACCGCGTCGGCTTCCTCTACAAGGTGACGGGCACGGGCACGGCGGCGATGGCCCGTCTGTGGCCTGGCGACGAGTTCAATATCTTCGGCCCGCTCGGGATCGGCTTCTCGCTGCCCGAGAACCGCGCGCCGATCGTGCTGCTGGGACGAGGCGTCGGGCTCGCGACCATGGGTCCGCTCGTGCCGTGGGCGCGGGAGAACGGGCACCGCGTCACCGCGATCCTCAGCGCCCGCGCGCCCGACCTGCTGATGTCGGTCGAGGAGATGCGCGCGGCCGGTGCCGACGTGCTCACCGTCACGGATGCCGAGGGCACTTCCGCCGTGCCGCACGTCGAGTCCCTCGTCGAGGACCTCGTGGCGCAGGGCCGCTGCGCCGCGCTCTACGTCTGCGGCTCGAGCCGCCTCACACGGCTGGCCCAGGCGATCGCGGCGCGGCACGGGCTCTTCGGCGAGGTCGCGCTGGAGCAGCAGATGGCCTGCGGCGTCGGCGTATGCTTCTGCTGCGTGCGCCCGTTCCGCGAGAACGGCGAGACCGTGCACCGGCGCGTGTGCTGCGAGGGACCGGTCTTCCCGCTGGCGGAGGCGCTGGCATGATCGATCTCTCCGTCAGCTGCGGCGGGCTGGCGCTCGCCAACCCGGTGATGCCGGCCTCGGGCACGTTCGGGCTCGAGCAGGCGGACGTGTTCGACTTCGACAGGCTCGGCGCCTTCGTCACCAAGACGATCACGCCCGAGAAGCGGCTCGGCAACCCGACGCCGCGCGTGTCGGAAGTGCCGAACGGCATGCTGAACTCGATCGGCATCCCCTCGAAGGGCGCCGCCGCCTTCGTGCGCGACGTGATCCCCCGCTTCGCCGCCTGGCGCCCGCCCCTCGTGGTCTCGATCTCGGCGAACACGCCCGACGCCTTCGCCGAGCTCGCCCGGATGGTGAGCGTCCCGGGCGTCGCGGCGATCGAGGTCAACATCTCCTGCCCGAACCTCGAGGACGACGGCAAGGCCTTCGCCATGCGCCCGGAGAGCACGCGCGAGATCGTGCGCCGCCTGCGCGACGCGACCGCCCTGCCGCTCTGGGCGAAGCTGACGCCGAACGCCGGCGACGTCGGCGCGGTGGCGCAGGCCGCCGAGGCGGGCGGCGCGGACGCCCTCGTCGTCGCCA
>JBNPEA010000060.1:0-10720 GCA_051117315.1 Salinarimonas sp. | reverse complement strand
CCGCCCGTCACCGAGACCGCGTCGATCGTCTCCGCCCGCAGCTCGTCCGCCACCTGCCGCAGCTGGGCGTCGGAGAGGCCGCGCAGGTCGGCCGGATCGCGGATCGTGTCGAGGAGGGGGGTGTCGGGGCGGCTCGGCATGGCGGCCTCCTGGGCGCACGGGGGACAGGAGCGCGGGGGGGCATCGCTCCGAGTGTCAGTATAGCTTGACACGGTCATGCGACAAGTCGTCATCGCGCAAAAAAGCGGCAGGTCCGTGTTCCCGCTTAGTCGTGCGTCGTGTCGACCCGAGAGGCAGGCGAGCTCAGCGTGCGGCGCGCCAGCGCCGATACAGGTCGTACACATGCGCGAGGAAGGCGATCGTCAGCCCGGCGGCGACGATCGTCCATGACTGATCTTGGATCACGGCGCGGGCCGCGAACGAAAGCCCGAGGCCCGCGGCCACGAATCCCGCGAGATCGCGAAATCCGGGGCCGCGGCCCTCGGGGAGGATCCGCGCTCTCGCCCGGGGGAGACGCGAGAGCGCGAGGAGCGCGATCCCTTCGAGAACCAGGATCGCGATGACCAGGTCGAAGACCCGGCCGGACGCGACGAAGTCGATCACCGCGGCGCGCCGCTCACGGCCGCACGAGCCCGAACAGATGGGCCAGGTCCTTGAAGAAGATGCGGATGTGCGCCATCGGATCGCGGCGCACCAGCTCCTTGTTCATGTAGGCCTGCCAGGTCAGGCGCTGCACGTCGGCGTCGCGGCAGATCGAGACGAAGCGCTCGCGCCGCTTGTCGCTGCCGTACCAGAAGCGCTGCATGATCCCGAGGATGAGGAACACGCGCCCGTGCGCCTTCATGAAGGATTTGCGCGCGCCCGCCAGCGCCTTCGACCTGCCGGTCTCGAGATAGGCCTCCACCGCCTCCGCCGCGAGGCGGCCGCCGACCATGGCGTAGTAGATGCCTTCGCCCGAGGCCGGCGCGACCACGCCCGCGGCGTCGCCGGCGAGCAGCACGTCGCGGCCGTTGTCCCACTTCTTGGCGGGATGCAGCGGGATCGGCGCGCCCTCCTTGCGGATGGTGCGCACGCCGTCGAGCTTCGTCGTGGCGCGCAGGTCGGCGACGGCCTCCTTGAGGCCGAAGCCCTTCTGCATCGAGCCGACGCCGATCGAGGCGGACTTGCCGTGCGGGAACACCCAGGCGTAGAAGTCCGGCGAGAGCTTGCCCTGGTAGTACACGTCGCAGCGGTTCGCGATGTAGTCCGCCGCGCCCTCCTCGGGCGCCTCGACGATCTCGTGATAGGCGAAGACGAAGGGGATCGGCCCGCGTTGCGGCACGGCCTCGCGGGCCACCGCCGAGTTGGCGCCGTCCGCGCCGATGACGGCACGGGCGCGCACCGAGACGCTCTCGCCGCCTTCCTCCCGCGAGGTGCGGAAATGCACCCGCGCGGTGCCGTCGGGATCGCGGCTGATGGTCTCGAACGTGGCGGCGCGGCGCGTGGCGCCGTTTGCGGTGGCGCGGGCGCGCAGCCACTCGTCGAACACCTCGCGGTCGACCATGGCGACGAAGCCGTCCTCGATCGGCATGTCGACGCGCTTGTCGGAGGGCGCGATCATGCGCGCGCCGGAGATCTTGGCGCAGAGGATGCCGTCGGGAATGGCGAAGTCGCGCACGAGGCGCGGCGGGATCGCGCCGCCGCAGGGCTTGATCCGGCCGGCGCGGTCGAGGAGCAGCACGTCGCGCCCGCCGCGGGCGAGGTCCGTCGCCGCGGTCGCGCCGGCGGGGCCGCCGCCGACCACGACCACGTCGTACGTGTGCTGCGGATCGACCGGCGTGCGGGTGAGGGTCTCCTCCGCCGGCGGCGGGGCGGCCTCGTCCAGGTGGTCCATGGCGCTATCGGGGGTATCGAAGGTCACGGGGACGTCCTCCCTTGCATCAGCGGCTCGCCCAGGGGGCCGGTCGCCGTCGGCGCGACGGCGGGGGTGACGACGCGGGCTTGCCCGCGCACGAGGCTCGGCCGGCCGCTCATCACCCGCGCGGCGAGGACCGCCGAGACGAGGAAGAGCGCCGCTTCGCCGAGAAAGACCGAGGCATACGCGGCCGAGGTGCTCTCGGCGACGAGGCGGCCGAGATCGACGGCGAGGGTGCCGACGAGGCCGCCGAGCCCGAAGGCGATCCCTTGCGCCGCGCCCCACAGCCCGACGCGGGTGCCCTCGCGGTTCGCCGCGCCCTGGCTCGCCAGGCGCATCATCGAGCCGATGGCGGCGACCGCGAAGATCCCGTTGCCGAAGCCGAGCACCGCGACGTTGGCATGGAGCGGCCAGGCCGGGCCGACGCCGCCCGCGAAGGCGAGCCCCGTCAGCGCCGCCGCCGAGATCACGCACCCCCCGATCGCCCACAGGTGCAGGCGCGACGGCCCGCTGCCGCGAAAGCCGCCGCCGAGGAGGCCGGTGAGGATCATCCCCGCGAGGACGCCTGCGTTCTGGATGCCGGACAGCTGCGTCGTTTCCCCCGGGGTCATCGCGAAGACGAGGCCCGCGAAGGGCTCGAGGATGAGATCCTGGGCCGAGTAGGCCAGCATCGAGACGAAGACGAAGATGGTGAAGCGTCGCGCCGTGGGCTCCGCCCAGACCTCCGCCAGGGCCTGGCGGAACGGCACCTTCGGCGCGCCCTCGACGGCCGCGCGGGCGCGCCGCGCGCCCTCGACGCCCCACACCGCGAGGCAGGTGACGAGGAAGGCGGCGCCCGCGACGCTCGCCGTCACGGCGACGAGGCGGGTCATCGAGAACGGATCGAGGAAATGCCCGGCCGTGCCCGCGGTGACGATGAAACCCGCGATCATCATGATCCAGACGATCGCCGCCGCCGAGGCCTGGCGCGCCGGGGCGACGCGCTCGGCGAGGAGCGCCAGCAGCGAGGTGCCGGACGCGCCGACGCCGATGCCGATGATGCCGAAGGCCAGCGTGGACAGCGCGATGCCGGCGACGAGGTTCGTCGCCGCGAGCGCGGTCGCGAGCGCCGCCAGCACCGCGCCGGCCGCGAGCGCCGCCATGCCGCCGACGATCCAGGGCGTGCGCCGTCCGCCGATGTCCGAGCCGTGGCCCCAGCGCGGCCGCAGCAGCTGCACCGCGTAGTGCAGGCCGACCAGCAGGCCCGGCAGCGAGGCGGCCAGCGCGAGCTCCACCACCATGACGCGGTTGAGCGTCGAGGTGGTGATCACGACGATGGCGCCCAGCGAGGCCTGCACGAGGCCGAGCCGGGCAATGCCGAGCCAGGAGAGCGGAGCGCTGTCGCGAAGGGCGGTCATCGTGCGTCTCCCGTTCATCCGGCGACCGGCCCGAGCCCGCGCAGGGCGAAGGCGGTGACGAGCATGCCGAGCACGTAGAGCGTCGTGCCGGTGGCGTTGTACCAGGCGGCCTTTCCGCGCGGATCCGCGACGAGCCTGCCCATCAGCGCCGCCTGCGCCGCGAGCAGCGCGGTGACCGCCAGCGCGTGCCAGGGCGCGCCCCAGAAGAGCAGCAGCGCGATCACCACCACCTGCGGCGCGGCCATGACCACGCAGGCGAGGCGCGCGGCGCGGTCGACGCCGAGGAGGACCGGGAGCGAATCGACGCCCTCGCGCTTGTCGCCCTCGACCGACTTGAAGTCGTTCAGCGTCATGATGCCGTGCGCGCCGAAGGAGTAGAGCAGCGCCACCACGACGATCCGCCAGTCCGGGAAGGCGGCGGCCATGATGGCGGCGCCGGTGAACCAGGGCAGGCCCTCGTAGGAGATCGCGACCGCCGAGTTGCCCCACCAGCCGTTCTGCTTGAGCCGGAAGGGCGGGGCGGAATAGGCCCAGGCGAGCGCGAGCCCGATCACGCCGGCGAGCAGCACGACGGGTCCGAGCATGAAGGCGACGATGAACGAGAGCGCCGTCCATATCACCGCGATGTAGAAGCCCCATTCGCCGGGGATGCGCCCCGAGGGTATCGGCCGGTTCGGCTCGTTGATGGCGTCGACGTGCCGGTCGTACCAGTCGTTCACCGCCTGGCTCGCGGCGCAGACGAGCGGCCCCGCCAGCACCACGCCCGCGAGGATCACGGGCCAGCGCGTGTCGGCGGAGACGCCGGAGGAGACGACCCCGCAGGCGAACGCCCACATGGGCGCGAACCAGGTGATCGGCTTGAGGAGCTCGGTGAAGGAGAGGATGGCCGGTCGCGTCATGCCGGAGATGCTAGCCCGGCCAGCCGACGCGTCAATCAGAATTGACACTTACGTGTGTCAGGTCGGTTGGCGCAGCGGCGCCGTCTCAATCCTCGTGATCGAGGTCCCCGAGCCCGTGGCGGCGCAGCTTCGAGTAGAAGCTCTGGCGCGAGAGGCCGAGCATCTCCGCGGCGGAGGCGCGGTTGTCGCCGGTGAGGTCGAGCGCGGCCTCGATGCACAGCTTCTCGATCACGTCGGTGGTCTCGCGCACCAGCTCCTTGAGCGAGACGCGGCCGACGAGCTCCTTCATCTGCGCCACCGAATGCGGCAGCTCGGGCCCGGCGGCGCCCATCGCCGCCGTGGGCCGCGGCCCGGTCGGGCGGATGGCGAAACCGTAGCAGGCGTCGTCGACCTCCGGCGCCAGCACGGCCGAGACCTCGACGTCCTCGGTCAGCCCGTACTCGCCCTGCACCACGGTGCCGAATCGCTTCACCGCGCCGTGCTCGCGCACGCTCGCCGTGAGCACGTTGCAATCGACGCTGGAGCGCCCGAGCCAGCGGTCGAGCGGCTCGCCGCGGGCCTGCTCCTCGGTGGCGAGCTGGACGAGATCGAGGAAGGCGGCGTTGGCGGAGAGGATGCGTCGGTCCGAATCGGTCACGACGATCGCGTCCGGTAGCCGCTCGACCACGCGCAGCACGCGGCGACGGGCGGCGGCGAGCGCGCTCGCGCCGCCGGCGGGGGGCGCGAGCCGCACCAGGAAGTGCGTCACGCGCTCCTGCCGGAAGACCGAGGCGGAGGCGAGCGTCTCGCGCCCGTCCCCCAGCCTCAGCCGCGCCTCGTCGGATCGCCCGGTGGTGCGCGCCGCCCCGAGCAGGTCCTCGAGCGCGCCGGCGCTGTCGGTGGCGAAGAGCTGGGACAGGGACCGGCCGGTGATCGGCCGCCCGGCGGCGACGAGCTCGACGGCGGCGGGATTGGCCTCGCTCACCCGGCGCGTCGCCGCGTCGACGACGAGCACGGCCTCGGAGGCGATCTGGAACAGCAGCCGGTAGCGCGTCTCGGCGCTGCGCAGATGGGCGTACTCCCGCTCCATGGCCGTCTGAGCGTCCACCAGCTTGCGCTGGAGCGAGGCGACGCCGCGCAGGTCGCGCCCCACGGCGACGATGCGCCCGGAGCGGCCGACGTCGACGGCCGAGTAGAGGATCGGCAGGTCCGGCCCGGAGGGGAGGGGATGGTTCACCTGGCGCCAGATCCGCGATTCGTCGGACGTGGCGTGGCGCATCAGCGCCTCGATCTTCTCGC
The DNA here is from genome assembly GCA_051117315.1 of Salinarimonas sp. Classification (GTDB taxonomy): domain Bacteria; phylum Pseudomonadota; class Alphaproteobacteria; order Rhizobiales; family Beijerinckiaceae; genus Salinarimonas. The sequence continues at coordinate 5,252 of JBNPEA010000060.1, read as the reverse complement.
GGCTCTCGACGGTGACGGTGTCGACCCAGCGCCGGCCGCGCCAGCGCTCGCACTCCTCGACCTCGAGCTCGCGGGAGCCGACGGCGACGTCCTCGATCACGCCGTCGCGATCGACGATGAGCGCGAGGTCGTTGGTCGCCGCGATGAGGCGCGCAGCGCTCGCCGCATCGACGTCGGCCAATGCCGTCTCAGGGGCCCGGAAGCGGCGCAGGCCCTCGGGAGCCAGAGGAGTGTCCATCGGGCGCTGCGATCCTCGTTGTTCCAAGCCGATCCCTCACCGAGCCCGCGCGGCGCCTCCCACGAACCGCTGCGCCTTCCTGACGGCGTCGAGGCCGTCGAACGCCACGAGGTCCGCACCCACGAGAGCAGCGCTCTCGGGATGCTCGTTGAAGTAGTGACCTCCGACGACGACCCCGATGCGCTTGTTGCGCGACCGGCGTCGGACGACGTCGATAGCGGACGCGAGCTCCGCGAGCAAGCTCTCGCAGCTCAACGACAATCCGACGACGTCGAACCAGTCCGAGCGGACGATCCGGCCGAGCTCATCCAGGGAGGTGCCCGGCGCGCACACCGCGTCCCAGCCGGCGCGGCGCAGGAATTCCTCGACGATCGCCACGCCGAACGTGTGCGTCTCGCCCGGCGTCGAGGCGAGCAGGATGCGCTTCTCCTCGGGGCCGACGTCGCCCTCCGCCTCGAAGGGCGCGCTCAGCTCGCGCAGGACCTGCTGCAAGCGCGAGAGCGCGATCGTCACGTCGCAGAAGTCGGCCTTGTCCTCGCGCCAGAGCGCGTCCAGGTGATTTGCCGCCGGCGCCAGGAGATGAAGGAAGATGGTCTCGAGCGTGGCGCCCCGCGCGCGCAGCACGGCGACGTAGGAGGTCGCGACCTCGACGTCGTGGGCGATGACGATCTGAGCGAACTCGACAACCTCCTCGTGCGAGGGGAGCGGGTCCTGCCCGGCACTCTCGGCGCAGGCGTCGCTCGCGTGGACGAGCATCAGGCGGGGGATGATCTCGGCCTCGATCGTTCGCGACAGGGCCTCCCGGCGCGCCGCCTCCGTTCTCGATGCATGGCGAGGAGCATGCCCCCCGGTTCGTGCCTCTCCACCTGGCGCGGCGGATGAAGACGACGCGATCGCCTCCTTGAGGATGGCCATCGAAACCTCCCTTCGTCTCGGCGTCCAACGCGTCGACTGCTCGGCGAACCGTTGATGTTATTATCGTTTCAGGTCGGGGAGCGTGGCTGAACTTGTAAGGAGCATAAGGCGGAGCACGCGGAACGCGCAAGTGGTCGGAAGCTACGCACTTAACCCGACCGTGTTTGTTGTGAGGATGGATTGACGTCAATCTAGGTTGACACTCTTTGGCCCGCTCCGTAGCCTTCGAGGTCAAGAAGACGAGCCGTTCCAGGGAGGGTCGCGATGCGTCGCGCCGACGCCGAGACGCCGAGGAGAGGTCTCTACACGCCGCAGGAACGCCAGCGGCGCGACACCTCGCCGTGGACGACGGTGCAGGGGATCCTCGCGCCGGTGCAATTCCTGGTGTGCCTGGTCAGCATCGTCCTGATCGCGCGCTACCTCGCCACCGGCGAGGGCTACGCGCTCGCCACGATCTCCATCGTGGTCAAGACGCTGACGCTCTACACGATCATGGTCACGGGCGCGATCTGGGAGAAGGAGGTCTTCGGCGTCTACCTGTTCGCCGAGCCGTTCTTCTGGGAAGACGTCGTCTCCTTCGGCGTGATCGCGCTGCACACCTTCTACCTCTTCGCCCTGTTCACGGACCTGCTCGGCACGCGCGGCGAGATGTTGCTCGCGCTCGCCGCCTATGCCGCCTACGTGGTCAACGCCGTGCAGTTCGTCCTGAAGCTGCGCGCCGCGCGGCTCCAGGAGAGCAGCGAGCGGGAGAGCCGTGCGAGGCAGGCCGCGGCCGTGTCGCCGGCTCGGGGCGGGGACGTCGTCGGGGAGGCCGCACGATGAACCGCCACGTTCTCGTCGACGAGACCCGCCGCCCCGCCGTCTCCGGCTGTGCCGACACGCCCGCCGCCGCGCGCACCGAGCCGGGCTCGGGCCCGACCGTCCGCGCCGAGCGCGGCCAGCGCGAGGTCTTCTGCGGGCTCACCGGCATCATCTGGATGCACCGCAAGATCCAGGACGCGTTCTTCCTGATCGTCGGCTCGCGCACCTGCGCGCACCTGATGCAGTCGGCTGCGGGCGTGATGATCTTCGCCGAGCCGCGCTTCGCCACCGCCATCATCGACGATCGCGACCTCGCCGGCATCGCCGACGCCAACGACGAGCTCGACGCCTGCGTCGAGCGGCTCCTGTCGCGCCGGCCCGACATCAAGATGCTCTTCCTCGTGGGCTCGTGCCCGTCGGAGGTGATCAAGCTCGATCTCTCCCGCGCGGCGCAGCGACTCTCGGCGCGCTTCCTGCCGGACGTGCGGGTGCTCTCCTACTCCGGCTCCGGCATCGAGACGACCTTCACGCAGGGCGAAGACACCTGCCTCGCCTCGATCGTGCCGACCCTGCCGCGGGCGGAGCCCGAGGCGAAGGAGCTGCTCGTCGTCGGCGCGCTGGCCGACGTGGTCGAGGACCAGTTCGCCCGCATCTTCGCCGCGCTCGGCATTCCCGCGCGCTTCCTGCCGATGCGCAAGGCGAACGAGCTGCCGCCCGTGGGGGAGGGCACGCGCATGCTCCTCGCCCAGCCGTTCCTGGCGGAGACCGCGCGCGCCCTCGAATCGCGCGGCGCGACGCATCTGCCGACACCCTTCCCGCTGGGCGTCGAGGGCACGACCGCCTGGCTCGAGACGGCCGCCGACGATTTCGGCGTCGATCCCGCGCTGTTCGAGCGGGTCACCGCACCGATGATCGCCCGCGTCGGCGCCTCCCTGGAGCGCGACCGCAAGCGGCTCTCCGGCAAGCGGATCTTCTTCTTCCCCGATTCGCAGCTCGAGCTGCCGATCGCGCGCTTCCTCTCCCGCGAGCTCGGCATGGAGCTCGTCGAGGTCGGCACGCCCTTCCTGCACCGCCAGCACATGGCCGGCGAGCTGGCGCTCCTGCCCGACGGGCTCTCGATCGTCGAGGGCCAGCACGTCGACCGCCAGCTCGACCGCTGCCGCGCGGCGGCGCCCGACATCGCCGTGTGCGGGCTGGGCCTCGCCAACCCGCTCGAGGCGGAGGGGCTCGCCACCAAGTGGTCGATCGAGCTGCTGTTCACCCCCATCCACGGCTACGACCAGGCGGCTGACCTCTCCGGTCTCTTCGCCCGCCCGCTCGTGCGCCGCGAGAAGCTGAAGGTGTGAGACGATGAAGCTCACCGTCTGGACCTACGAGGCTCCTCCACACGTCGGCGCCATGCGCGTCGCCACCGCGATGGAAGGCGTGCACTACGTCCTGCACGCGCCGCAGGGGGACACCTACGCCGACCTGCTCTTCACCATGATCGAGCGGCGCGACCAGCGCCCGCCGGTGACCTACACCACCTTCCAGGCGCGCGACCTCGGCGCGGACACCGCCGAGCTGTTCAAGGACGCGGCGCGCGAAGCCTACGAGCGCTTCGACCCGGACCTGATGCTGGTGGGCGCCTCCTGCACCGCCGAGCTGATCCAGGACGATCCGGGCGGGCTAGCCCGCGCCCTGAACCTGCCCGTCCCCGTGGTTGCTCTGGAGCTGCCCTCCTACCAGCGCAAGGAGAACTGGGGCGCGGCGGAGACCTTCCTCCAGCTCGTGCGCGCCCTGGCACGGCCCCGCCAGGGCGACGGCGACGCCGACGCGCGGCCGTCGTGCAACATCCTCGGGCCCACCGCGCTGGGCTTCCGGCACCGCGACGATCTCGAGGAGATCCGCCGGCTCCTCGCTCGCATCGGCGTGCGGGTGAACGCGGTGGCGCCGCTCACCGCCCGGGCCAGCGACATCGCCCGCCTCGGCGAGGCGGACTTCAATGTGGTGATGTATCCCGAGATCGCCGGCACGGTCGCGCGCCATCTGGAGCGCACCTGCAGGCAGCCCTTCACCCGCACGATCCCGATCGGCGTCGCCGCGACGCGCGAGTTCATCGCCGAGGTGGGCGCGCTCGCCGGCATCGACGTGTCGGACGTTCTGGCGGAGGGCGCGGGCCGGCTGCCCTGGTGGTCGCGCTCGGTCGACTCGAACTATCTCACCGGCAAGCGGGTCTTCGTCTTCGGCGACGCCACCCACGCCATCGCCGCCGCCCGGGTCGCCGCCGAGGAGCTCGGCTTCGAGGTGGTGGGGCTCGGCACCTATTCCCGCGAGCTCGCCCGCGAGGTGCGCGAGATGGCGGGCCGGCTCGGGCTCGAGGCGCTGATCACCGACGACTACCTCGAGGTGGAGGACGCCATCGTCGCGCTCCAGCCCGAGCTCGTGCTCGGCACCCAGATGGAGCGCCACATCGCCAAGCGGCTGGGCATCGCCTGCGCGGTGATCTCGGCGCCGGTGCACGTGCAGGACTTCCCGGCCCGCTACTCGCCGCAGATGGGTTTCGAGGGCGCCAACGTCATCTTCGACACCTTCGTCCACCCGCTCGTGATGGGGCTCGAGGAGCACCTGCTCTCGATGTTCCGGGAGGACTTCGAGTTCAACGACGGCGCGATGCCCTCGCATCTCGCCTCCGAGCACGCGGCGCCGCGGCGCGAGCCGCAGCCGGCCTCGCCGGAGCCCGCGCTCGCCGTGGCGGCCGCTCCCGCGGCGCACGCCGACGCGGCGGTGCTCGAGCCGCCGGCGGCGGAGGCGGACCTCCGCTGGACCGCCGAGGCCGAGAAGGAGCTCCTGAAGATCCCCTTCTTCGTGCGCGGCAAGGCGCGCCGCAACACCGAACGCTTCGCGCGCGAGCGCGGGGTCGCCCCGATCACCATCGAGACGATCTACGATGCGAAGGCTCATTTCAGTCGCTGACCGGACGGATCTGACGATCCGTTCCATGGACGGGCCGGCACCGGCCTGTCTCGCGGGGGCCGCAGCGCCCTCGGCCGCGGGCGTGCCGCTGCGCTTTGCCATCGTCACGCTCGACAACCATCTCGCCGGGCCGATCGCCCGCGCCCGCCGAACGTTGACGCGCGAGCTGCCCGGGCTGACGCTCACGGTGCATTGCGCCACCGACTGGGAGGACGAAGTTCGCCTCCCGCCTGCGTGCAAAATGAGGGGCTCATGCACGGACAAGACGTCGTTCTCGATGGCGTGTCGATGCGGTTTGGCGACTTTACCGCCGTTCAGCCGACCGACCTGACTGTCAACGCCG